>CAIYBH010000140.1 GCA_903924405.1 uncultured Planctomycetaceae bacterium | reverse complement strand
TCATCGCGACCAGTGACCTGTTTCGCACACGCTAAAAAGCCCGTATGACAGCGGAAGGGGGGATTCGCCGTCTGAAAGACCGGCAGTTTCTGCGCACCGTTTTCTGCGTTCGCGGGCTTCACGGACTTCAAGGGGTTGCCATCAGCAACTGAACGCCTACGATCACCACGTCCGCAGGTCCCACAGATGCGTGTCTTCGGATGGTTCAGTGTGGTGTCCAAAAGCATGATTTCTTCGCAGGGACGTGAAGATGAGTTCGGCAGAAAGTAACCGTTATGAATCCTGACAGAGCAGTTTTTACTCTGCGGGATGTCACGGTACATTTTGATGAGCCCTCCCGTCCGATCCTCAGCCATCTTTCGCTGACGATAAATAAGGGGCAGTTTGTCACTCTGGTTGGGCCCTCAGGATGCGGAAAATCCACGCTGTTACGAGTTCTGGCGGGGTTGCTTGTGCCTTCCGATGGAACTGCAGTGAACGATCAGATCACTCAGCAGCCTGATGGTGCCGGGATCGGATTTGTATTTCAGCAGCCGTCGCTGCTGCCCTGGCGAACAGCCATTCAGAACCTGCGGCTGCCGCTGGAGCTGGGTGCCACTCCACAGGATCATTCTGTCCCGACAGATACAGACCTCTACTCCCTGCTGACGCAGGTGGGACTGAGCCGGGATGATGCCGCTAAACGCCCCGCAGAGATGTCCGGTGGCATGCAGATGCGACTGTCACTCGCTCGGGCGCTGGTACGAAATCCCTCTATTCTGCTGCTGGACGAACCCTTCGCGGCCGTTGATGATTTTCTCAGAATGAAGCTGCAGGACAACCTGCGTCAGGTGCATGAAGCACGTGGCTTGACCACTGTGCTGGTCACACACAACTTACAGGAGGCCGCGTTTCTCAGCGATCGGGTTCTGGTACTGAAGCCTGCACCTCAGGGGATTCAGACGGACCTGACCATCAATCGGCCATCGTCATCGCCTGCCGAATTCCGCACCTCCAGTCACTTCCTCGAAACGCTGCAACAGCTGACAGCGGCTCTGTTTCATTCATGACGCAACATCCCTCCACATCGCCAGGTACCGTCCTCGACTCTTCGCAACCGGTCCGCCGTCCGCGGGCGGAACTCTGGATCCCGTTTGCCGTCTTTGGAATGTTTCTGTGCGTGTGGCAGCTGGTAGTGACCGTCTGGTCCATCAGTCCCGTCCTGTTTCCGGGACCACTGGAAGTCGGCGCCGCACTGTGGAAGATTCGGACGGATCTGTTTGTGGCAGTCTGTCGCACGGCGTTCGCGGCCTTCTGCGGACTGAGCATCAGCATTGTTCTTGGAACTCTGATCGCCTTTGCATTTTCGCAGTCTTCCGCCATTCGGCGAGCCTTCTACCCCTATGCCGTTTTGCTTCAGACCGTTCCAATCATCGCCATCGCCCCGGTTGTGATTGTCACACTGGGACGGGGCTTTCTAAGCATTTCGCTGGTGGCTTCCATTCTGAGCCTGTTCCCGATCATCACCAGCACAACGACTGGACTGCTGCAGGTAGATGCCTCACTGCTGGACCTGTTTCGTCTGAATCGTGCCACACGCCTGCAAACACTGTTGCGACTGCGAGTACCCTCGGCGCTTCCGTATCTGATCTCCGGCATTCGCATTTCCAGTGGCAGTGCGATTGTGGGAGCGATTGTGGGTGAGTTCTTTGTCGGATCCGGCACACCAGGTCTTGGGGCACTGATCCAGCGAAAGTCAGCGTCACTGAACATGTCGGAACTTTATGCCACCGTCTTTGTGTCGACTCTGCTGGGCACGTTTGTGTTCGCCGGAATCACAGCACTTGGCGAAGCCATTCTGAGTCGGTGGTTCGGCATGAGTCTCAATGAGCGAGGACGCTGACCGAACTCGCTTGTGAAGTTCTCAGGACAGAATCTCGCTGATGACTTCACCACGACTGATTGGCAGCGGACGCCCCAGTGTGTCCGTGATCGTGGAGTGCGGATCCAGCCCGAGGCAATGAAAGATTGTGGCCGTCAGATCCTGAGGAGAGACCCGGCCCTCTTTGGCATACGCTCCGATTTCATCCGACGCTCCGTAGACCGTACCACCACGAACACCGCCGCCGGCAAGGGCTACGGAAAAGACATGGCCCCAGTGATCCCGCCCGGCCGCTCCATTGAATCGTGGCGTGCGGCCGAACTCTGCCATGACGACCACCAGAGTTTCCTCGAGCATCCCGCGCTCGGTCAGATCCTCCACCAGCGCCGCCAGCGCCTGATCGGCGGACGGGCAGAGCACGTCCTTCAATCGCTGAGATTCTCGAGCATGGCTGTCCCAGCAGGGCGCATCACTGGGTTCTTCCGGACCACGGTACCAGTTCACCTGCACAAGTGACACACCAGCCTCGACGAGGCGTCGTCCCATCAGAACGCTCTGACCAAACTGGCTGCGGCCGTAGCGATCCCGAGTCACCGCGGACTCATGCTCCAGCTCAAACGCCTGCCGCGCCGGAGACGATCCAAGGACGTCAAACGCTTTCTCTATCAACTGGTCATAAGTGTTTTCCGCCGTGATTGCGGCGGTGGCAGGCAGACTACTGCGCAGGTTCTGCAGCAACTGGCGACGCTGCTGCAGACGCTGCTCACTGACTTCGCTGCTGAGACTGAATTCGTCAATGCGAGCCGCCGCGGTGGCCGGCTGACAATTCAACAGCCACGGTTCCACGGCCTGTCCAAGAAATCCGGCATCCTGGCCGGGCCAGACACTTCCATCAGTGTTAAAGATACGGTGAGGCAGTCGCACAGCGCCCGGCAACTGACCTCGAGGCGACAACAATCGCCGACTCATCGCCCCGATGTTGGGGAAATCATTCGGGAAGCCGGGATTCGCATTCTCTGCATTCATCGGCGCATGGGGTTGCCCGGTCAGCATGTAATACCCGCTGGAGGAATGAGCATTGTCGCCTGTCGACATCGCGCGCAGAATCGCCAGACGATCCGTGATCAGGGCCGTTCGCGGC
>CAIYBH010000139.1 GCA_903924405.1 uncultured Planctomycetaceae bacterium | reverse complement strand
TGAACAGCAAGCGCGCGGAGGCGACAGAAACACAGCCGCTACGGCGCGCCAGCAATAAGGGTTGCCTGCCGATGTCGCTGGATCAGTACCTGCACCTTCTGGACTGGACTGGTCGACAGTTTCGACGCGATAAACCGGGCATGATCTCCGGAGATTTAAAACCCATTCTGGAACGCCTCGACTGCACTTCCGAGGCCTGGCTGGATCTGGTCACTAACTTCCGTCGACGATTCCGCACAGAAGCCGGAAAACCAGATGCTCTCAAGTCTGTCTCCGCACTACGACGAAGGTGCCGCATAGGGAACCATGGTCCCGGATAGATACCACGCGATTACGGAAGTTTCAGGCTCACACCTTCCCGTGGAGAATCGCACTTTGCGGTGCAAGTATTCCCGCACGCTTCTCACGCCTGCCGACACTGCCGCTGAGCACACGCGATGAATTTCACGCCGCGCGACGCTGGGAGATGATCCGTGCCTGCTCGGGAAGCTCAACCAGCGAGTGTATCGAACCCGTGATCGGGACGGTTGTGGGAAGAACATTGGTGGGAATCAGTGTCGCATGAATGGGACTTGTTGGCCCCAGCATCGTGGAAATCACATGCCCATTCACCGTGCTCATGGGTTCAATCTGAAAATGAAAGCGTTTCAGCATGATCGTCAGCGCCGTACGAATTTCCACCATAGCGAGTGGAGCGCCGATGCACATCCGCGGTCCGGCGCCAAATGGCAGATAGGCATAGGGTGACGGGTTGAGTGACTGCCAGCGTTCCGGACGAAACTTGTCGGGTTGGTCGTACAGATCAGGGCGATGGTGTGTGATGTACTGACTGAAGATGACGGGGGTTCCCGCGTTGAGATGCAGATTTCCCAGGGAGACTGGCTGGGCCGTAATTCTTTGCGAGTACGAGGACGCGGGAAGCACTCGCATGCTCTCGCGAATGACGGCATCGAGGTAATGCAGGTTTTCCAGTTCCTCAAGCCTCGGGATCTCTCCCGCAACGTGGGTGTCCAGTTCCGTTTTCAGTTTTTGAAGCACTTGTGGATGTTGCGACAGCAGGAGCAACGTCCAGCTGAATGTGTGAGCGGTTGTCAGGTGAGCGGCGGCAAAGAGCAGCGTCGCATGCCCAACGAGCTGATCGTCGGAAATATGCTGCTCACCTGCTGCAGATTCCATAAGCAGGCTGAGGATATTGAGCCCATCGGTATGTCCACTTCGATGTCGTAAAAACATCTCGCGAATCGAATGTTCAAGTTCTTCAGCCTGTTGCAGCAGTGAATCGTAGGCCTGGGCAAACTGAGGGGCAGAAACGAGCGCTCCCATACCCACTTCATGGTTTCGATGTGTCCAGCGATCGATCAGGCGTCCCAGTTTCTCTGCAAACTCCACGTCATCCAGACCGAAGAGCAGTGCGCTGGTCATTCTGAGCATGAACTGCACCATCTCCGAGTTCAGATCACAGCCGCTTCCCGTCTGCCAGTTCTGTGTCAACTCGTCGGTTAAACGGCAGATGATCCCGTGGTAACCGGGCAGTGCCTTTTTGGCAAAGACATCCTTCAGCGACCTGCGAGTGTCTCGATGTTCGCTTCCATTCTGACTCAACAGACCTGACGTCACGCGCCGTTGTGAGGAATTGCGGCTGCCCCGGACTGCGAAAAACTGAGACTGAAAAATCTGGCTGTCCGAAAGCACCTGGCGGTTGAGTTCCGGAGAGAAAACGAAAACCAGACGCTGGCCGTGATCCTGCAGTACGGCCTGATCACCATATTTCGTATGCAGACCCCTCATGCAGGCGATTGGGTCATCTGAAAACTGCAGCAGTGACCCGTATTCCACGGGGGCTGACTGGTCGTACAGGGAGAGGTGATTTGGAGCAGACATTCCTGTCAATCCGGTGAAGAGCCGATCGGGATCCGTCCCTAAAGCGGGATTATAACAACCTGTGTGGTTCTGGCGAATCAGGAATTCCCCGGGAATTTTCGGCTGTTGAGCAGATCCCGAATTCAGGAGGCTTTGTTTCGGGAAGCATGCGGGTGAGCTTTTTCGTAGGTCTCCCTGAGCCGACGCGTGCTGACATGCGTATAGATCTGAGTTGTGGTCAGGCTTTTGTGCCCCAGAAGTTCCTGAACGCTGCGGAGATCGGCTCCACCGTCAAGCAGGTGCGTTGCGAAGGTGTGCCTCAGGGTGTGCGGAGTTGTTTGCGTTGAGAGCCCGGCGGTCTGGATATGTGTTTCCAGAAGTCGCCCAATGCTGCGTGTGGTGAGTCGTCGGCCGAAGCGATTCAGGAAAATCGCTGCTCGCTGCTTTTCCGGGGCTTTCACGTCTGGCTGGCGGAATTCCATCCAGTTGTCGAGGGCCTTCGTCGCGTAGCTTCCGACGGGGGCGAGACGCTCTTTGCGTCCTTTCCCCAGAACTCGCAGAATCCCAGCGCTGCGGTCCCAGTCGCCGACATCAAGACCTACCAACTCAGAAACTCGCAGACCGGCGGAATACATTGTTTCGAGGATTGCCCGATCACGAATACCCGCGGGCTGATTGGCCGGCGGTGCCGTCAGCAATGTCCCGATCTGTTCGGTCGTGAGAAAGTGCGGGAGTTTGCGACCAGTGCGGGGAGTACGGAGTGGCTTTGCCGGATTCAGATCGCAGATGCCTTCCCGATTGCAATAGCGAAAAAAACTCCGAAGGCAGGCCAGTCGCCGAGCCACTGTCGTTCTGGCGTAACCACATTCGTGCAGCCAGGACACGTAGTTTCTCAGAATGCCCACCTCAATGTGGCCAGGTTCGGGGATACCCCCGGTTTGTTCCTGCAGAAACTCCACAATGTGCGAAAGGTCGTCGGCGTACGACTTCACCGTCAGTGCAGATGAGTTTCTTTCAACATGCAGGTAATTCAGGAATCGGCGGATGGCAGTTTGCATAGTCAGCCCTGATGCCGGCCGGGCGGTGAATGCTGGAGTGGAGCGGTTGCGGAACCTGATCAGGCCCGCAGTTTAGCGGGAATGACGCACGTCTTGCCTGCGTCTGCAACCGTCAGAAACAGGTCGGGAAGTCCTCGATTTCCGAGCAGGAGTAGTTTTCCCCGAGGCTGAGCAGTCGATCATGCAGATTGGCTGCGTCACGCCAGTTGAAATCCAACTCGGGATCTTCTGCGAAAATCGCAAGTTGGGCGCGCAGGGTATCAAGGCTCTGGTCGTCGTATAAAAACACGTATCGGTGTCCATTGCGGACAAGTGCCAGAACGTTGACCGCCTTCTCCATTCGATACGCTCCCCACGCCCCTGTGATGTCTTCAGTTGATTGCGATGAAACTGCTCCGGCCCCCAACCTCAGGTCAGAGATCAGAGTTGCACCCATCAATCGGGGCTCAGGAGGATTATCGGACGGTGCTTGTTGGTTTGTTCGCAGAATCCGTCGAATGTTCGGAGTCTGAGCCTGCCGTCAGGGCCTGAGGGCATAGTCCGGCCTGAACCTCAACTAACGCGGCAGAATATGCCTGTCGGAGCCGCGAAAGAAACTGCTGATGGCCAAATCCTGCGTGACATCAGGTCTGTTATGTCCGAGAATACGACAGGGACATCGACCAGGGGGGCACGGGGCATGCCGCGATTGACGCCTGTTTTTGTCGTCGATACGGGGTATCGACGACTGGTGGTGGCAGGCGTGTGGTGTTGACTGAAGCCCCCGAGTGTCGCACTTCCAGAGCGGTTCTGTTTTTTGCAGGGCCCGCACTGGGACTTCCATGAGAATTCAAACGCAGGCGGACAGGGGCAGAAATGCCCCTCGGGACAGGAATCATGAGTTCAACGGAGACAAGTCGTGCTGGTACAAAATCATCCGGAGATTCTCCGTCAGCGATCCTCAGGCTTCCAGCAAGTCTGAAAGCTGCCGCTTCCGGGCGGTTATTTGATCCGGTTGGACGTGAGTCAGAAGCGGAGTCGATAACTGTCAGGATTCGCTGGTTTGGGCTGTGTGTCGGCTACCTGTACGTAAATTTCGGGACTCGGGACGGAAGTCCCCCCGAGCTCAATGCGATGCTGACGCTGGGAGCGGCTTACGCGCTGGTGGACACACTGGCCAGCTGGAAAGGAAAGCTTCTGCTGACGAACTACCGAGTCGGGATTTCGGTCATGGAAGCGCTCTTTATTGGCCTGCTCTGTCATTTCGACGAAGGTGTGACCAGTCCCTTCCGATTCTACTACTTTCTTTCCCTGCTGGTCTGCGCGATTCGTCATTCTCCATCGCTGACGTTTACGACCTTCTGCCTGCATTCCATCAGCTACTCCCTGCTGGGGCTTTACGGTAGTCAGCGCGTGCCCTCGGAAGTTCACGAGGCAACACAGACTCAGCACGATGTCGTGACTGTTATTCTGACTCTCGTTTTTCTGGGTTGGGGGGCATGGGCCATCATTGCACTCACAGGATTGCTGAAAAAGGCTGGTCAGAGGCTGGCGATCCTGAATGAGGAACTGAAGTCCAATCAGCAGCATCTGGAACGCCGAATAGCTGCCAGATCCAAGGAACTTCAGGAGTCACAGGCGATGCTGGTGCAGCAGGAAAAACAGGCTGCATTTGGCCTGCTGGCCGCGGGGATTGCGCATGAAGTCGGGAACCCGCTTGCATCAATCAGTTCTATCGTGCAGATGCTGAGCCGCAAGAACACGGACGAGTATGTCCGGGAGCGACTGGACATGGTGGATGGGCAGTTGCAGCGCATCCAGCGTACACTGAGGGAGCTCACCAGTTTCAGTCGACCGGCAAGTCAGCAACAATCCTCGGTGGATGTCCATGCGGCAATCAATGATGCCCTTAACATCGCAAAGTACTACAAACGCTGGAAAGGCAAGTCGGTAACCACCGACTTTGCTGCGGGCTTGCCCAATATTCGTACGGTTTATGATCAACTGGTCCAGGTCATGCTGAATCTGATTCTCAACGCACTGGATGCCATGAATGAGGGCGCCGCCATGCAGATTGTGACGGAGCTGATACCTGCATCCGGAAGCCTTCCTGAACGGATCGGGATTCGGGTACGTGACGAAGGTCATGGAATTACGGCAGAGGCTCAGCGACAGATCTTTCAACCCTATTTTACGACGAAGGACCATGGCACCGGACTGGGGCTGTTTGTCTGCCGCCACATCACTCGCCAGTCGCTCGCGGGCGATATTGAACTGATCCGCTCAGATTCAGGTGGAACCGAGTTTCTGGTCACGATTCCTGCAAAGAAAATCTGACTCGATCGGCCTTCTGATTTCAGAGGTGGGCATCTTAGTTTGCGAAGTGCGAGCGGATGCCGGGGGCTGTTGCGAATCCGCAGCCGTTTTTCCCGGCAGCGAACACGATTCCTGAAAATTCGTCGCAAAACAACTGTGCCCGGGCTGTCACCACGGCGATTCATGTTCGAGAATATCTGTTGACCATCGACGTCGTTGTATTTGAGCAGTGGCTGGATCATGTGGAGGAATAGATGACATCGGAGACGACCTGTTTGCCCGGAATGTCCGCGTGTGCTCGCCAGTTTACTGCCACGGTGTCTCAGGTGCGTTCCCTGGCTCGTGACACCTGGGCCGTGCGAATTGAGTGCCCAGTGCTGGCAGAGACGATTCTGCCGGGGCAGTTTTTTATGATCCGACCATTAAGTGGAAGTGATCCGCTGCTTGGGCGACCGTTTGCACTGTATGACGTCTGTCGGGACGATGCTGGTCGGCCCGTAGCCGTGGAATTTGCGTTCGTCCGAATTGGTAAGATGACCACTCTGATGAGCCACTGGGTGGCAGGACAGCAGGTCAGTCTATGGGGACCTCTGGGCAACGGTTTTCCAGTTGCTGACTGTGAGCACCTGCTGTGTGTTGCCGGGGGGATCGGCCAGACGCCATTTCTCGGCGTGGCTAAAGAGGCGCTGGGGTTGGCAGAATTTGGAAATCCTCCCAGAAGTACTCCGGTTCGTCCCTCGCGCGTAACGCTCTGTTACGGAGTGCGTTCAAAGGCGTGGCTGGCGGGGCTTGATGATTTCCGGTTGCCTGGACTGGAGCTGGAGATTGCCACAGATGATGGTTCCTGTGGGCTGCATGGTTATGTCACGTCGCTGCTGAGAAATCATTTGCAGCAAAAAAAGAGCGGAGTTCATGTTTACTGCTGTGGACCTGAGCCCATGATGAAGGCTGCTGCCGAAATCTGTGCCGATGCCGATGTCCCCTGCTGGTTGTCACTCGAAACTCCGATGGCTTGCGGTTTTGGAGCCTGTTTCAGCTGCGTGACACGTGTGCGTGTCGGCGAGAACGAGTGGGATTATCGGCGTACCTGCGTGGAAGGTCCCGTATTTCGTGCGGATCAGTTGCTGCTTGTTGATCATTAACCCAGTCTCTGTCGAAGCCGACTGCCTCTCTGGAGCGAAAAGGTGATAAGACAACTGCTGGCAATCACTGCAGGTGACATCGCGGGGATCGGCCCGGAGGTCATCGTCCGGTCATTGTGTTCAGCCGGATTCCCGAGTCATGTCGTGCCAGTTCTGATTGGCCCCCCGGAAGTTTTTCAGCAAGCCGCCGAATTGATCGCTTGCGAACTGAATTTCCGGTTGATGCACGCGTCAGTAAAAGATCCGGCGGCATTTCGTCAGGACGTCTGTCGAATTCGGGAGTCCGGCGGGATTCCGGTCTGCAATCCGGCTGATCCATCGGCATTAACTGCTCCGCGTTGTCAGGTCAGTGCGGCTGCGGGTGATGCGGCGTTTCAGTGTTTGAACCTGGCGATCGATCTGACGCTCGCGGGATGTACAGACGGAATTGTCACTGCTCCCCTGAATAAAGAATCACTGCACCTTGCCGGGCATCATTTTCCCGGCCACACGGAAATCCTTGCACAACGATGTGGTGTGCAGGAATTTGCCATGATGCTGCATCTTCCTGAAACCGCGTTGCAGCCCGTTCGTCAACTGCTCGGGCGTACCGGCAACACCGCTGGTTCCCTCGTTGGATCGGGCCTGTCCGGGTTAAGCATCGCTCATGTAACACTGCATACGTCCCTCGCCAGTGTGCCCGGGCAACTGACAACCGCGGGAATTGTTGAAAAGATTGAACTGCTGGATGTATTTCTGCGACGTGCCGGCTGTTCACGCAGATCCATTGCCGTGTGTGCCCTGAATCCGCACGGCGGCGAGCATGGACTTTTCGGAAATGAAGAATCTCATGTCATCGCACCTGCGGTTGATCATTGTACACGACGCTGCAACGTGCATGGCCCCCTGCCGGTCGACACTCTGATTCGTCGAGCTGTGCTTGGGGAATTTGATGGCGTGGTTGCCATGTATCATGACCAGGGGCATATCCCGGTGAAACTGCTCGGGTTCGACGCGGCAATTAATATCACTCTCGGGCTGCCACTCATTCGAACCAGTCCCACGCATGGAACGGCATTCGATCGGGCATGGAACCGTCAGACTCCGGCCTGCGAGGCGGGCATGCTGGAGTCGATACGAATGGCTTGTCAGCTTTCGCTCCCGAAATCGGCCTGAGGCGAAGTCAAGGTCGTGAACGGGAATGCAGCACTTTGTGAGGAGTGCGTCGCCTTTCAGGTAATGCCATATTTCCGACATTTGCTGAAGAATGTGCTGCGGGGAAGGTTGAGATTTCTGGCCGCAACGGCCTTGTTTCCTGCGGCCTGACTCAGGGCCTCCCGCAACATCTGTTCTTCATCGATCGGAGATCCCATTGGTGCAGCCTGGGGCGTCGTTGAACCAGGCAGTTTGCGAACAACACTCCGAACGGGCACTCCTGATTTCGGCATCCGTTCTCTGCGAACGAGCGGAGGAGTGTTGCGGCCGGGGCGCAGGTGTTCAGGAAGATCGTCAACCGTCACAATATCGCTGTCCGCAAGTACGACAGCGCGTTCAATGACATTTTCCAGCTCGCGAATATTCCCCGGCCAGCTGTACGATTCCAACGCATCAAGGGCCGCAGGTTCAATTTGTCGGATCTGTTTCCGGGTCTTGCTGGCAGCGCGACTGAGGAAGAAGAAGATCAGTTCTGCGAGGTCTGCAGCACGATCTCGCAGCGGCGGAAGAGTCAGGGTGACGACGTTGAGCCGGTAGAATAAGTCTTCCCGGAACTGTCCTTTTGTCATGAGTTCTTCGAGATTTCGGTTTGTGGCGGCAATCAGTCTGACATCCACGTCGACACTTGTATCGCTTCCCACGGGTTCAAGCCGTCGTTCCTGCAGGACTCGGAGCAGCTTGACCTGAGTTTCCAGTGAGACGTCACCGATTTCATCCAGAAACAGAGTTCCTCCGTGGGCCGCCTGAAATCGCCCCGGCTTATCTGCGTGAGCCCCGGTGAAGGCACCTTTCACGTGGCCGAAAAGTTCGCTCTCCAGAAGTGACGGCGACAATGCTGCGCAATTGACGCAGATCAAACTGGCAGTTGCCCGGTCACTATTTCGATGGATTACACGAGCCAGTAGTTCCTTACCCGTGCCACTCTCTCCGCGAATCAGCACATTTGAGTTGCTGCGAGCAACTTTTCGAACCTGTGTGAGAACCTGCTGCAGAGCGAGACTGCTTCCTCTTACCCCTTCAAGATCCAGTTGATTGTCAGTCAGCGTGACCGGGAATTGTCCGGCTTCCTGCTGCAATATCTTCAACTCGGCTCGTAGTGCTGCCAGTTGTCGCTGCTGCTCCGAAATACTCTCCATCTTTGTTTTGAGTTCGGCGTTCAGGCGAGCCATGGTTTGGTTGGTTCTGGAACTGTGAAGAGCGAGGACGCTCATTCGTGCCATGGCCTGCAGAAACGCAAAGTCCTCTGCCGTGTAGATGGCTCCGTTTCGACGACGTCCCAGCAGAATCACCCCGTGCAACCCATCTTCACCCTCCAGCCGACAAAGCAGTTCCGCTCGAAACTCATGCAGCAAACGTTGCACCGCATCCATAGACTCGCGATTGGCTGATGGCAGGCGAGGCACGACTACCGGCTGGACATTGGTACCCTGCGGCAATTCCGGCGGTAGCTGAGATGGTACCTGCGGAGCGGAACGGCTGCCGATCAGGCGAAATGTCCCCTGGCCGTCCCGAACGTACATCAGAGCCCACGAAGACGCAATGACGTCCTCACACGTCTTCAACGTCATTTCGGCCATCGCTGAGGGCTCTGCAAGGCAGGCGGCCGAGCGATTCAACTGCTGCATTGCTCGATCGAGTTGGTACTTCTCACTGAAAAACCGTCGATCCAGTGCAGACTGCAGGCGATCTCGCCCCCACAAGCTTAAGCCCGCCGCGAGCAACAGGATCAGGAACAGTGAAATCTGCTGCGTTGTTGACGAGTTCAGTGGCTGGCTCCATGAATGGGCCAGCATGCATCCAAGCGCGAGGAAGACGGCAAATCCGCTGGAAACAAGGACAGACATTCCAATATAGCGTCGACTGCGATCGTCCACATCCTCGGCAAGCATCAGGCGGTCGCGCAGCATGCCATGAGAATACGCCGCCATAAAGAGCATGCTGGCGGTAAACATCGGCAGTTGAGCACGACCGAGCGCGAATTCGACGGTACGAAAAAATGCCAGAAAAAGCGTGTAACCAATTGGCACCGTCGCGAGTAGTGCCGCACTCAACACGGTGACAACCTGACGACGTTCGCGCGGAGTGTCACTCTTCAGCAAACTTGAGGCCAACCGAACCACGGTCAGTCCGAAATACAGAGACGCGAGGCCGATGGCAACCTGCACAAGCAAACGCAGTGTGTACAGCAGAGTTGTTGCAGAGGTTGGCGGAGCCACCTCGGAAATGGTCCCCTGAAAAATCATCTGTGAGACCGCAGACAGTTTCTGCATCGCGGTCAATGGCCCTGTCGCGAGGGTGCCGTTGAGTGCCCAGCCTGTCCAGTACGTTATTGCGATCAGCAGGCTCATGATGCCTGCCGGCAGATAGACGGCAAACCAGACTCCACGACGCCAATTCCGAACAACCTCTGATTCCCGCGGAAAGACGAGGAAGAAGTTCAGCACGAGTGCCGGGAGCAAGCCGGCGCAAAAGATGAAGGGCAGGTTCAGCAAGGGACTGGCGGGCAGCATCCACCAATGAAAACCAGGCACAAAAGCCCCCATGGAGGCACTACACATCAGGCAAAAGGCGTGGCTGACTCGGTCGAAGGGACGGTACCAGTAAGCTGTGACAGCAAACCCAAGGATCGTCAACTGACAGGCGAACCAGACAATCGTCAGGGCAATCTCCATCATGCTCACCGGACGCACCGGTAAATAGGTGCGTTGAATCAGACTGGGCTTCCCCTGCTCAGTTTCAGCCCGTTGGTACTCCACCTCCACGAAGCGAGCCGACGGTTGCGTGGGATCTCTGGAATAAATCTCTACTAATGGAGGAACGCGTAACTCGCCTGGATCAGACCCGGGCGCTAGTTGGCCTCCCGGAGCAACCTTGGCGAATCTCAGCCCCTGTAAAGCACGGACAAAGTCGAGAAACGTCGACAACTTTTGACCATTCAGGCTGAGCAATCGATCACCGGCCTTCGGCGCCGGGTCTGTGATACCGTCGTCCACGTCCAGGTATTGCTGAATCTCAACGCCGACCCCCAGCTGATTGGTGTCCGGTAATAGACAGCGAATTCCCACGTCAGGAAACGTCGCGACAAACCAAAGCACAACCACACAGTATGCGACGATCAGTCCGAGAAACGCCGCCACAACCGAACGCTGGTCGGTGTTTGATTTCGGTGATGACTGAAGCCAATGTCGCATGGGAGGTGTTTATCTGAAGAAGTTTTCAGCGCCGAGTCGGTGACCGAATGATAACGGTTCGGCGCTGAATGGCAATTGACCGGATCTTTCGGCGCCGAAATCACAGCGTCGGCTGCTGATGAATCCCAGTTTTTATGCTGTTTTTTTCTGAGTTTCACGTGCCGAATGTGGAGGAATGCTGAGTTCAGAGAAAAATTTATGCGTGGCACACGAAGTGCTCTCTCATTTGAAACCCAGTCGCCCTTCGGTGGATGTGGCCAGTGTTGAACGAAGAGATCACTCGCTGTTTTCGGTGACCCAGCCGCTGCAGCCTCCCCAGTTTCCTCAAAAGTTCAGTCCCCACACTGTACCCAGCCTCATCCACCGAAGGGCTTTTTCATGCGCCGGCGATAGTGCAGAAGATTGCGGCGCTGCGACTTCTCTTAAGTCGGATACAGCCCGCACACTGTCCGGTCTGCTGCAAAATCCTGTCAGCCACGTTGCAGGAACATCGTTCTCGTTCATGTGACGATTGGCGGGTCGATCTGGCGGAGGTTGGTGCGGGGCGTCTGATTGTTTCCTGTGAGAAGTCCGGGTATGGCCCACACGGCGGGGTTGGAAGTCGCCATGATTTGGTAAGAATGCACACCGTCATCGGCAGTTTCGCCTGAGCGTTGCTGATATGCACCTTGTGGATCGGTAACGAGTGAATCAGGGTTGCAGCGGTGGGCTCTGGGCGGATTGTCGGTCTGACAGTTTCTGTTGGCCCTCGGGCTGTGTGGCGTCTTGAAGGTTGCACCTTCGCTGTGCAGGATGCTGCTCGGGGCGTTGCACCTGTGTGTTGGTGGATCGGGCTCTGTTGTGATGCGGGATCTGGTGTCTTTCAGCGTCACTGGTTTTTGTTTTTGTCACCGGGAGAAGTATTCAGATGGGCGATATCAAGTGGACGGTCTGGGCATTTGTCAGCGGTGCGGCGTTGTCCTGGGGGATTTATGTGCCTATGGTCCACGACGCGACTGCAAAACTGGGAAGCAATCTCCGGGCCTTTCTGATGGTTGGTGTGGCCTACTTCCTCGTGGCAGTGCTCGTTCCGGGGATCTTTATTTTCCTGCTGAAGAGTGACCCGACGGCGAAGGATGTCTCCAAACTGAATTGGTTTGGTCCCAGCGTGCTGTCGGGCATTCTCGCCGGCGTCTCTGGGGCAGTAGGGGCCCTCTGCGTGATTTTCGCCACACGCGATGCCGTGGCCTCGGTTGGTCCCGTTGTTGGGCCTCTGGTTGTTGCTCCCCTGGTATTCGCCGGAGCCCCCATCATCAACACGATTGCGTCGATCACCATCTTCGCTCACGGCAAAAAGTTTGAAGCTCCGGGACTGCTCTTCTACGTCGGTTTGGCTCTTGCGGCAACAGGCATGGCAACGGTCATGGTCAACAAGCCGAAGGCCGTGCCCGATGCCAAACCAGTTGCGACAACGACCAGCACAGCTGGTGCAGCCCCAAACTCAAAATAAGTAATTCGATCTACTGATCGTGGTGCCTTGGGGGGCTTGCGAATTGGCAGCCCCCTTTTCCATTGGCACCCCCGTTTGGGGTCACGAAAACAGCCGCTGCGGCTCTGGGTAAGTTGTCAAAACTGCTGCAGTTGTGACGCTCCTGGCCATGTGCATGGGCAAGCTGCTTTTCAAAGTTAGCACTCGTTTGCAGACGTTCATCACGAGTGTTTTGCGGGGGAGTGCAGCGACGAGCAGCCTGAGGCTGTTTGCGTGTCGTCAGCCACAATCTGCAGGCGTGCGACTTCGAGAACACTTGCTCCGCATAGAGCGAGTCCTCAACTGGTGATCTGAGCCCGAAATGGTTGTCAGCCATTGGGTGTTATCCGGGACCGTGGTTCCCTATGCGGCACCTTCGTCTTAGTGTGGAGACAGACTTGAGAGTGTCTGGTTTTCCGGCTTCTGTGCGGAATCGTCGACGGAAATTGGTGACCAGATCCAGCCAGGCCTCGGAAGTGCAGTCGAGG
>CAIYBH010000138.1 GCA_903924405.1 uncultured Planctomycetaceae bacterium | reverse complement strand
TGCACTATTGGTTCCTGACCCCTTTTCTGAAGCCCCTTTTCTGAAGCCCCTTTTCTGAAGCCCTTTTTCTGAAACCCCACTTTCCCGACACCCACCTCCTCCCTGGATTCAACCACAATGTCTGCCAGCCAGCCTTCTCGCCGAAATTTTCTGACACAATCCGCCATCCTCACCACCAGCGCAATGGCATTGCCTCGGGCTCTGGCCGCCGCCGTTCCGACACAGCCGGATGATGCACCGCTGTTTGCCTATGTTGGAACCTTCAGCTCACCACTGCAGGATGTGCTCCCGACTCAGGTCGATCTGCCACCGGGAAATGGCCGGGGCATTCATATCTTCCGAGTGGATCGAACCACGGGCGCTCTGCAGGCCGCCGGCGTTTACCCGCTGGGCACCAGCCCCAGCTGCCTCACGATCAATGCGGCCGGCACCCATTTGTACTCCGCCAACGAAACCGATAAAGCCGGAGATGATGGGCAGGGCACCGTCAGTGCCTTTGCCATCAACCGCGCAGATGGCTCACTGCGATTGCTGAACACCGTTCGCGCCGGAGGCGCCGGTCCCACCTACGTCAGTCTGCACCCCAGTGGCCGCTTTCTGCTGGTCGCCAACTACTTCGGCGGTTCCGTCGCTGTCCTGCCTGTTCTGGACGATGGACAACTGGGCCCTGCCTCCGACGTGAAGCAGGCCGAAGGTCACATCGGCCCAACCCGAGCCGTCCACGCCCCTCCCGGAAGCTTCGCCTTCAGCGGACACGATCGTACGCATGCCCACATGATTCAGGCCGATCCGTCAGGTCGGTTTGTCCTGCACGTGGATCTGGGACAGGATCGCATTTACGTCTGGCGCTTTGATGCCCAAAAAGGATTGCTCAGCCCGGCCGAACAGCCCTGGGTCACTCTACCGCCGGGCGACGGCCCCAGACATTTCCATTTTCATCCCAATGGCCGCTGGTTCTATTCCATTCAGGAAGAAGGCTCCACCATCGTGCTGTTTGATTACCAGGCGGACTCCGGCCGTCTGACGGCCCGACAGACCGTGCCCAGCCTTCCGGATGGCTACGCCGGCAGCAATTTCTGCTCAGAAATCCTCGTGTCTTCCGATGGACGATTTGTCTACGGCGGCAATCGACTGCACGACAGCATTGGCATCTTTGCAGTCGGTGATAACGGTACCCTGCAGCAGATCGGAAACGAGTGGACCCGTGGCAATTACCCGCGCAGCTTCACCTTCGATCCCACCGGTAACTTTCTGTACTGCTGCAACCAGCGAGCCGACAACGTCACGGTCTTCGCTGTCAATCGCGAGACCGGAGCACTCCGGTTTACCGGTCAGTACACACCCGTTGGAAATCCCTCGATCGTGGTCTTCCTTGAAACGGCTGCCCAAAAGTGATCCCCTCCAACCACCCCGTCCCATATCGGCGGGGTGAGCTGCGGTGGTGTGATCAAAACCAGTCCGTCGCCGAAGTCTTCAACAGGACACCCGGCCGTTGTGCTTCGTCCGGTCTGTTGTTCCCGAAGATGTCTGATGTCGTCTAAAGTCTCTGAGAGCGGATGCCTTCGATGAAACTGTGGTGGATGTTTGCTGCAGCCTGTCTGTTCGTTGCTCCGTGTCTGGTCTCGGCTCAGACACCACCGGAAGATCCGTTCGCACTGGGTGTCCGCACCACCGAACCGGTCACGGCCGCCCAACAGCAAAAGTCGTTTCAGCTTCCCGAGGGCTTTCGCATTCAACTGGTTGCCAGTGAACCGCAGATCGCCAAGCCGATGAATCTGGCTTTCGATGGGCGAGGTCGGCTCTGGGTGAGCAGTTCAGAAGAATACCCCTTCGCCGCAGCCGCTGACGCAACACCCCGGGATTCCATTCGGATTCTGGAGGACACCAACGGCGATGCACTCGCGGACAAGGTCACCGTCTTCGCTGACAAACTGAATATCCCCATTGGTCTGCTCCCGTGGCAGGATGGTGTCATCTGCTTCAGCATTCCCAATATCTGGCTGCTGCGGGACACGGATGGCGACAACGTCTGTGACCACCGCGAAGTCCTGTATGGCCCCTTCGATACCACACGCGACACACACGGCATGTGCAATGCCTTCCGCCGCGGAGATGATGGCTGGATCTATGCCTGCCACGGCTTCAACAATCGTTCAGAAGTTGCGGGCCGCGATGGCCACAAAGTCACACTGACCTCCGGCAACACGTTTCGCTTTCGCCCGGACGGCTCGCGAATCGAACTGTATACCCAGGGACAGGTCAACCCCTTCGGAATGGCCATCGATTCCTTCGGTGACATCTACACCGCAGACTGTCACACCAAACCGGTCACTCTGCTGCTGCCCGGTGGCTGTTATGACAGTTTCGGCCGCCCTCACGATGGACTGGGCTATGTGCCGAATGTGATGGATCACCTGCACGGTTCCACGGCCATCGCCGCACTGGCCCTTGGCGCGGAAACACTGTTCCCCGCCGACTACGCGCAGAGCACTTTCGACGGCAACGTGATGACCTCACGCGTCAATCAGAATCGCCTTCAGCGACGAGGCTCCAGCGTTCGCGCGGTGGAACAACCTGACCTCGTCAGCAGTTCTGACCCCTGGTTTCGACCGGTCGATCTGGTCGCCGGTCCCGATGGGGCGCTCTACATTGCCGACTTCTACAATCGAATCATCGGTCATTACGAAGTGGATCTGAAACATCCCGGGCGCGATCGATTTCGTGGCCGCATCTGGCGCGTCTCGTGGTCACAGGCCGACACCACCGGACTGCAGGGACCGTCAGGCTATGGACCGGATCTGACCGCGTTGTCGACATCCGGACTGCTGGAACTGATTCAGCGGGGACCACTCCCGGCACGACGTCTGGCACGTGACAGATTCCTCGATCAGGATGCCACCACCACCGGAACTCAGATCCGCGACGCGCTGACTGCTGATTCGCCGGCACTGCGACAGTTCAGTCTCCGGACCCTTGCCACTCTGCAGCAACTCAGTATGACAGAACTGCAGCGCCTGGCAGAAGACGCGGACGAAACTGTCCGGGTGCATGTTTATCGTGCGCTGCGTGAGATGCCGATGTCCGCTGACGAATCCGCGTCCGTCGTGTCGCTGCTTCGCCGCGGGCTTGCTGACGAATCTCCACTCGTCCGTCGCGCCACCGCCGCAGCCGCCTCGATCCATCGCACCGAAGCACTGCTCGGCCCACTGCTGCGCGCCTGGCAGACGACTGAACTGGGGGACGTGCACCTCCGACACGCACTGCGGATCGCCCTGCGTGACCACCTGCTTCAGGAATCGTGGCTGAAAAACTTCACCGCCGGACTGCGGACTCGCCCTGACATCGCCGATACGGCCGACATCTGCCTTGCGGTCAAATCGCCGGCCGGTGCAGCATTCGTGGCGCAGCATCTGGGCGTCGTCGCCGCCTTTCAGCCGCAGCGACTTCCCGAGTACCTCCAGTATGCCGCGGCCTGGGTCGCGCCGGAAACAGCCGATCACGTGGTGATGACAATCCGGACTCAGTTTCAGAATCAACCGGAGCGGCAGGTGGAACTGCTGACTTCGATGGCTCGCGGCTTTACGCAGCGGGGCGAAAAAACACCTGCCTCGGTGCGCAACTGGGCGACGGAGATCGTGCTGAATCTGCTGCAGATGTCCAACCCGCAGGATCTCACCGCACTCCAGTCCTTCCCTGCAGTGCCCTGGAATGCCATCCCACACCCGACCACTTCCCAGGCGACCGTCTGCTGGGGAACCACGCAATCTCGGCGTTGTCAGGATGGGGTCACCAATGCCACTCTGTTCAGCAGTTTCGAAGCTGGAGAATCTCGAACCGGGATCTGGAAATCCGCCGCCTTTCCCGCCCCCCGAAGCCTCTCCTTCTTCATTGCCGGACACGATGGGATTCCTGATGCCCCACTGAAACAAGCCAACAGCGTTAAGCTGCGGGATCACGTCACCGGCAAGTTGCTCAAAGAAACACCGCCGCCCCGAAATGATGTGGCTCAGATGGTCGAATGGACTCTCGAGGAATACGTCGGTCAGCCGGTTGTCCTTGAACTGGTCGACGGCGACTCTGCCACGGCCTATGCATGGCTGGCTGTGGGGCGTTTCTCCGAAGCTGGGCTCAACCCCTCGGATCGTTCCAGTCGTCTGGCCCGCGCCGCGGCGCTGATCGCCGACTTTCAGCTGAACGAATTTCAGGCGGCCCTGCAGAGTCTGGTCGCTGCACCTCAGACTTCACGACAGGATCTGAGCCTGTTTGCCACAGCACTGGCACGTATACAAAACGATTCCGTACAGCTGACACTCGCACTTGTTCCGACCATGCCCGCAGCCAGCGACGCGCTGATTGCTGACATTCGTGATGTCTTCACGAACTCCGGAAATGTCGAGACGCAGCAGGTACTCAGCAACGCCTTTTACGTGGCAACGGCGTCCGAGCAGACATTACTCGCCGAACAACTGGCCAGTAGCGCAGACGGGGCAGAGCTCCTCACATCTCTCATGGAAGGCGGGCGAGCCTCTGCGCGGCTGCTGCTGCGTCCTTCCATCCAGCAGCGACTGCTGGCCATCGCGTCCGCCCCGGCAAAGCAGCGGTTGACAGACATGCTCAGCAAGCTGCCGAATGAAGACGCGACCGTCGAGACGCTGCTGGCCGAGCGTCGACGCCAGGTGGAAGAAACTCAGGGCAATGTGGACACAGGAAAAGAGCTGTTCCGAAAGAACTGTCAGGTCTGCCACCAGTTAGGTGGAGAAGGTCGGCAGGTGGGCCCCAATCTTGACGGCATCGCCAATCGCGGCCTGCAGCGAATGCTGGAAGACGTGCTGGCCCCCAATCGCAATGTGGACGTCGCATTTCGCACGACAACGGTTGTGACAGTCGATGGAAAAGCTCTGAGCGGCCTGGTGAAGGAACTGGAACAGGATCGACTCAGCCTGACGGACAGTCAGGCAAAGGAAACGATCCTGAACCTGTCTGAGGTTGAGGAACGAAAGTCGTCAACCGCCAGCCCGATGCCGGCAAATTTCGGGGAAACCCTGACAGTGCCTGAGTTTCGGGATCTGATCGCCTTTTTGCAGACGCAGCGACAATCACGCGAATAAATTCAGCAGGGGAGCGACGGATTTCCCGGGGAATGACTTCGGAAAATTCCCCCGGAAAACTACATCGTTCCCTTGCGCTTCAGGTGCTCGTGAACTGCGTGCAGCAGCGGATCAATGGTCCATTCCTGAACATGGTGCGGCGGATTCCAGTCAAACCAGCGATAGTCATCGTGCTCTGTGATCACAATCCGAATGGGGCGCGTCAGATGCCCCAGGAAAATCAGGAGCCGTTTTTCAATCAAACCTTTGCCACCATAGCGTTTCTGATTCACCATGTAGCGATTTTCGTACTGAAAATCCGGGTCAATTTCGACTGCATCCGCAGGAATGCCCGTTTCCTCGTGCAGCTCACGCAGCGCACACTGGATCTCCGTCTCGCCCTCGTCCAGATGCCCTTTCGGCAAGTCCCAGCGACGCGGATGTCGCATCAGCAGGAAAGAATCCACCGGTTGGCCACGCAGGATCAGGAAACCACAGGAAAGAGGCTGCTGCACGTCATCGGACTCCATGAAACTGCAACAACAGGCTGTGGATGCGACGGAAAACCTGTCTGCGGACTGCGAAACCGGGCTCTCTGTGCATGGTAGCAGCTTCACCATGTTTCGAAAAGGAATAACAAAAAAGGGGTCAGGTCTCTTTTCCGGAGAATTCGCCGCGGAATTCTGTTGACCCACGACAATCTGCTGTTCTCAGAGCCCCGGTTTCCAGCGAAACTACGCTGGCTGCAGTGTTCAGTGAAATTCAGCAGGCAGAAGTCTGCCCGGCTCAGATTGCGCTCAGCTCACGAATACCGGCGCATTCCGGAAGCACATTCCGGAGAACGGTCAGAAACTCACGGAGGCCCACACACCATGGACACCCCACTCACCACCCCCGCACAGCCAGAACAGTCGTCGGCTTCCACCCGTGTCTCGCGCGCCCTGATCCTGCTCCTGCTGCTGCCCTGCCTGGGATCAGCCGTCAGCCAGTGGACGTCCGAGACCGGTCCCCCTCTGACTGTCACCGGTGATCGCCCGGCCCTCGTCTTCGAAAGCTATCTCGCCGATCGCAGCCATATCACCGCAGAATCCAAACCGGTGATCAGTGAGGAATTCTATTTTCGAAACAAAGGCACCTCCGCCGTCCGCATCACAGAACTCAAACCCAGCTGCGGCTGCCTGTCTCCCTCCATTTCCACACGAGAAATCCCGCCCGGAGAAACTGGCCGGATCACGCTGCCCATCCGCACAGCCAATGAACCCGCCGGCCTGCGCGAATACCTGTTGACGGTCCGCTACGAGGATCCGCAACCACGTGAAGTGACACTGACATGGAAGCTCCGACTGCCGGAAAAGAAACTGCTCATCGAACCAAGGGTGCTCATGGTTATTGGAGACTCTCCGTCCGCCAGTGACTATGCCGTCACCATTTCAGACTTCCGCCCGGGACGTGGGCAGAAGCCACTGCGAATACGGGAACTGCAGGCAGCGCCAGACTTTATTCAGGCCGCTCTGGCAGGGCAGTCAACCGGGGAAGAACTCAGTCAGACTCGGGTCAATGTCCGGTTTGCTGAGGGACTTCCGCCTGGACAACATCGGGGGCTGATCACGCTGAAAACAGATGATCCGGACTACCCGGCACTGCAGGTTCCTGTCATCGTTGGGCGCCCTCTGAAATCTGAACAGCCAGTTGTGCGGGCGGTGCCGGAACTGGGACGCGTGGTGATTCAGCGAAACCAGCCCGAACTCTCCGCAGGAACCGACATCCGCGTGACAGTTCCGGCGTCATGGACCCTCGAACGCTCAGACTGCTGGCCACCGCAGTTGTCGCCAAGCACCACCAGAAGTCAGACCACATTGGATGCCCCGGAATCAGAGTATTCGGCCATGATCGGCGTGCGTGAGCTACCGGACGAAGGGATTGTTCAGGGGTTGCTGCTGCTGCGTTTTCGAGAAGGCGAGGAATCGCGGTTAGTGACGGTTCCCCTGTCCCTCGTGTGGCTGTAGATCCCTGCTCTTCTGAATCCGCGGTCCCGCCGATTGACCCTCGGGACAGGGGTTGGTAGGTTGAACACGACCGGGGTCGCAAGTCACTGCGGGCAGGTGCTGTTCAATTCTGAGGGATCATACGTCGCATGAATCTGGATCTTCAGGGAAAAGTCGCTGTTGTCACCGGAGGCTCACGGGGCATCGGCCTGGGAATTGTGCAGCAACTGCTGGCCGAGGGCGCCAGGGTGGTGAACGTCAACCGCAGCCCCCCGGATGCCGCAGTGTCTGACGCAGAGAGCCCGGACGTGGCCTCACGATTGCTGTTTGTTCAGGGCGATCTCACGGATGTTGCGGTCTGCGAACGCGCAGTTCAGCAGACGATCGAAACATTCGGACGCCTTGACATCCTCGTCAATAATGCGGGCGTAAATGACGGCGCTGGCCTTGATGCGGGCCCTGCGGCCTTTGTTCAATCGCTGCAGCGCAATCTGATTCACTACTACGCGATGGCACACTACGCGGCCCCCCACCTGCGTCGCTCCCGCGGATGCATCGTGAATATCGGCTCCAAAGTCTGCGAAACAGGGCAGGGCGGCACGTCCGGTTATGCGGCCTCCAAAGGCGGCATCAACGGACTGACCCGTGAATGGGCGGTGGAGCTGGCCCCCGCCGGTGTCCGCGTCAACGCGGTGCTTCCAGCAGAAACATGGACACCACTGTACGAACGCTGCCTCGCAGCGATGCCGGATCCTCAGGCCGCACGCGCTGCCGTTGAAAAGCTCATCCCGCTGGAACACCGCTTCACCACCATCGACGAGCTGGCCAGCATGGTCGTCTTCCTCGCCTCAGGACGCTCCAGTCACACGACCGGGCAGATCATCTACGTCGACGGCGGTTACACACATCTGGATCGCAAGTGCACCAGTGACGTCTCGGAATTCGGCGCCGCAGCGACCTGAACAGGACACAACCTCGGGATGACAAAACGCTGCTGAAACAGCAAAGCATCCTATTTGGCTGTTTGGCCGTCCCTCTTTGGGGCCATCCATCTATTATTTGACACCTGCGGTGAGTCCTGGTACTGTTTTCTCTACGGTTAGACGGGTTTCGGTTCACTGCTTTCGTCCACGTTCGAGGACTGCACCAGGCGGGGAGACTAAATCATGGCTCGGACAAATCGACGCGATGTTTTGGCGGATCAGGACATTCAGGTGGTGCACTGCGTCAATCGCTGTGTCCGCCGTGCATTTCTGTGCGGCAATGACGAGCTCACCGGTAAAAACTACGATCATCGCCGCGGATTGATCCGTAAACGTCTGGAATTCCTCGCCGGCATCATGGGCATTGAGATTCTCGGCTACGCCGTCATGAGCAACCATTTTCACGCGGTTCTGCGGAACCGGCCGGATGTTGTGGCGACGTGGTCGGACGCCGAGGTCGCCCAAAAGTGGTGGATGCTCTGCCCGCTGCGAAAAAACGAAGACGGTAGCCCCGCGGAACCCACCGACACGGAACTGCAAGCCATCCGTTCCGATCGTAAAACGCTGAAGGAAAAACGACGAAGGCTGTCCAGCATTTCGTGGTTCATGCGATTCGTGTCAGAACGCATTGCGAAAGATTCGAACAGGGAAGACAAGTGCACCGGCCGATTCTGGGAGGGCCGCTTCAAGGCGCAAGTGTTGCTCGACGAGGCCGCCATACTCGCATGCCTGCAGTACGTGGATCTGAACCCGATTCGTGCCGGTCTCACAAAGACTCTGGAAGGCAGTCTTTTCACAAGCGTTCAGGACCGTATTGAAGACCTGAAGCAGGCGAAGGAACAGTGTGCAGATACAAGTGGGCAGTGTGCAGAAAACGCCACATCGACAGCGTCGGCTTCTCCTGTGGCTGCGACACCGGTGATTGCGGTGCCAGAATCACTTCCTGCCGCGGAACGCAACTCCTTCGACGCCGCCGTCGAACATGGGGCTCGCGCGGGCTGGTTGTCACCGATTCCGCTGCAGCCTCGACGTCAGGCGGTGCGAACAAAGCAGACGGAACGACGAGCCTCAAATAAGGGCTGCCTGTCTCTGGGCCTTGGCGAATACCTGCAGCTGCTGGACTGGACCGCAAGGCAGATCCGCACTGGAAAACGGGGAGCGACACCCGCGGAACTAGCCCCCGTGTTTGAGCGGCTGCAGATCTCAGCGGAGCTCTGGGTGGAGTGTGTCACGCACTTTCATAAATGGTTTCGCTCCAGTGTGGGACGCCCCAAATCAATGGCCACAAACGCTGAAACGAAGGGCCATAACCGAGCCATCAGCATCAACGCCTCACGCAAAGTGTTCGCGTAGATTGCACACGCGGTGCCGGAACATCACTGGCGCAAAACCAGACCGATGAGTCACTCACGCAATCCACGACAGATGGATGGCCCCATTTCCCCTTCCCGACAGATGGATGGCCCCATTTCCCGCCCCCCATTTCCCCTCTCCATTTCCCCTTGTCGCTCGTGTCTATTTCCGAATCCCATTTCCGATCGACGGCAAGTCACTCTTTCCCAGCGTCACAACTGCGGTCCATGCTCAACGGCAAGCAGTGATCTGAAGTCCAGACGGCCATTAGTGCCACAGCTGTCAGCAGATGCCAGAAGGCATGCCCCTGCAGCGGCGTCTGAGCATCACCGAAGCGTCGCTGAATATCCAGTTCGCGGCAGGCAACGGCCAACAGCAGAGCAATGACGGCTGTCAGCAGACTCACCGTCCGCCTGCGTGTGGCATCACGCCACAGGTCCAGCAGAGCAAATCCTGCCACTATCAGAATCAATAGTGGCAGGATGACACCGGAGGAAAGAGACCACTTGTAGTGATACAGCAGCAGAGTCGTCACAAACACCAACCCGGCAAGCAACGGCCATGTCGAGAGGCTCCTTTGCCTGGGGAAACCAATGCGGGGGATGTGCCGCCACGTCGCTTCACCAATCAGCACCAGCAGCGGCGTATACATCGCCGTGACATCCAGTTGCTGCCCCCAGCGGCTCAACGATGCATGAAACACTCCACTGCCAACAGCCAGAAAGCAGCAGGCCAGCCCATACAGCACACTCCAGACCGTCTGCGTCTGAACGCCCGACAGTCGAACATCGTGCAACGCAAACCCCAGCACATAAAAGCCAACCACGGCGTAGGCCAGATTCGACCACGTGTTGGATTTCGTTCGAAACAGGTTGTCGGCAATGATCTGTTCAGAATAGGCGGGCTGGCGAAATTCCCACGCCGCATCCAGACCTTGCCAGAAGTTCCTGCCGCGCTGTGATCGTTCCATGGCGGTCAGGCTGAGTACACTGCATAGCGTCAACAGGATCACGGCAAGGTGTACCGGCCACACGCGTTTTAACCCCGTCCACTCAGGTGTCACCAGTGCCTGCATGCCCGCACGCAACTCTTTCATGCAAAACAGCCTCGATCCTGTTCGACCGGGAACATCCCGGGGGACGTTTCGTTGAACTGAAATGTGACTTAACGAGCCGCAACGATGACAGAGCGGCACGATTGCCAAACCCAATCGAACGATGCCCAGGCAGACAGATCATGGCAAGCCGTCCATCGCCGAAATCGGAATCGAAATCGGGATGCAGCTCAGTTGGAATCGCCGTGTCTGAACCGGCCTTCGATCAGGATGTCAGCCCCACATGTCCGCTGTGTGATTGCGGAAAGCGATAAGCTCCGGGGAATCTGCGCCTGCCCCAGACCACCAACCGGCGATAATGCGGCATCTCCCCCCACGATTTTCGGAGCCACAAACACATGCACTTCATCGATCAGACCCTGATCGAAAAAAGCTCCCATCAGCCGCGGTCCAGATTCCAGCAGGACATGAGTCATCCGGCGCCGCCCCAGCTCCTGCAACACCTGCTCAATCTGCACACAGTCCACTCCGTCCGTACGCAGCACCTCGACGCCAAACCCTTCAAGAAACGCCTGCTGCTCCGCAGTGCAGCACTGTGCCACACAAACCAGAACAGGAGCGATTGTCAATGTCCGCAGCAATTGACTCTGCGGCTGCAGAGCCGTTCCGTGAGAATCAATCAGCACCCGCAGCGGAACTCTGGGCCCGGGCGGACGTGCTGTCAGCAGCGGATCATCCTGACGAAGCGTCCCGGCTCCAGTGATGATCGCTTCCACTCGTCCCCGCAGTGCATGGACTATTGAGCGAGACTCTTCACACGAGATCCATTTCGAATGACCAGACCGAGCGGCAACGCGACCATCGAGGGTCATCGCCCATTTGGCGTGCACCCAGGGTCTTTGCTGAAGGATATGCTTTCGGAACGGCGCAATCAGAGCAGTGGCCTCGTGCTCACAAACCCCCACCAGCACCTCAACACCGGCGTCGCGCAACTGCTGCAGCCCCTGACCAGCCACATGCGGCGCCGGATCCTGACACCCCACAACGACTCTTCGAAATCCGGCCGCAAGCACTGCCTGAACACAGGGCGGAGTCTTTCCAAAGTGACTGCAGGGCTCCAGTGTTACAAACAGGTCCTGCCCATGAGTCCGGCTGGCGGCGTTTTGAATCGCATGAATCTCGGCATGCGGACCACCAAAGACCTGATGATACCCTTCGGCGATCCATTCGCCCTGTGGTGAAACAATGACGGCGCCCACCTGAGGATTGGGTTCAACAGTGCCGAAACCCTGGCGGGCAAGCTGCAGCGCGTGCCGCATGACTTCGTTGTCAGAAGCAAACTTCACGTCAGACTCCGGGCATTGATTCGCCATCCATCCCCAGCAGCTCACGGAGCCGACGGATGGCGCGCAGATATCGCATTCCCGCCGCGGGGGCACTAAGCCCGAGTGCTTCAGCGACTTCGCTGTTTCCCAGATGCTCGAAGTGGCGCATCATGATGATCTCACGATCACCCTCATCCATCTGGTCGAGAACAGCGACAAAGCGCGCCTGCATTTCCTTGCGCAGGGCCGCTGCGGCCGGCGTCAGCTCTGCGTCCCGCAACAACGCCGCCATATCGGCTGCCGACTGATCATCATTGCCCAGTCCGGAAAAGTTCTGCTCCCGATCCACGGACCGGCGTTTGGCGGCGCGATGCCGCCGGTGCATGTCGATGATCCGGTCTTTGGCCAGTTGTCGTAACCAGAGATGAAATGGCATGGCCGGATGCTGCAGATAGTCCGTCAGACGCTGCGAGGCTTCGAGCAGCACATCCTGTACGACATCGCTGGCATCCACACGACGCGCCACCGCCTGATCCAGACGCATCTGAACCATCCGTCGCACCGCATCACGATGCCGATCCATCAGTCGGTTGACAGCCGAACGATCTCCATCAGCGACCTCATTCAGCAGGTCCTGAGTTTTCTCACTTTGCGGCCACATACACCGGGAACTCTGTGAAAAAGGCAGGGTGGGGAACTAAGTCACAGACTACCAGACAACAGAGTTCATTCGCAGCAAATTCGGGAAAGTTCCTGGCGAATTCACCAGACACAGTAGAAAACGATCTCCGCCACCGACCACCCGGAAAACAGGTCGTTCCCGGGTGGGATGGCCGGATATGTACCTACTTCTTCTTCTGCTGCACAGCCGACACCGGCTGATCAATGTCAAACTGATAACTCGTCTTCGATTCAAACTTCGCACCCGGCTTCAGAATCGTCGATGGAAACTCAGGATGATTCACGGAATCCGGATAGTGCTGCGTTTCGAGGCAGAGTGCACTGCGGTGAGCATAGGTCTTGCCGCCTTTGCCAGCCTGCCCCTTCAGGAAGTTCCCGGAGTAGAACTGAATCCCGGGTTCTGTGGTCATGACGCGCATCCGACGCTTTGACTTCGGATCCACCAGTACAGCCGCCAAAGTCATCTCGGCACCTTCTGCACGCGGATTCAGCACGTAGTTGTGGTCATAGCCAATCGCAGCCGTCTTCCCGATGGATTCAATCCGATCACCAATTCGAGTGCGTTCGCGGAAATCCAGATCCGTGCCTTCGACAGTTTCAATCTTTCCCGTCGGGATCAGCGTGTCATCCGTCGGTGTGTACTGATCAGCGTTCAGCCGGAGCATGTGGTCGAGCACAGTTGCGCTGCCTTCCCCGCTCAGGTTGAAATAGGCATGGTTCGTCAGATTGACCGGTGTCGCCTTGTCTGTTTTGGCGGAGTAGGCAATCGTGATGGCATTGCGATCTGCCGGAATGGTGTACGTTACGGAAACTTCCAGAGTCCCCGGATAGCCTTCATCACCATCAGGGCTGGTGCAGCTGAATTTGACACCCTGCGCTTTATCACTGGAAAATGGCTCAGCCTTCCAGACCAGCTTGTCCAGCGCCTTATCCAGCCCCCCATGCAGATGATTGGGCTCGTTATTGATCGCCAGTGTGTATTCATGGCCATCCAGAGTGAACCGGCCTTTGGCAATACGATTGCAGACTCGCCCGGTGGTGCAGCCGAAGTACTGATTGCCTTCAGATTCGTAGCCGGACACATTGTCAAAGCCCAGCAGCACGTCAGCCAGTTTGCCGTCCTTGTCGGGAACATGCAGATTCACCAGTGTTGCACCGCGTGTCATCACACGCGCGGAGAAGCCACTGCTGTTACCGATCGTGTAGATTTCGACGGGAACACCGTCTTTGGTCTTCCCGAAGGCTTCCTGCTTCGGGTCTGCTGCGGACACCACCGACGTCATCACCACCACTCCTGAAAACAACAGGGTCCATAGTTTCATGAATTCTCGCCTCTGAAACAGAAAGACTGTCAACCACAGACCGCGAACTACCTGCACACACGAGGAGCACACGTCTGCCGGAAAACGCTGGCGTCACGACACCAGCCAATTCCGGATTATCGACACCAACAGTCGCGCCGACAAGTCACTTGTCACGAAGCCAAAAAGGGGTCAGGTCCATTTTTCCGGGCGAATCGCATCAGGAATTCGGAAAGGATGCCAAAATGCAACATGCTGTGAACACCACGACGCTATGAAATGGTGCGATCCCGCACAGCATCGCAGGGAGACCTTCCCATTCCCTCCGCAGAATCAGAACTCAGCCCTTGCATAACGCGGTACGTGTCGACATAACATGTCGAAGGACGTGCGTGAGACTGCTGAGCGGGTAATCCCTGGCGCGGCAGAACGTTTCAGGTCACGTCCGGAAGGTTCATGGGGATCGACGTCTGGCCGACTTCGAACAGCACGGGCCGTCTTTCCCGGAACAATCGCCACCACAGGGAATGCATCCGTGCGTTGTCCGATCTGTAAACACGATGAAACCAAAGTCATCGATTCCCGCACCAGCCAGGATTTCTCTATCCGTCGGCGCCGTGAGTGTCTCAGCTGTGAACGTCGTTTCACAACGTACGAGCGTATCGAGGAATCGCCGATTCGAGTCATCAAGAAGGACGGCACGCGAGTTCCGTTTGATCGTGAAAAGATCCGTTCCGGTGTCGAAAAGGCCTGCTACAAACGCCCCGTCAGCCCTGAACAGATTGATCAACTGGTCGGAAATGTTGAAGCGGCGATTTACGAAGACGGCGAACGCGAAGTGCCATCACGCCGAATTGGCGAACTGGTCTTCCTTGCTCTCAGAGAACTTGACAAGGTCGCATTTGTCCGGTTTGCCTCGGTGTATCGAGAATTTCAGGATGTGCATGATTTCGTTGAGGAGCTGCAGCCCATTCTGGATCGAAGCCGAAGAGACCATCTGCGTTGAACACTGACGGAGCCATTCCAGAGACTGCTGCCGGGGTCGCGCGGGGCCTGCCAACCCTGCCGATTTCACTTTGGCTTTCGCTGATTCTTGTCGCTGGAATTCGCGCGGCTGAGGCGTTGGAGTGGACTGCCGTTCTGACGTTTCCCGCCGTCTTCTCCTGCCTGCTGCTCGCCTGGTGGCTTCGCGACCGAATTCCGCAAGTCAGCAGACTGATCCTGTACACGTCAGTGCTGCTGACCGGAGGTCTGCTGTGGACCGTTCGCAATGCTGCCGAAGATGGTCGGGACATCGGTGTGCTGCTGCGGGAGCAACCGGGGCTGTCTGATATCTCCGTCAGGCTGACTGGAACCACCGCCTGCATTCCGGCGCTGGATGCTCGCTTCACTGCCAACACCAGTTCGCAGGAGTTACGGACATTGTTTATGGTGCAGGCACAGTCGCTCCGCGTTCAGGATCAGATACTGCCGGTGCGCGGACTCTGCCGGGTCTCCGTGGATGGCGACGCGGTTTCCCTGCTGCGCTGGGGTGATACCGTCGAACTGATCGGTCGACTGGATCTGGCAGCGGGCCCGATGAATCCCGGCGAATTCGATTTCGCTCGATATCTTCGCCGCAGTGGGATTTCCGCGATGCTGTTTCTGCGGCATCCGGCGGCCATTCAGACCCTGCATTCCAGCGGCATGTGGTCCGCCCGCGGGCTGCTGACCGCGTTTCGGCAGAATACCGTAGCGTTGCTGGAATCCCATCTGTCTCCCGCCAATCGCGCAACAGCCGAAGCCCTGCTGCTGGGAAACCGGGGCCACATGAATCCTGAAATCGAACGGGATTTTGTCTTCAGTGGTACCATGCATCTGCTGGCAATTTCGGGCCTGCATGTGGGCATTCTGTATGTGTTCATCGTCCGGGTGTTTCATTGTCTGCTGGTTCCACGGACTCGAGCTCTGATCCTGGCCGCGCTGGTCTGTGTGCTCTATGCATTTCTGACGGATCTGCGACCCTCGGTACTGCGGGCGGCCCTGTTTATCGTCCTGAATGTTGTCGGCCAGTTGCTTTATCGCGACTTTCGCATGGGCACGCTGATCGGGTTAACCGTGATGATCCTGGTGTTGTTTGATCCCGCCATTGTTTTTGACATGGGCGCATGGCTCTCGTTTCTGGCGGTTGGAGCCCTCGGGTGGGTTGCGTCGCGCGATCCTGCACCCACCGAATCCGAAGTCCCTGCGGATGTTGTTACCTGGCGAGACCGACTGCGGGATCGTCTGCGTCAACTGGGGCATTCGGTCCTGCGCAGTTATCAGCAGATGCTGGCCGTGACCCTCCTGTCCGCTCCGTTGATCGCCGCCCAGTTTCATCTGGTCTCCGTCACCGGGATGGTCGTCAACCTGCTGCTGATTCCGCTGACCACTCTGACGCTGATTGTCGGATATGTGTTTGTGGCAATCGGCAATCTGCTTCCGATACTCGGACTCCTCGCAGGGGCTCCCTTCCAGGGACTGCTGTCACTGCTCAATCTTGCGGTGCGATATTCCGCCGATGTTCGTACCGGATTTGTGATGATCCCGGATCTGCCGGCCTGGTTTCTTCCCGTCTGGTACGGTTTGCTGGCGGGAGCTGTTCTGACCGTACGACCGGTATGGCGCCAGGGATTTCGCGCAGCCCTGATCCTGTTTGCGATCGTGCAGTTTTATCGAGTCTGTGAGCGTCCGACGACCGAGGGTTTGACCTGCACAGTCCTCAGTGTCGGACACGGCAATGCCATTGTTGTGGAAGTCGATAATCGCGTGCTGTTGTTTGATGCGGGCGCGATGAACCGTGGAGACGGCGCGGCGGATGTGATTGCCGGATATCTCTGGAGCCGCGGACAGCGCATGGTTGACACCGTGGTCCTGTCTCACGCCGATGCCGATCACTACAACGCAGTCCGAGGGCTGCTGGAGAAAATGCCAGTGGGGCAGGTGCTGACCACACGCCAGTTTCTGCAGTCGGCATCTCCGGAAGTCGCGGGACTGACTGCCGCGCTGCAGCACCTCGAAGTTCCGACGAGCCTGCTGGAACACGGAGACAGCCTGCGAACAGACGCCCTGCGGGTACAGTTTCTGCAGAGTGATGCCGCCGTTCAGCAACTGCAGGCCTCCAGCGACAACGCCTGCAGCCTGGTCGCCGTGCTGGAATATCGTGGTCACCGTCTGTGCCTGCCAGGTGACCTGGAAGGCGTTGGTCAGCGGGATCTGCTGCAGTCCCTGGCAGGCTGCAGCGTCCTTGTCAGTCCTCATCACGGCAGCCCGGCCGCCAATCCTCGGGCCCTTGGTCAGGTGACAACCCCGGCTCACCTGATTGTCAGTGCCAAAGACGACCGTCATCGCAAGGCGCTGCGAGCCGCCTATCCGGAGTCCAGATTGCTGTTCACTGGTCTGTCCGGGGCGATTCAGACGCACGTGACCGACTCAGGGCATCTGCAGATCCGGGAGTATCACGAACAACCTCAGGCACTCTGAAAACTGCCTTCGGAGCGGAGACCAAGGCGGCATCTTTCCGTTGGAACACCGATTTCCGCGATTTTCCGGCCTGCGATCGCTCCATAGCCCGCGTGGCAGGAGCTCGGGAATGGCCCGGTTTTTGCCGATTTTGGTCCAAATGTCTGTTTTCTCCCCAGTTTCCCTCTGTTCAGACTCGGTCTTCTCAGGATTTCCGTCTCAGACGATACTGCGCGGGCAGATGGGCCCGTGGACAAACCTGTCTGGCGGGCGACACCTGCCGAACAAGTCCCGCACTGCCGCGAATCCGCTTCGGAAACTCGCTGATCCTTCCCTGGTACACGGACGTTGCCGATCCGCATCGATACAAGGCTGAAACAGCATGCACAGAGTTGTGGTGGACGAACCCTATCAGTTTGTGCCACCCTATCGCGGGCGATGGTTCTCATGGCTGTTTCGGCTCTGGCTGAAACCGTTTCTGAAAAGTCGGTATGGCCTGGTGGACTATCGCTTTGAGGGTGCGGACCATCTGCGCGACAGTCTGCGTGCCGGGCATGGAATCATCCTGTGCCCGAACCACAGTCGCGATTCCGACCCGATGCTGATGGGCATGGTCTGTCGGGAAATTCCCTGCCATGTGTACTCCATGGCCAGCTGGCACATTTTCAAGCAGAGTCCACTGGAAGGTTTTGTCGTACGGATGCTGGGTGGCTTCAGCGTGTTCCGGGAAGGCATTGACCGTGAAGCACTGGACACCGCCGTGCAGTCCGTAGTTTCCGGGGAACGACCTCTGGTCATCTTTCCTGAAGGCGTGATCTCTCGTTCCAATGACCGCCTGCTGGGCCTGATGGATGGCGTCTCGTTCATCGGACGCCTCGCGGCACGCAAACGCGCTGAGCAGAATCCGGCCGGCAAGGTTGTGATCCACCCGATGGCCATCAGATACGAACTGATCGGTGATCTGCACAACTGCATCGGTCCCACACTGACGCGTCTGGAACAACGGACGTTCTGGAAGACCTTCGAACACTGCTCACATCGCGATCGCATTCGACGGCTCGCCCTTGCACTGCTGGCCAGTCGCGAAGTGGAAGTCCTGGGAGATTCACAGCAGGGTCCGCTGCGGGAACGAATCCAGTCTCTGATCAATGCCGTGCTGCAACCTCGCGAGCGTCGCTGGTTTGGCCGAGCTAAAACTGGCGATGTCGTGGGCCGCGTCAAGGATCTGCGTGCTGCGGTCCTTCCGGAACTGCTGCAGCCGGGACTCAGCGACTCCGGGAAACAGGAACTCTGGAACGTTCTGACCGACTGCTACTACGTGCAGACCATGTCCCTGTATCCGCAGGATTATCTGGACGACGGCGTCCGCGGTCCTCTGACCCCGGAGCGTATTGTCGAAACGGTCCATCGACTCGAAGAAGATCTGACAGACCGCATCACACTGACACCGGACTGGCGAGTCCACCTGCGCATCGGAGCCCCGATTGTTGTGGAAGCTGGCCGCAAACCGCGTGGCGAAGACACCGTCATGAAGGAACTGCGAACTCAGATGCTGGCGCTGCTGGGCGTCGCCGACTGGTGGATTCCGGAACCCATCCGCCCCCTCGACGACGATGCCCCACCGGCTCAGATGCCGAAATAGTGCAATAGCGGGCACAAGTTCCGTTGCCTTGTCGTGGGCTGCACGAATTCGAGCTGGCACAACGTCGGACAACAGAAGTTCTCTCAACCACAGATGGACACCAATCCACACGGATCCGCCGCCTCGCAGTAACGCACCCATCATCTGTGTCTTTCCGTGTTCATCCGTGGTTTCCCAAAGAACTCTGGCCGCAGTACCGGCACGCTGCAGTCCGCATCACACTGGTCCGCCAGCGTGACCCGCACTATCATCCGCGGGATTATGTGCCAGTTTCCGCCAGACGTTGAATTCATCGTTGAGCCGTATCTTTCGGGATCGCGGATCGATTCCTTTCTGGCAAAACATCTCCGCAATTACACCACATGGCGATTGCACCGGATGGTGGCTGAGGGACTGGCCAGAATTGACGATCAGCCTGCCGAGTGTCCGGATCGTGTTTTCCGGGGCCAGCGTGTGCGTATTCGCCTGGTCGAGCCTCCGGATAAACTGCTGGACCCCTGTGATGTTCCGGTCACGATTGTCTACGAAGATCCCTGGCTGATGGTGGTGGACAAACCTGCCGGCCTTGTGGCTCACCCGGTGGGCGATTTTCAGGAAGGCACTTTGTCCAATGTGCTGCAGGCACATCTCGATCGGCAGACCTCTTTTCGGGGACTGCTCCGCCCTGGTGTTGTGCATCGACTGGATCGCATGACCAGTGGTCTGATCGTGACCGCGAAGGAACATCTCGCCCATCGACTGCTGTCGATTGATTTCCAGCAGGGCAAGCTGGCCAAGTCGTACGTCGCGATGGTGGAAGGCCAGCCGGAGTTCGATACGCGTATGATCGAGCTGCCGATCGGACAACGTCCCGGCGGCAACTCGGTCCTGATGTCCGCTCAACCAGATGCCAAAGACCGACGACCCGCCAAAACTCAGGTCACGGTGATCCGCCGCTGTTCAGGCTACGCGATTGTCGAATGCCGTTTGTTCACCGGTCGCAATCATCAGATCCGTGTGCATCTGTCACACATCGGTCATCCCATCCTCGGCGATGACTACTACGGTCCATTTGGAACTCTGCGAAAAGCCCCGCGGTTTGACGGCGACGAACCCACAGAATGCCGTCATGCTCTGCACGCCGCGTCACTGGGCTTTTTCCACCCGATCCTGCGCGAATGGATGACGTTCCGCTCCGCTCCACCGGCCGATTTCCATGCCCTCGCCCCGACCGCTGCAATGGAAAACTCCGAAAGCCCCGCGCACCGTGCTGAATCTTCGCCCTGAATCCGTGATTCCCGGAATGACCATCCGCGGTGCGACCAACAGCGGCCCGAACGTCGGAACTGACCCTGCCAAGTACACTGCGACGGAATTTTCTTCTGAAATCGCTGTTGGTTTTTCCGGATTTGCGTGGACTTGCATCCCTGACAGCCACCTGCCCCTGTTCAATTCGCCCCTGATCGAGCATTTCTGGACACCAGTGTCCGCAGCAATTCTGTACAGGTCTGCTGCTGTTCGCCAGCCGTGGAAATCCGCAGCAGTGCAGACTCCGGAATCTCCACGGGAGCGTTGTACTGCGCCGTCAGCATTTCAAAGTCCGCTTCGCGTGCGTCTGAGATCACGCGGCTCTCGTGTTCCCGCCGCCGCAAGCGTGCACGCACCACCGCGTCGTCAGCCGTGGCTTCCACCCAGATCAACGATCCACCGGCTGTCGTCACCCTTTGCCACAGTGATGCTCGATGTTGCCGATCCGAGAACGTTGCGTCCAGAATGACACTCTGCCCTTGCCTGAAGTGCCAGACAGCCTGATGACTCAGTTCTGAATACACCTGTTCGGTCATTGCACTTCCGTACAGCGTCGCACGTTCCTCCGCCGTTCCCCGATAATGCAGTTCCACATTTGCCAGTGTCTTGCGAAGTCGATCCGAGGAATACAGCGGCCAGCCGGTTTCCTGACTCAGAAACTCAGCCAGCGCACTTTTCCCGGTGGCAATCCTTCCGCAGCAGACCAGCACACACGGGGCTGTCCCGGACAACGCGTACCCCACTGCCAGCTGAAAGTAACGACGTGCCAGGGCGATGGCTGCCTGCCGCTCCGGATCTGCCGCTGTTTCAGTAACGCTGTGCAGACTCTCCACTTTGCCCCTGACACATGCGCGATAACACTGATAGTAGCACAGCAACTGAGTCAGCGCGGGATCCTGCCAGCTCTCCTGCAGCCTCGCCTTCAGAATCTCCGCCAGATCATGACGCCCGTGGAAGTCGAGATCCATGATCAGAAAAGCCACATCACAGGCCACATCGATGTGACGGAGTTCCGCATTGAATTCCAGACAGTCATAGATCCGTACGGCATCCCCCGACAGATGAACATGATCCAGATGCAGATCTCCGTGTGCATCGCGGATCCAGCCCAACTGACTTCGCGACTGCAGCAGTGTGGCATGCGTCAGTTCAAAGATCCTGTTGTACTCCGCCAGCGCCGCCAGTCCGTGGGCCGTGATTGATTGCCCGGCGAACTGAGTGGCAACTCGCAGATTGTCGGCCGCGAATGCGTGCAATCGCTCTGTCGCCCCGCGACTTTCTTCCAGGGGCAGGGGTGGTTGCGATTCGTAAAACGCCAACAGCCGCTCAGCGACTCGTTGCACGTCCGCTGGTGTCACCACGCCGTCCAGCAACCGCTGCCGCAGAAATCCCGGCGGATCCAGTTCGCGCATGCGCACACACCACTCGAACACTTCCCCCTGTGGCTCACTCGTCAGTACCCAACGCCCGGCGATCCGACAAATCGCTTCCACATCAAGATAGACGTCTTCTGCGAGGCGACGATTCAACTGCAATTCCCGCAGGCAATTCTGATACCGCCGCTCCAGTGTGGTGAAGTTCAGAAATCCGAAGTCCACTGGCTTCTTGACCTTGTAGACGTACGGACTGGCCAGAAACACCCACGACGCATGCGTCTGTACACAACGCACGCTGGCTGGATGGTGCGCATAGGCTTCCGGTCGTGAAAGGAATTCCAGAATCTGCCGTGTGACGTCCTGCATTCGATCGTCCTCTGAGCTTCCGGAATCAGGCATACCCGTCAGGCGGCAGCAGGCTCAAGACTGAGCAGCCGCGTTTGACCGATCCGGCACCGGGCGCGACGTGATGTGGGCACTCGTCACCCATGGCCATCGTAGGCAGCGCTGCTCGCACAGTTGTGGAGCAGGGCGGGAAAGTCCTCACTCGGTTCCCGACAATGGCGGAATAGCGCGATGCCATACCGTTCCATCGATCAGAAACCGGGGAAGAAACATGAGGCCATTTGCGATGGAGCAATACGCAGCTTCGGGGCAGAAATTCACCGCGTGTCATCAGCGCGGTCCCGGGCTCTCAATCAGAGCCATGGCTGACGGAAATCATAGCCTGTGTGGTATGGGACTGACCGGGCTGCAGCATAATGGCATCTGAACCCACGTTGGCCGTCTCGATACAGACCATCCCAGTCCACTCGTCATCCCCGAAGTCCGGCATGCGTCGACTCTTGTCGATCCACGGATTCCAGACCACGGTTGAGCGAGAACCTGATTTTCCGACGGTGATTTTTCGGTTCAGTCCCGGATCGTGCAACACCGCGGTTTCCACGGAGTTGCGGTAGATGCGGTCTGTTTCCTGCCCGAAACGAATGACTGCCCCTGCAGCTTCCCGCTCCTCGACCTGCGGCACCCGATCGACATAACGGACGCCTTCCAGCCCACTGATGGCGATCTGCTGAATCTCCGCCACATGGAAGTACGTATGCAGAGCATCTTCGAATGGCTGCGGAGCTGCGGCGGTTGGCGGTAACTTAGTGGTCAGTGTCAGAATCAGATCGGCACCAAACAGGACGCGATAAGACAACAGAAAGGGATCGACACTGGTCTGCAACCGGACTTCAATCGCGCCGTCGTCGCATCGACGGACATTAGTCAGTGTCCATTGCCGGGTACGAGCCAGTCCATGGGCAGGCTGGCTGGAATCTGTGGGATGCGGGCCAAACCACGGAAAGCAGATCGGAACACCTCCGCGAATCGGGCGAGCGTCCTCAAACCACGACGCACGACTCATCCACAACACAGGATCATGACCGGCCGGTTTCCATGCAGAAACATGAGCTCCGTGCAGGTAAACCTCACCACTCACAATGTCGCTTTGCACCACCAGCTTCTGCAGGCCGTGTGAGTCTGTCTGCAGATGATACCCCTGTGAATTCGTGTTCATTGGGAATGCCGCTGTAAAATCGTAGAGCCGTGGGGTCAGTCCCCGCCTGCAATCTGCGGGGCCGAGGCCACAAAGGTGAGAAAACAGGGCCGGAGAATCCGGTGCAACACACAACCAAGTCATTGCCTGTTGATACCAGCCTGTGCTGTGCAGGACGGGCAGCAAAGAGCGACCTGAGCAGTTTCGCAGACTACGTCAGGCGTGTGCGGAAAACTGCTCGGCAAACTCCAGAACGAGACTGTCGACACCCTGTCGAAATGGATCGACCGTTGCCTCTGACAGGAAACGAAAATTGGACCGATTCAGCGATTCGCGGTTGCGGATGGTTCCTTTGGTCACCACTTCAAGAATCGCCATGTCCGTGAAGGGGCGAACAAGGATTTCCAGGCGACTGTATTCGTTACGGGTCGTGCCTCGTCCCAGTCGCATATCATCCCGTGTAATCCGAGCTCCCCAGCCTTTTTCGTTGATCACCGTCTGGAATTCAAAACCCGGGAAGTGATCACACAGCTTTCGCAGACAAGTCTCAATGTGCTCAGCCAGATCGTTACGTAATTGGGAATGCTTTGCCCGCAACTGTTCTTCTGTGGCCGCGTCATTCTGAGCGGCCGTGCCGAGAGCCGAACGAGTCTGGTTTCCCCGTTGAATCGCTTTCTGCAATCGTTCTTCAAAATCCGACATGCTTTGCCCTTCGCACGCAGCGGAGAGAATTCCTGGGACCGGTTTTCTGCTAACTGTAGGCGAAACTGACGTTTCAGGAAACACACGGAACACCGGGGACACCAATTTTCCCCGCCTTCCCGACGACTCTACCACTCAGCATGCCGACTCCGCCGTCTTCAGTACGGGACATTTCGTCAGTGCACGCTCCCGTCCACCCGATTCCCCGACACTGAACCCTTGTAAGCGGTAAGCGACGATTGCAGGCCGCACCGGATCGCAGAGTGCTTTCAGGCGAAACACCTGGGACGTCGGACCTGGAGGGATCGCCACCGCCTGGGACAGCCTGCGGATGCGAAACTGTGATCTTCGCGGAGGCTCATCCTCGCGCCACGACGGCGGTGGTTTTTTCAAAACCGAACACCGTAAAGACAACCACGATAGACTTTTATGATCAGTTCACACAGATGGATGGCCCCGTTTTCATTTTCCGTTCACACAGATGGATGGCCCCGTTTTCCCCCAATCGTGGCGAGTCATCCCGATAGACAACCGCCCTTACGGAATCCCGACTGCCCTGACGCAATTCTCCACAGACCACACTTTCCCTCAGACGGGTGAACGATACACTGCCTGAAACGTCCGTAGTTTCACCGGTCGCTGGCCAACACCAGCACCGGTCACTCCTGCAGAATCAGGACCAGAATTCATGCGTCTTCAAGCACTGTCCGGAATCGTTTGTCTCGTTGGCCTCTCGATCACTGCTGCGGCGTGGTCAGATCCTCCGACCGCAGATCAGAAGTCACCGCCAGCGCAGGCCTCAACCACCGCCATCACTCTGGCGGCCGGGACATGGAAAGATGTCGAATCACTGATTGCAAAACATCCGGGGAAAGTTGTGGTCGTCGATGTCTGGTCCACATCCTGCGCCCCCTGTATGCAGGAATTCCCGGGCCTTGTTCAGTTACACACGAACCATTCCAAACAGATCGTCTGCGTCAGCTTCAATGTGGACTATGTTGGCATCAAAAACAAGCCGGCCGATTACTACCGGCCGCGGGTGGAGACCTTTCTGAAGAAGCAGAATGCAGACTTCGTCAATATCCTCTGTACCGACGTTTCGGATCAGTTCTTCGCTGCACAGGAACTATCCTCCATTCCCGCCGTGTATGTGTTCGGCAAGGATGGCAAACTGGCCAAACGGTTTGACGACAGCCTGCTGCAGGAAGGTCGCGAAGAAGCGTTCACCTATGAGGCCGATATCACGCCCTTCGTCAAAGGCCTGCTGTAGCCGCTCGTCGTGACGGCGAACATGTCGGCAGTGCGAGGATTCATCCGAGCCGAAAATCAGTATTCCGGCGTGGCAGAAACTGCGTCCTCCCACAGCCTTTCCGCTCTATCCAATCCGTGTTGTTTCCCGGTAGATTCCGAAACTGACGCACTCCACATCATTTCTCTCCTGCCAATTCCAGACCAGACGCGAGGTGCCCGATGCGGCTCGGAACCGTGCTGACACCAATGTCCGACGAAAATCTGCAACTCGCCGCACAATGTGGTGTGGCAGACATTGTCCATCGGTATCCCGGCCCGGACCCGACAACACTCAGGGACTCCTGCCGCCGCATCGAATCCTTCGGGATGCGCTGTCGTGTCGTCGAAGGGTATCTGCCCATCGAGAACATCAAGCTCGGACGTGATGACGGCTCTGAACTGACGGCCCTGAAGGAACTGATCCGACAGATGGCCGATCAGGACATCCGTCTGCTCTGCTACAACTTCATGGCGGGAACGGACTGGTGCCGGACTCGACTTGATGCCCCGGAACGCGGTGGGGCCAAAGTCACCGCCTTTCATCTCAGAGATGTCGAACAGGCTGTGCTCCTGGGATATCAACCGACAGATCCGGATGCGGAACAACTGTCTCGACAAATGACGCCCGAAAAACTCTGGGACCACCTTGAACGACTGCTCAATCAACTGCTGCCGGTCGCCGAACAATGCGGCGTGATCCTTGCCATGCACCCTGATGATCCACCGCTCCCGCAACTGCTGGGAAAACCTCGCATCATGCACAACGTCGAAGGATTTGAACGACTGGTGCGTCTTGCCCCCAGTGACTTCAATGGCATTTGTTTCTGCCAGGGATCCTTTGCCACGATGAACGTGGATATTCCCGACACGATACGACGTCTGGGTCCTCACATTCGCTATGTACACTTCCGCGATGTGCAGGGTACTCCCGAAGCGTTCGCCGAGACCTTCCATGACAATGGTCCGACCAACATGGCCGCAGCGATGCAGGCTTACCATGACGTCGGATTCACCGGGACCATGCGCCCTGATCACGTGCCGCAAATGGTCGGCGAAGATGACGGAGAACCCGGCTATACGATGCTCGGACGCTTATTCGCCTGGGGCTACATGCGAGGATTGATGCACGCCACACAAAATGGGCGGTCGTCCTGAAGCGAACAGTCTGGTGAATGGGGCAACTCGGTCAGGGGAAGGCGCGGTTGCAACGGCGCCGAAAATCACGCCGAAAAATGCGCAAGGCGAGGTTGCATACGAGCGGAAAAGGAGGATTGCGGCTTGGCAGGAGCCGCGCCCTCCCGAAACATGCGCGCCCTCCAGAAACAAGGCGCGTCATCCTGAAACAATGCGCATCCTCCCGTACTGATGCGCACGACACGTTACGGCTGAGTAATCTCTGCGGCGTCTTGAGAACTTGCTGCGTCGGTCGGCGGAACTCCGGGTGATGTGGTCCCGGCAGCGTCCTCCGGCACAACAAATTCTTCCCCGTCCGTCTCGCGCACGGCCCGAGTTTCCAACGACGGCGTTCTTGTGCGCCCTTCCAGCAACTGCAGCGGTGGCTTCTCCATCGCACGCACAGGGATTGGCCGCGATCGACGGCTGATTGCCGTCGCCACATGGGCAGGACCATCGACGACAGCCCGCGAACTGGCGACGTCAACATTGGCGGACACAGTCCGCATCCGCTCATTCCCCGGGTACCGATCCAAAGCCGTCGTCTGCACCACAGACTGCGGCAAGGTCACTGCCGTTCGAGCTCCGGAAAACAGGGATTGAATATGTCGTGGCACGGGAATCCGCAAAGCCGTCAACTGCGGGGGTGAGTCGATCGAAAACGCAGTGGCCGTCATCGCCACCGGCAACTCAGACGTCAACAACTGCGTGCGATCCAATTCCCTCAGCAGAGGACCGTAGGGCAAAATCACCCCGACTTCCGTTGACAACTTCGGATCAGTCACAACCTCCGGAATCGCGCCACGTGCATACGGCCTGATTCCAACCCACTCGGACTCCGAATTCAGATCGTCGGACATCCAGTCCCATTTCCATGACTCAGCCTCGGTACCCGACTCTGCTGAGCCCGGAAATGCTGTGTTCCAGACTTCCTCTCCAAACTGCTCAGGAACGTATTCGTCACCAGTAAACTCAGTGTCCTCAGGATCTTCACTCCATTCCCATGCCTCTGGTTCCTGCAGCGGAATCCGTTCCTCAGACGAGGAGCAGGGATCGGCGATGGCGCAGAAATTCCAGCAGGATTCGAACTCTGTTTCGGTTGGCTGATCGTCAGTCGGAATCTCATTCTGGCCCCAATCCATGGGCTCAGTCCATTCGCCCTGCAACGACACGGTCTCCATCGATTCGCCGACTTCGCCTTCAATCGCCTGCAGGTCCGCGCTGGCCGCTCCACCCCATTCTGGTTTCACACACTCTGCATACCACGGCAGCCTGACAAAATTGATAGCCTCCGGATCAGGCTCAGTCCAAAGCAATTCGCCTGGAACTGCGGCCTCCGAATCACGGTCTTTGAACTCGCTGTCGTCCGTCGACTCCTCTGCGGACTCTTCACTTTCAAAGAACTCCGAAGCCCCTGACTCCGCAATCCATGGCTCAAATGTTTCAGTCAGCCACGGAGACTCGCATTCTACTTCGCTGTTGCCCTCGGTGGAGCCAGACTGTTCCACGTAGCCGGTCGTGACGACGCCGAAATCGACAGTCTCCGGCACACCAAGACCGGGTTCGAGTGGGCAGACAATCCACTGCGGAAAGGTGATTTCCTGCGGCAGAAATTCACAGACGACCGGCTGCGGTTGCTCGCCGATCTCTGTAATACGCTCCGGCGATACAACCGGCTCACCGCAGTCAGTGATCTCCGCCGTTTCGTCGCCCGCAGGGCCCTCAACGGCAACAGGCAGAATTTCAACCGGCCAGCAACTCGCCACTCCGTCCGCGGCCACCGTCGCAGCAGACAGCAGGGCTCTGGTGGCCAGCAATTCAGCGGCAGGCGCACAGGGCGACAGGAGAGTTGCCTTTCGACGATTCCTGCCAGACGCTGAAAAACTCATGCGCGATTCTCCTGAAGGCTGTAGACACAGCGAAGTGTCCTCGAGTCCGCTGACAGAGCGATCCGGAATCGCACGGTCGTTGTGGACTGAAGGTATATCGACAGCGGGAATATCACCAGATCAGATCACTCCGGCAAGTCCCCCACAGCGGTCGATCCGTACGACCAAAGTGGCCTTCAGTCATGAGTTGATCACGGGGGAGCGGCAGTTTCTACCGAATTTCCCCGCCCCCGGATCAGGCCCATGCTCGCTTCCCCGCGTTGGCGCAGGATTCGCTGCCGGGATCGCTGCGGTTTTCCACGTCTGAGTTTTTCGGAGATCGGCGATGAGCGATCCTGGTCCGGCAGTGTTTGCCCTGAATTCCTGTCGCACATTTGGCGAAGCCGTGGTTTCGTCCGCCGCCATGGAACTGATGCCTCATGAAGAACGAGAATTCGAAGATGGTGAATTCAAGATCCGCCCGATGAGCAGTGTGCGGAATCGTGATGTTTTTGTGATCCAGTCCCTGTATTCCGATGCACAACAATCTGTGTGTGAAAAGCTCTGTCGCCTGCTGTTCTTTACGGGCGCACTCCGGGATGCCTGTGCGGATCGGATCACGCTGGTGCTGCCGTACCTGTGCTTTTCCAGAAAGGATCAGAAATCCCGCTCCCGTGACCCGGTGACGACACGCTACGTTGCTTCCATGCTGGAAGCGGTGGGGGCCAGTCAGGTGGTGACCATGGACGTGCACAACCTGGCGGCTTTTCAGAATGCCTTCCGCATTCCCACCGAACACCTGGAAGCCCGCCGTCTGTTTGCCGATCAACTCAGTCGCCTGGCCCTCAATGTGGATCTGGTCGTCGTATCGCCGGATATCGGTGGCATCAAACGTGCCAATGCCTTGCGGGAAACGCTCTGCCGCCAGACTCGTCAGGTCATTACCAGTGCGTGGATGGACAAACATCGCAGTGCGGGCGTGGTCAGCGGCGATGCGGTAATTGGTGAAGTGGAAGGACGCACCGTCATCGTGGTGGATGACATGATCAGCCGCGGAACAACGCTGGCCCGGACCGCCAGAGCCTGCCGTCAGCACGGCGCGCTCCAGGTCTATGCGATTGCGACACATGGCTTGTTTGCTGCGGATGCAGAAGCGGTCCTGTCGACCGCACCCATCGATCACATCGTCGTCACCAACTCTGTCACGCCGGGTCGTCTGTCAAAGGAATTTCAGACGCAGCGTGTGCAGACAGTCAGCGTCGCTCCACTCTTCGGTGAAGCCATTCGCCGCATGCACGAGGGACGATCGCTTGTGGAACTGGCCGAAGGCAACTGAATCCGCGGCATCGCAGACATACAGCCACTGCAGGCTTCACCCATCAACACGGCTTCAGTGTTCGATGCGACTGTTCGCCCTGAGATGTGCGAAGGGACCGACAACACAGTTGGCCGCAATCACGGTCCCCGTTTCAATCACCGTAAATGGGCGAATGGTGGTGTCGCGACCGATTGCCACTCCGAAATCAATACTGGTCTGAGCCGGGTCTTCAATCGTGACCCCGCTCAACATCAGCTCCTGATGGATACCACGCTGAATACTGCCGCGAACCTCTGCCAGCTGCGCACGCGTGTTCACGCCGAGTGCTTCGTCGAGAGTCAGGGTGCAGGCGGCGTCGACCGTATGACCATCATCCATCAGAATCCGCGGACAATCCGTCAGATAATACTCCGACTGACTGTTGTTGGGACGCAGACTGCGCAGCGACTGCAGCAACAGGGGAGCCGAAAAGGCATAGCAGCCCGTATTGATTTCCGTAATCCGCCGCTGCTCTGCCGTGGCGTCCTTCTGTTCAACAATGCACTGAAACTGACCTGCCGTATCCCGAACAATTCGCCCCAGACCTTCGTTGTTGGCTGTCTGAGCCGTTCCGATGACGCAGGCCGCCCCGGTCTGCTCGCGACGTTCCAGCAACGCACGCAGCGAACTTCCCTTCAGCAGCGGAGTGTCTCCTGCCAGAATCAGCACCGCACCCGTGTGACTGGCCAGCGCATCCTCACACATCATTACGGCATGCCCGGTCCCCTTCTGCTCGGTCTGCTCGGCAAAGATCACATCCGTATGCCCCTGCAGCGCGGCACGTACCAGATCGGACCGATGCCCCACGACCACTACCCGCTTGTCAGCCCCGGCAGCACGCGCCGAATCCAGCACGTACTCGATCATCGGCCGTCCACAAACCGGATGCAGGACCTTAGGAGTCTCTGACTTCATTCGGGTGCTTTTTCCCGCCGCCAGCACAACGGCCATGACGCCCGACATACTCCGTATCCCATTTCAGAAAAAAGTGCACTTGCCTGTGGAAAAATGTGGCATCCGCCTGGCACCGATGGTAGCCCCGCGAACTGTCTTCACAGCGGGAAATGACGGGACTCTGAACCCATCCAGCCGGAAGAGTTGCTGCCCGTCACATACGCCGCTCAGTAACGCAGGCCAATCTGGCCAATGAAGCCTGAATCAATATCCATCTGCGACGGGTTCGAAGCAAATTCCATGTTGCGATCCATGATCCAGCCGCCTTCGATGTACCAGCTGTAAAGCCCCGCATTCATCTCGAAACCACCCAGAATGCGATAGTCCGAGAACTCAACCTGAGTATTCTCGGTGACACCGCCGTTGGTTCGCTCTATGCCATACGATTCCACATGATAGGCCGCTCGAACATACACCCACTTGGACCAGTAGGCTTCATTCCCCAGAAACAAACGGACTCGAGCTTCCGGGTACATCAGCTGCCATTCCCAGTAATCATCTCTGTAGATCAATCCCGCATAGGGCAACACTCGATCGTTCACACGATCCCAGTACATCGCCCCCAGTCCCAGCGTCCAGAATTGATCCAGTCGGAACAGGAAGATACCGCGTCCATCCAGCTGAAACCCATCACTCCATGGATCTGATGCAAAGTCGGTGTTGATCGATGGAGTGATGCCCATGCTGACACTGACCGGACCCGCTGAAGGACTCTCCAGTTCAAGATCCACGCCGAATCGAAACAGGCTCCGCGGCAGATCGAATGCACCCACTCCGCCGTTCACATTGCGGTAGGCAAACTGATTGGTCCAGTTGAACACCCAGCCCGTGGGCATCTGCGACGAATAAGCGAGGTCATAGTCGATTCCGAACGCTTCAAATTCGCCGGCCGCCGGATCGGACAGCGTCGACGAAGGCAACCACGAAACGTCCACGCGATTGTTCCAGCCGAACCGGTAAGGCTCGGCGGGATTCGCACCATAGCTGTAAAGTCCCTGAGCTGGCATGCCCGGCTGATACGGATTCACGGGTGCTGTCTGCATTCCCTGCAGTCCCTGCATCGAAGGATCACCCAGAAACGGATCGCCATTCATCGGTGGAGAAAATGCATTCCACGTCGTCCCCTCCTGAAAGATCGGCCCTGGCGCCGCGGGTGCCCCGCAACAACCCTCAGTGGCATTCATCGGCCCCTGCAATCCGGAGATCGAGCTGTCGGGTACAATCGTCGTGCCAGGCTGAGGCTCTGTTCCTGTGTTCGCCGGAGCGACTTCTGCATCCGACGGTATCGGTACCCCGCCGTCCTGAAATAGTGACACAGACGTCAGCCGCGGCTGGTACATCGACGGACCTGAAGAGTGCACGGCCGGCATCATCACCGGTTGCCCCACAGGCCCATTGAAACGAACGGGAACCTGCCGGGACATCCCGGCCCCGCCGGAATACTGAGGCACCGGGGAGTTCCAGACGCCTGGCCCAACTGCCCCATAGGCTCCATTCATGCCGGAACCTGCCGGATAGCCGTACTGAGCGAAGCAGGAACGCGACAGCATTCCCAGGGCAACAGAGGCAATCAATACGGGAAGGATGCTTTTCACAACAGCACCTGCTGAGAAGGGAGAAGAGATCGGGCGGGAGAACAGATCCATCGTCGCAGGACCCGCGATTGCAGGTCAGGAGAGGAGAGAACTCTGCGACTTGAGAGAAGTTCCGGGAATTCTGCGGATTCGCCCAATCCGGTCAACACCAACACCAGCGAACCAGGCAAAACTCACCGATCGACCAGGCCAATCGGCGTTCCAGCATCTGACCTTTCGGCGGTTCCTGCCGATGCAGGAAACCCCACTCACCCCACTCACCCCAGACGCCCATAGACTATTATCTTACGCTGATGTCGGACCTGCGACGACGCTACGACGGTCACGAGAGAGCGCGGTTCCATCCAGGCCGAAAACCATGTCCCAAACGAGAGGGCGAGGTTGGGATGGCGAAACGCGACTATTCGAGGATTAACAGCGTTTCGCGACCCCAACCGCGTCTTCCCATCCAACCGCATTCCCCCAAATCAGCTAATCCCTGTTGATTTCAGACACTACGGCCCCCAAATCACCGTGGCGCTCACTTCCAGAGGAACCAAACCGCATGTCGCACGACTCCACCATCACCTTCAACACTTTCCGGATGAAAGTCACGGCCTATGTGTCCCATTTTCTGGCGGAGCGTGGTGTGACGGCGGTGTTTGAATGGTCCGGGGGCATGATCACGCACCTGCTGGATTCTCAGGCCCGACATGGAAAAACGAGGATCGTGAGGACTCATCATGGAACCGCTGTCGAAACCGGTCGACATGGATCCACCTGATCGCGTTCTCGTGCTCAGCAGCGTGGCTGAGCCACTGCGGCGTGGGCTGACTGGCTGGCTAATGCTGCAGGCTGACGTGGCGGAGTTCACCGCTGTCCGGGACGGCAACGATGGGCAGTTCCCGCTGAGCATTCTGCGAATACAGGACCAGCGTGACTTCGTTGCCCTTGCTGCTGAAAAACAGCTCGTCAGAAAAACCACGCATCAGCAGCAACCCGCGTCCGCTGGCCAGCATCAGTTCCGGATCGTTGCAGCGTTCGAAGGCGGCCTGAACATTGAAGCCAGGCCCTTCGTCACGGATCGAAATCCAGAAGCCGAACAGCCCGACCAGCTCGGTGATGTAGACGTGCCGGGAAGTCCATGGCTCCAGCTGCTCACGTTCACGCGCCAGTTCCAGAAACGCGGACGTACCGTCTTCCTTCAGTTCGGAACTGATCTCCAGATTCCCGTGATAGAAAGCGTTATTCAGCGCCTCTTCCAGCGCCATGCAGAAATGATTTTCCCGACTGGCGTTGACCACATCGAATTCGCGGATCGAACTCAGCAGGCGTTCTCTGAGCGGTGAGATGAGTGCTCGGCGTGTCGGCACCACAAACTGAGTGAGTCTGAGATGAGCGTTCTGGACAGCGATATTTTCCTGCCAGGAAAGGTCCATCGTCATGATGTTGCTCACCGAAAAAAAGCCGGGGGCCGAAAGGATGGCGGATCCGCTCAGGGACAATCCGCTTGTTGTTGCAGACGGAGGCACGAACTGCAATCAAAATCCGTGAAATTTCCGCGTAGGCAGGGCAGGGAGTGCGATGAAGCGGACGGGCGAAAAAACGCGACATGTGTAACTCGCACGGTACCGGAGCCCCCGAAATCACGGAATCGGCGGTTACGCTGCCGAGTTGCGGCGTCAGGCTGCAGGACGGGAATTTGGGACGTGACCCCCGAAAACACTCCGGAACGGTTGCAGTCCCCGCGGCGTTTGCTGTACTACGCGCAGTACATGCGCGAACGCCCCGAAGGCATGCTGCTGCCGCTTTGTCGGCCATCATCGGGGGCAGCGGTCACTGTGTGAAAGCGAAGCAGGGCCGCTTCCAGAATTTGTCCAGTACGGAATTCAGGCCGAAAGAATGCAACGGATTTTCATTTCAGGAATCGGCGTCGCCAGCTGTCTGGGAAATGATCGTCGCACCTTCTGGAAAAATATCATTTCCAGTCAGTGCGGGATCGACACGCTTAAGGTTCATGACACCAAGGACATGGAAGTCAACATTGGCGGCGAGGTCCGGGATCTGAACGAATCCCGCATCAATGTGAATGACAACGTGTCCACACGCAAGATGGACCGAGCGTCACAATTTGCCGTCCACGCAGCTCACGAAGCGCTCGAAGACGCCGGTCTTCCCACCAGCAACATCGGTGAAAATGCTGCCGTGATTCTGGGCGCCGGACTTGCCGGACTGGAAACCTACGAAACTCAGCACGAAAAACTGTTGACTCGCGGCCCGTCCCGCGTCAGCCCGTTCACAATTCCCATGCTGATGCCCAACGCGCCTCCGGGAAATGTCAGTCTCGCCTTTGGCGTGCAGGGTACCGCGTACACCTGCAGCAGCGCCTGCTCATCCTCCGGTCACGCCATGATCGACGCGTTCGAATTTCTGCGTCGTGGCGAAGCCGACTTTGTGCTGACGGGCGGTACCGAAGCCTCGCTCACCCGACTCGGTATCTCGTCCTTCGTCAACATGCGGGCCATGAACAAGTCGATGAACGACCGTCCCAAACAGTCCATGCGGCCGTTTGACGCGGACCGCGGCGGGTTCATCATGGCCGAAGGCGCCTCAATTCTGATCTTCGAAACTGAAGAACACCTGCGCAAACGTGGTGGTCGTGCCTGGGGCGAAGTGCTGTCCGGACAATCCACCAGTGACTCGTTCCATCTCACACAGCCCGATCCCCAGGGACGTCAGGCCGTGCGCGCTATTCAGATGGCCCTGAAAAAAGCCGGGCTCGATCCCGCCGCAGTCGCTGATCACACCTACGTCAATGCACACGGCACCAGCACTCATTACAACGATGCCATGGAAACGGTCGCTCTGAAGTCCGTCTTTGGAGCAAACGCTGACAAACTACAGATCAGCTCCATCAAAAGCATGCTGGGGCACATGATCGGGGCCGCCTGTGCCGTCGAAATGTCCGCCTGCGCTCTGGCACTGTCGTCCGGAATTCTGCCACCCACCATCAACTACGATACCCCGGACCCGGAATGTGACCTGAACTACATTCCCAACACGGCCATCAGCAGATCCTGCCGATACGCCATCAACAACAGCTTCGGCTTCGGTGGCCACAATGTCTCACTCGTGCTCGGCCGCGTCGAAGACCCGACGCTGCAGCGCACAGACCTGTGACGCGGCACCGCACAGCCAGCCAACGCGAACGGTCCCGCCTTCGGGCGGCGAACCCCGCGGGTTGCTGCTGCCCGAGTGCCCGACGCCGATAGGTGCCGATAGGTTGCGGGAAGAATCGAATTGACTTTGGCCCTGTGCCTTCTACAACACAGGGGCGCAACCACTGCGCACGGATCACAACCAGGGCAGGCAGCTGAACTGCCCGTATCTGCGGTCCGTAAAGCTCAGTTTCCACGATCCGGTGCGGAGTGCCCAGATATGACCCAGACAGTTGCAGTTTCCGGCGCCTCCGGACTGATCGGAACTCGTTTGACACAGTTGCTGAAAGCCAGCGGCAAAACCGTCGTTCCCATCAGTCGCCGTTCGTCCGATAGCCAGACCATTCTCTGGGACCCGGCCCAGGGATTCCTCAATCCGCAGCGCCTGGAAGCCGTCGACACGATCGTACATCTGGCCGGTGAAAACATTGCTGCCGGACGCTGGAATGATTCCCTGAAGCAAAAGATTCGTGACAGTCGTGTCCAGGGCACGCAGAACCTTGTGAATTCGCTCAAGGGACTGCAGAAACGTCCCAAAACGCTGATCTGTGCCTCGGCCATCGGATTCTATGGCGATCGTGGTGTAGAAGTGCTCGATGAAAACTCGTCGGCCGGAACCGGGTTTCTGCCCGAAGTTTGTGGCGAATGGGAGCGAGCTGCTCTGTCCGCACAGGAACTCGGACTGCGTGTTGTCAACGTCCGCATCGGTGTGGTGCTCAGTCGCCACGGCGGCGCCCTGCAGAAGATGCTGCTGCCCTTCAAACTCGGTCTGGGAGGTATCGTCGGCAACGGGCGGCAGTACTGGAGCTGGATTGGCTTGAACGATGTGTCGCGAGCCATTGCTTACTGCGTGGACAACCAGAATCTGAGCGGTCCGGTCAACGCTGTCAGCCCGCACACGGCGACAAACTTTGATTTCACTCGCATCCTCGGTTCCGTCCTGCACCGTCCAACACTGTTTCCCCTGCCAGCCTTCATGGCTCGGCTGGTGCTGGGAGAAATGGCCCAGGCCCTGTTGCTCGCCAGTGTCCGAGTGACACCCGGTGTGCTCAGAAACGCCGGCTTCGCATTTGAACAGCCGGAACTGCGCGAATGTCTGCAGTATGAATTGAAAACGACGGAGTCTGTCTGATGGCTCCGGCCTGGGCGATCTGGTCACTGCGGCTGGCCGCAGCACAATGTCTGTTCTGGGGACCGTTTATCATCCTCCTCCCGCGACAGAGTTCGATCGTCTACGGCTTTCAGCAGCCACCAACGGACCTCTTTCTCTGGCAGGGTTCAGGACTGATCATTTTCCTGTTCGGGCTGGGGTACCTGATTGCATCACAAGACCCGTTCCGCCACTGGTTGGTAGTACTGATCGGTCTGCTGGCTAAGGTGCTGGGACCAGTCGGAATGCTCTGGTCTGTGATCAACGGCCAGGTCTCATCCGGAGTTCTGTTGCTGATTCCTCTGCACGATGTCCTCTGGTGGATTCCGTTTTCCCTGATTGTACTGCGGCGTGAAAAGCCTCGCCGCCCGGACAGCCCAATCGGAGCCTCGTCATGAACGTCGTGTCCGCTGCAGATTCATCGCCGGCAGACATCATTCTTGCGGAGACTGCGGGACTGCGAGCACAATTGCTGCAGCATCCGCTGTACAGCCGGATTCAGGATCTGCAGGCACTTCGGATTTTCATGCAGGACCATGCTTTCGCGGTGCTCGACTTCATGTGGCTGCTGAAACGTCTGCAGCAGGAATTTTGCTGCAACGCACTGCCATGGCTGCCTCCGGCCAACGCGGAACTGTCTCGTTTCATCAACGAAATTGTGCTGGGTGAAGAGAGCGACGAAAACGGCCGCGGTGGTTACACCAGTCATTTTCAGTTGTACCGCGACGCGATGCTTGAAACCGGGACGTCGACTGAGCGGATTGATCGACTGACCCACGCACTATCTCAGGGTGTCAGCGTCCAGCAGGCCTTGATCGACAGTGGTGCACCGTCGCATGTGGTTCGGTTCGTGATGAACACGTGGCAAATTGCCTCCACCGGAACGGCCGGCGATGTCGCGACCGCCTTCTGTTTCAGTCGTGAAGACATTATCCCGGACATGTTCCAGCGCCTGCTGCAGACCTTTGAAGCGTCGGGAATGCAGGTGCCCGTGCTGAGCTATTACATTCGCCGGCATATTGAACTGGACGGAGATCATCACGGGCCGCTGACACGCCGCATGGTGAACACGGTGTGCCAGACGCCGGACGCCATTCGTTCGGCCATCGCCGCAGCCAGTCTCTCGATCCAGCGTCGCATTGAATTGTGGGACGGTGTCCTGGCCGCGTTGCCGAACTGACACCACAGGCCGGCCACGCTCTCTCCGGCCACGCTCTCTCCGGCCACGCTCTCTCCGGGAGGGCGAAGTTTCATTTGAGCCGTAAACAAACCTCGCGGCCTGGCAGGCGCCGCGTGCTCGGATGACGAAACGGTGTTCAACCAGAAGATTGTCGCGTTTCGCTCCGTCGAAACGTGCGTCCAGCGTTCTCCATCACACCGGCGAGCGGACGGTGAACGTCCGCTGTGCTGTCGGGCATTGCTCAACCCGCACCGGACACATCAATGATGGCCTTCAGGACTCCGTTCTCCGGCTTCGTGAAGGACTCGAATTCGTCAATCACACGGTCAAAGGGTGTGCGATGAGTGACCCAGGGCGTGGTATTGATGGTGCCTTCCTCAATCAGGCGAATGATGCGTGAAAAATCCGCGGGGAGCGCATTTCGGGAGGCCTTCAGAGTGATCTCGGGGCGATGCAGAACGGGATGCGTGAACCCGATTTCCTCGGTCGTGATTCCCACATACACGAGGGTACCGGTATGAGCACAGTAGCGAAACGCTGTGGACATCGAATGTCGGTTGCCGGTCGCATCGGTGACCACGGCAAACATATCACCGGCAGTGATCTCCTTCAGCGTCTCCAGCTCACTGCCATCGCCGCGGACCAGCACTGTGTTTTCAATGCCATAAGTCGCTCGCACAAAATCGAGGCGGGACTGAACCATATCCATGACAGTGACAGTCGCACCCGTCAGTCGTGTGAATTCCAGCGTCGCAAGCCCGATCGGGCCGGCACCGATGATCAACGCATGATCACCGGGCCCCGGATTTCCACGATCATTCGCATGGCAGCCAATGGCCAGAGTTTCAACCAGCGCCAACTGTTCGAAATTCAGTTGTGAGGACGCATGCAGCTTGTCAGCCCGGATCAGGAAACGTTCGCAAAGCCCACCATCAATCATCACACCGATCACGTTGAGAGTCGTGCAGCAGTTTCCCTGACCACGACGGCATGCGTAGCAGGTACCGCAGTTCATGTAGGGTTCAACACTGCAGCGATCGCCTGGTCGCACATTGGTGACACCCTGCCCAACGGCGATCACTTCAACACCCAGTTCATGCCCCGGGATACGCGGATAGCGAAAAAACGGAAATTTCCCCAGGTAACCGCTGAGGTCTGTTCCGCACACTCCCATACGATGGGTCTTCACGAGGACCTGCCCCGGCCCGGGTGCAGCCGGGTCTTCAATATCCACGTAGGCAAACTGGCGGGGCTGTTCGAGTCGGATGGCTTTCATGACGCAGCATTCAGTGAAGATCGCGGAAGGTTCGTCCAGGAAAACCGGGGGTCCCGGATTTCTGCAGAACTCTAAAGTTTCCCCACGCACCGTAAAAGACCGGACGACGGCCTTTCCTGGAACTCCGGCAGAACCACCTTGCTGATGGACCAATTGATTCGGAACCACCCGCTGAGGACGGGATTACGAACCACCACCGACAATCCCTTTCATGGCGCTCCAGGCCCGGCTGATCAGCGAAGGATTCAGTAGCTGCTCCGTCCACGTTTTCCGGGACATCGCCAGATTATTCCAGGCCAGCTCCGCATAGGGCTCAAACGAATCGCGCATCGACTGCAGAATTCCGCGACGGTGCACATCCAGCAGTGCCTGCGAGTAGTGTCCGAAAATGTTGCGGTTCACAATTTTCCCGGCGACAAACAGGCCCGTCAGTGTTCCCTGAGTCGCTCCGCGAATGCGTTCCACCGTTTGAATGGCGAGTGCGCCCGAGACCCCCAGCAGACTCACATTCTCACTCACCGCCAGTTCTTTCATGTCCTGCCACAGGCGACGAATTTCACTTTCCGGAATCAACTGCGTGGGGTCGATTTCCTGCAATGCCGCACGCGTCTGACTCAGACTCTGTTTCAGTTCGTCCAGTGAGAGCGGCGGCAGGTCAAAGGTGCTGGCCGCGCGACTGCTGGCCTTGCGAACCGCTTCAAACACATCGTCCACCTGATGAATGGTGGAGCTGCTGTCGATCAGACCTTTGCTTTCCAGTTCCTCAGCCAGTTCCTTCAGGTAGACCTTGGTACCGTAGGCGGCATCGCTGACGATGGCCAGAATCCAGAGTGGTGAGATGTGCAGCGTGGTCAGTCCAGTGATGTCAATGAAATTGCTGATCGCTTTTTTTGCCACAAATCTGCCAGCATCCGTTTCAGGAGACGCCGGGGCTGCTCCGGGCGCACCTGCTGAGACCGATGGTGGTGTCGACAACGAGCCCTGAGCGACTGCGGACGACACTCCCTCCGCCATAGGCTTTCCCCCAGGCTGAGGAATCGTCGCCACACTGGACAGCAGAAAATTCAGCGAATTTCGAATGGCCACTTCGTAGCTTTTCGAACTCTGAAAGGCCTGCGGGACGATGAACTCCGCCAGCTCCCTGGCCGTCCCGGCGGTCAGCCCCACCGCACTACGAACCACACGTTCCGGCAGCGAAACACTGTAGAGCAAACCGTCCAGAAAGACGCGCACCGGCGAGGAATCTGTCGATCCGTCGCGACTTGCCGCACCGCCGGAGCTGCTTCCAGAGGACCCAACATCACCGGAACTGTTTGCTGTGCTGCACTCTTTTGACATGGACAATCACTTTCCATCGAGTTTCAGAACGGACAGAAGCCCGGCACTGAACGGTGCCCCCAAGGTCGACGTGGTCCGGGATTGAATCGATCATCAGGATCGTGAATGGGTTCAGTCAACCAGTGCGAACAGTATGGCGAAATCCGGAAACTTCTGCATCGGCACAGAGCATTCGTTTTTCCGACCACCCGAGCCCAACAGGATAAATCAGGTAATTCAGTAAAGATAAACACTCTACACAAGCGGGTTTCCCCGGTGGTGTTCATTGCTGGAAGCGGGAATTGGACGACAGATTGCCCTGAAAACCTGAGGGTTTCTGTGTTGCGCTGTCGCGGTGTGACTCTGGGACGCGTAAGATGAATACCCGAAAACGGGAACATCGGCAATCTGGCAACCCTGTGTCGATCACACAATTTAACCCTCGTTTTCGGAATGTATGTGGCAGTCGGGAAATGAGCGATACGTAAAGTTCAGGGGACGATACTGAATGGACGGAATCGACTGACTGCAGCGGTCTTGATCGTATGGACAGAAGGAGAAATGGTGTGGGCAGCACCTGGACAATGTTAACCAAGCGAATCCCCCGAACAGCGGGAGTTCTGCTGCTGATGCTGAGTGTGCTGGCCGCTGTCGTGCTGCCGTCTGCAAGTCTGAAAGCTCGTCAGGATGAGCCCGAGGGAAATGCCGGGGCAGTGCAGTCTCTGCCGCGTCCAAAGGACATGAACGCAGAGAATCTGGACCAGCACAGCACAGACCTGCAGGCGAAAATCTCCACAATCTGGGATACAGCTCAAACGGTGGAAGCTCGTCAACAGGCAATTTCCAACGTGCGTCCGCTGCTCGAGTCACTGACAGGTGATGCGGCCAAAGACGCACTGCGGATTCGACTTCAGCGACGCGTGTCCCTGGTGGAAGCAGCACTGAAGGCCGCCGCAGTGACCGATCTTCAGACGGCAACGACCGACTACCGTGGACAGGTACGCAGCGCAGCCGATGCCGTCGGCAGAACTCTGAACGCCCTCCCCAATGGTGCACTCTGGACAGAGTACCTGCGGCTGTCGACGCTCACCGCTCCGGACCTGACCACAGAGTCGTTGAAGGGGCTGATGGAACGGACATCCTTGTCAGAGGCACTGAACGCGGACCAGCGGGCTTTTGTTCTGCGTCCGGACATTCAGGAACTGAAGGCTCTCGCCGAATCAACTCAGGCCGCCCTGCTGACATTCGAATCTGACGCTGCCGCCCGCACTGAACTGCAACTGCAGGTTGATCACCTCATTCGCGGGGTTCTGCAGAATGAAGTCACCCCGGCAGTTTCCACCTCGGATCGAGCACGCGCAGCGTGGCGAGTGATTCGTGCACGTTTTCCCGCCGCGGCAACTCATCTGCGTCCCGTCCTCAACGAAGATTATTTCAATAACAACCTGCACATCACGATCTCAGAAGCTCTGATGGCCCGGCTGATCGCCAACCACAAAACCGAAACCGGAAAAGTGGCTGACTGCATCCTCGGTGCATGGGTCACCGGAACTCAAACCACCAACGTGAACGTGTCGGTCGACATCCAGCCATCGGCCACGACTGCTCGCTTTGATCTGAAGCTGGATGGCAATACGAAATCAGATACCGTTGCCAGAAAGGATCCGGCAACCGTCTGGACGTCCGGGAATCATTTCTTCTGGATCGACAAGCCCATCGAATTCAATGGCTCCAGGATTGTCACGTCCCCCAGCCGCTTCGCTGTTGACACCAACAGCAGGACTCTGGGATTCCGCACGAAGTACGATGGCATTCCGCTGTTCGGTGGACTTGTGCGAGGAATGGCGAAGCAGCAGATCGCGGAAAGCAAACCGCTGTCGGAAGCCGAAACGGCCCGTCGCCTCCGCCGGGACGCAGTGCCCAAATTCGATACGGAAGCCGGCACTCGCTTTGGCAAGCTGGACACGGATCTGCAGCAGACCCTGAACGCTCTCGCCGCCAAAGGCGTAGCGCCGGACACCATCAGTGCTCGCTCCAGCAATACGCACCTCGCAGTCAGCTCACGCACCATCGGTGCATTCTTCCTCGGAGGCACGCGTCAGCCGCAACTGCCCCTGTCCGTTAGTGGAGGAGCGATTCAGGTTCACGAAAGTACACTGAACAGCCTTCTGGACGCGCTGGCCTTTCATGGTCGAGTCATCCCGGACGATCAGCTGACTCCGGAAATTGAAAAAGCCCTGTCAGCCATCCTGCAGCGGGATGTTCGACTGTCAAAGGCTGATCAGCCGGCGAAGACCGAAGAGGATCCGGATCACAAAGCCACCTCGTTTGTCTTCAGCCAGGCAGATCCCCTGCGTGTGCGATTTGATCAGGGTGAACTCACTTTGCTGCTGCAAACCGGCATCCGCCAGGAAGGTCGCGCGGATGTGGCCGTACACACGATTGTGGTTCCCATCGCAATCTCTGTCGCAGACGCAAAGATTCAGCTGACTCCGAAACCAATCCGAGTGATTGCAGCACCCATCACAGTTGCCAATCAGTTGCGAAAGGTGATTGGTCGCCGCATCCAGCCTAAGGAACTCGACGCCACCATCAACCTGCAGCCGGACGCTGAAAAAGCGCTGCCGCTGACAATCACCGGCCTGCAGCTCAATGATGGCTGGCTCACGACAGAGTTCCAGTAACCACGGGATAAGCCCTGAATCAGAAATCCTCGTCAGGATGTTATGTCGCGTCATTGCAGCACTCATCTGCGCAAAGACGGGCAGAATCTCCAGTGATTCAGCTGCATCTCGATCCCAGTTGACATCCCGGACCGAACGCGGCAGGATGGGCGGGAGAAACTTGAAACTGGCGCGGGGCTCTGCTTCACGTCCTTTCGTTCAGGATGCTTCGGTACTCACCTTTCGGCGGAGCGAAGCGACACCGCGGTCTCACTGCGTAAATTTTTTCATTCTTGATTCCAACGACGTTTCGAGTGCTTCGTGGTTCGCGCTAAGGTAACCAGAAACGCGCAGGCAAACTCAAACGGGACAGCAAAAACTCCTCCCGAGATGCAGGCGTTCCTGTAAGACAATTTTCCGACACGCTGGCAGCGTCTTCGACGATTTGAACAGGCCCGACGCCGAAACACGAGCTGCCATCGCTGTTTCGCAACCAGTGGTCTTCCATTCGAAATTCCACTTGCGATGTCCTGCATAGATAAGTCTTAACTCGCGATCCACAACAAAGCAGACCATAGTTTTCAGGTGGACTGCAGCCTGCATGTGCATGCGGCCACCGTTTCCCCGCTCGCCCAACCAGATTTCCTGCTCAGGTCCTTAGCGACACGGAACTCGGCCCGTCTGAGTTCCGCATTGCCCCCCCCCGAATCGCTCCTGCAACTTATCGCAATTGACTGACAATACAGCTTCACCAGCTTCTCAGCGATGATAGGAACGAGACAAGCATGTCGGTCATCAGTATCAACCACATTTGGCTTGACGAGCGAAACATTGCGTGGATCGACAAGACCAACATCAAGGTCATCGAGATCGCTCTTGAACGACTGGCTCACGGGTCCAGTGTGGAAGAGATTGCCGAACAGCATCACGGATTACTCTCGTTAGCGCAGATCCATGCGGCACTGGCCTGGTATTACGATCATGAATTGGATCTTAATGTTGAGATTGAACGGCAACTGGAGACGTTCGACCGACTTCGCAACGCATCCCTCTCCAGTCCGGGACGACTCAAGCTGAAGCAGATGGGTCGTCTTCGATGACAATTCGGCTCTATATGGATGAGCATATTCGATCGACGGTCGATTACCGAAGGACTACGGCGGCTTGGTATTGACGTGTTGACAGCGCAAAAGGATGGATGTGCTCAGTTGAGTGATCCCGATCTTCTGGACCGCGCAACGCTGCTGGGACGAATTCTATTCTCGATGGACAATGATTTGCTCACAGAAGCCACTCGTTGTCAGAAAATCAATCTGTCATTCGCCGGTGTGGTCTACGCACATCAGCTTCAAATAACGATCGGGCAGGCGGTTCGGGACTTGAGCCTCATTGCCGAGGTTTACGACCCGGCCGATCTTGCAAATCGAGTGGAATTCCTTCCGCTTTAATGCAGTTGCAAACGAATAAAGCACCCTAAGCCCGGCCCTCTCCGGGAGGACGAAACGATGGTTATCTAAAGAGTCAGGGTTGTTTTTTGCCTGACGTCACAGAGGTGATTGTTTGCCGAATTCCCGAGGTAAAATCCAGACAGAGCGATCGTTTCGTCGGAGCGGAGCGCGACTGTTCGAGGAATGAACATTGCCTCGCCATCGCAGGCGGAGGGGGGATTGTGCTCAGTAAACCGGCTCTTGTGGAACCTCCCGGTGCAACGGTGCCTGTGAAGGAAGATGCTGGCTTCACTGCAATGGTACGTCACCCTGAGGAAAAGTGATTACAATTCCGCCGACGCACGCGGCAGGCTTGTGTCGGTGTCGCACCATACCATCTGGTTGTTACGGGAGGGGTCGGAAAATGGATCGACGAGTGGCCTTGCGGACTGTGCTACTGGCAGTCGTTTTTGGATTTGCCAGTGTGCTGGTCACACACGCAGACGATGCACTTCCATTCGGGCCGGAGTGGCCGAAACTGGATTCCGACGCCGTGGGAGAATGGTGGCGGGAGGGGACGATTGAAAAAGGCCCACGCAAGGGGCAACCTCAGGCACCGCGTCTGATGGTGGATCGCAGCCGAGTGGTCGCCTTCGCCCTGTACACGCATGATCACGGCATTCTGAAGCTGACAGCTCAGCTTTATCCGCTTCTGCCGGCAGAGCCGCGTGAGATGACTCTTGAATTTCTCGAGAGTACGGAATGGAAGACGGCCGCAGTGCAGCCGATTGTGTATCCGGGCTGGACAGCGCACTTCCGGATCAGCAACTGGGATGCTTCGCGGGACGTCCCCTATCGGGTACGACTTGCCAGTCAGTCACACTTCGACGGTGTCATTCGTCGCGACCCATGGCCACGAGACGAAGTTCGTGTGGCCGTGCTCTCCTGCAACTCCAGTCGCACCCCGGGGTCTCGTGAGACCATCATCGAGAACCTGAAGCGGCAGGACCCGGACCTGTTGTTTTTTGCGGGGGACCAGACCTATCACCATACTCAGCACACCTTTGGCTGGCTGGAATGGGGAATGCAGTTTCGCGACATTCTTCGTGATCGCCCCGTGGTCACCATCCCGGACGACCATGATGTCGGTCACCCGAATCTCTGGGGAGCATCAGGGCGTAAATCCACCAAACTCACAGGCTCTGACGGTGGTTACTATTACCCCGCAGAATACGTACGGATGGTCGAACGCTGCCAGACATGGCATCTTCCGGACCCTGTCGATCCACAGCTGGTAGAGCAGGGCATTGGCGTCTATTTCACCAGGCTGCGAGTCGGTGGAGTTGACTTTGCCATACTTGAAGATCGCAAGTTCAAGACCGGTCCTGAAGGGACCATTCCGGCCCTTGGGCCTCGACCCGATCACATTACAGATCCGGCCTATGATCGCGCAGCCATCGATCTCCCGGGTCTGCAACTGCTGGGCGAACGACAATTGTCGTTTCTGCGCGATTGGTCAGAAGACTGGACCGGGGCTTCCATGAAATGCGTGCTGTCCCAGACCGCCTTCTGCGGTGCCGTGCACCTGCATGGCTCACAGGACAATCGACTACTGGCGGATCTGGACTGCAACGGCTGGCCACAGTCAGGTCGCCGTGCGGCACTTGTGGAACTCCGCAAAGCCCGCGCGCTGCATCTCTGCGGCGACCAGCATCTGGCGGTCGTTGTGCGACATGGAATCGATACCTTTGGTGATGGTCCCTTTGCCTTTACGGCCCCGGCTGTGGTCAACACCATTTATGGACGCTGGTGGCATCCGGAAGATGAGCAGGCGGGGCCCAATGCCGTCCCGAACAGCCCGCTGCCGTGGACCGGCGACTACCATGATGGACTCGGAAATCGCATCACGATGCTGGCGTATGCCAATCCGGAAAATACCGCAGACGAACGGCAACGGGCCGATGGACACGGGCTGGTTCGCTTTCGCCGATCAACCGGTACAGCAACTCTGGAATGCTGGCCACGATTCAGTCAGGTACAGGATGGTGACGCAGCACAGTTTCCGGGATGGCCCGTGACCATTCGCATGGATCAGAATGATGGGCGGATTCCGGTGGGCTGGTTGCCGGAACTGCAGTTTCAGACTGCGGACCAGGCGGTGGTTCAGGTGGTTTCTGAAGCTGACTCACAGGTACTGTATACCGTGCGCGTCACTGGCACGATGTTCCGGCCCCCGGTCTTTGCTCCCGGGACTTATACGATTCGCGTCGGCCGGGATCGACCAGACCTCTGCCAGTGGACTCAACAAAGCATCGCGACATCGGGCGAACGTCTGCAGGTGCAGTTGCCCTGAGGACCATCGCACACATCCGCTGGCAGGCACCGGCAGCCTCACAGATACGCACCAGCAGCATAATCCACAAAACCCCACCACAACTCCAGATAAAATCCGCCATCAATCCGAAGTTCCGACCTGCAGTGCGCGTGCGGGTGGCAGAGAAGTCCCCGATTGCCATGGACATGAAGTGGATTCCGAAGTCTGGCGACAGAAACAAGCTTTGCGGAAAACGGGCTTTTTTCGTTGCCAAGTGTTTTGCTCGCGCCTAACCTGTGGGACCAAACTCAGAGCAGTCGCCCAGATCGGAAACGGTCAAGGCAATCAGTGCACTCAGAAATACGGTTTTCACGCGCATCGCGATAGACCATAATTCTCCGTGAAAGTCTGCAGAACTTCTCTGAAAACTCTCTCATGACGGACACTGAATTCCGACGAAAACGCTGCAGAATCTTTCCAACCCGCGAAAAGGCGGGGTTTTGTAACAGGCACAGGAAATCACAGGGTTGACAAGTGATTCCATGTGCGATTATCAAACGCGTCAAAGCGGAGTTTCCGCAGTCGACAGACCACTGGACAAAAGATAAAGGCAACTGGTCATGCTAATTCTGAACGCAGGCAGAATCGAAACCGAGGACTCTCTTTTCCCCCTGTCAGGGCTCGTCGGCTTCAAAAACCAGGACGTGACCTTCAGCCCGGAACTCCGTGGAGACGACGACGACGATGATTTCAGCGCCGATTTCGGTGATGAAGAAGTCGACGACGAAGACGACGACTTCGATGACGAAGAAGAAGCGGATGACGACTTCGATGACGAAGACGACTTCGAAGATGATGACTTCGATGACGACGACGATGATGAATTCGACGATGACGACGAAGAAGAATTCGAAGGCGAAGACGACGAGTTCTAAGTCGGATGCGATCGCAAACTCGCCTCTGTGAATGACAGCGCGGTTCCCTCTGCCTCAATCACACAGGCTTATGCAGTTCGGCAAGGCACTTCAGTAATGGAGTGCCTTTTTTATTGTGACCGAAGCCGCGGCAGTCAAGACGCGCCGCCGTACAGCATGGCTGTGTCCGGGCACACCGAAACAACCACGAAGAGCTCCAGTGTCAGCACACAATCCGGCAGCAACACCTGCACCCGGTAAAACCGGGTCCGAGGATTGTTTTCCGCGGGTGCATTTGTTTTGATGCGCACTGCTGTAAAAAATCGCCGCCAATTCCCTCGGAAAGCGGCTTATGATTCCGGAGGACTCAATGCAGGGCTTGTGGGAAGAGATCACAGAAGCATCACAGTTTCTGAAAGCACGCTGGCAACGCACACCCAGCGCCGGACTGATCCTGGGTACAGGACTGGGGGGACTGGCCCGAAAGATCCAGGTGGAAGCCGAGATTCCGTATTCCGAAATTCCGCATTTCCCGAACTCCACCGCACCGTCTCACGCCGGAAAACTGCTGTGTGGGACCCTGCAGGGCGTTCCCCTGATGGCGATGGAAGGACGATTCCATTACTACGAAGGGTATTCCCTGAGACAAGTCACCTTTCCAGTGCGCGTCATGCGTGCGCTGGGGGCACAGACCCTCGTCCTGACAAGTGCCGTAGGCGGCATGAATCCGCACTTCCAGCTGGCGGATCTTGTGATTCTTGAAGATCACATCAACCTGATGCCGGACAACCCGCTGCGTGGTATTAACGATGATCGCCTCGGACCACGCTTCCCGGACATGAGTCAGCCCTACAATCAACGCCTGATCGAAGTCGCTCGCCAGACAGCACTCAAAATGGGTATCGCGGCCCACAAGGCCGTGCTGGCTGCAGTGCCCGGCCCCAATCTGGAAACGCGTGCGGAGTATCGGATGCTGAAACTGCTGGGAGCGGATGTGGTGGGCATGTCGACCGTCCCGGAGTGTATCGCAGCGACTCATGCCGGCATGCAGGTGCTCGCCTTCTCGGTTGTCACCGATATGTGCCTGCCGGACGCACTGGAACCCGCTGACATTGCAAAGATCGTGGCCGTTGCAGGCGAAGGTGGACAGAAACTGGAACGGCTGTTGCTGCAGTTGTTTCAGGAACACGGAGCTCTGTTTCAGACGCAACCGACAACCCACTGATCCTCTGTGGCAAAGTCAGTCCGCCCCCGAAAACTTTTCGGCCAGCGTTTGCAGGTGCCCCGGATATCAACAGTTCCAGACATCAAATCCTGACTCAGTTAAGAAAGCTCACGATCGTGCAACGCCCCCATGGACACTCAGCCCCACTGCCTGACCCAACCGTTCGAATGACCGAAGGCTGGCACTGCCTGCACATGTACTATCAGGTGGATCAACAGGCCCTCAAATCCCTGGTACCCGCCGACATCGCCTTCGGCCGCGCGGAAGTTCAGGAAATCCTCGACCCGGCCTCACCCGACGCGCCGGCACGCCTGCAGGTCTCGGTCGTGTCCGGACACAAAGCCGACCTCGGTCTGATGATGATGGACCCCGACCCACTGAAAATCGACGCCATCACTCAGCGCCTGCGCGCCAGTCGACTGGGCCCCGTACTGAAAGCGGCCTGGTCGTTCGTCTCAATCACCGAAGTCAGCGAATACGTGCCAACAGCCGAACAATACGCAGAACGCCTGCAGCGGGAAGGCACACTTCCGTCGGATCCGGCGTTTCAGGCAAAGCTGAATGCCTACCAGCAACGACTTCCGGCAATGAATCAGCAACGCCTGTATCCGGAAATCCCACCGTTCCCCGTCGTCACGTTTTACCCGATGAACAAGATTCGGCACCCCCTCGCCAACTGGTACACCGAACCCTTCAGCGTTCGCAGTGACCTGATGGCCGAACACGCAACCTCCGGTATTCGCTTTGCCGGTCGAGTTTCCCAGCTGATCACCGCCTCCACCGGTTTCGATGACTGGGAATGGGGCGTAACCCTCTGGAGCCGCTCCCCCGAACACGTCAAGGATATCGTGTACTCCATGAGATTCGATCGCGCCTCTGCGAAGTACGCCGAATTCGGACCGTTTTACGTCGGCTACATCATGACCGCAAAACAGGCCCTGGAACATCTGCGAATCTGAATCTGCCGGCAGGCTGAGGTTGTGGTACTCGCCACGCTCCACAACCTCACTGCCAGCCCTTGAATGCTCACCCGCACATTCCTACCGACGCAGTTCCCTCTCAGATAGTGAATCACCGATCTCCCCGAAGTGCACTTCACCCGCCCTTCAGGTCGCAGGTCCGCGCCAACACGTCGTCAGGACAACACAGCCAGACTCTGCCCCCGCGAGGCTAAAACCACCAACTCAACGCAGGCACCCCAGACCACCTGAATCCCAAAACCAGAACCAGCCCACCGGAAGAGCCCGGAAATCCAGACAATCCGCACAGCCGGATTTTTCCCTGTAAGACCGATTGCCGATACGTTCGAAACCCTCAGAGTCTTTCGCATGGACGGCGAAAGCTCTTTTGCTGGGTCATCAAAACAGGTGATCGGATGAAGTTTGCACGAGAGATCGCAGGGTTGAGCATTACGGCTGTTGTGCTGAGTCAATGCGGCTGTTCTGCCAGTGGTTTTCGAAATCTGTTTGCGAAGAACCAGCGCAGCGAATTCCACACACTGGAAGAACTGGACGCGAAGAAAGACGCGGCATCGGCAGAATCTGCCGCAGCAGCGAAGTCCGCCGAGGCCAAAACAGCCTCCTGGAGTCCTTTCAAACGCGACAGCGAAACCACGACTCCCGCGACTGCCCCTGACTCAAAAACCGCCAGCAGGGAAACCGGGTTCTGGAAGAATCCGTTCGGTGGTAACCCCGACAAGGTGACCGATCCATTTCTGCCAGCAGGAAAAGAGGCCGCGGCAACGACTGACGAAGTCCGCACCGCCGCTGTGGAAGAAGACGAAGAAGAATCCGGCGATACAGATGCCCGCGACAACAGGATTGCCAGAGCATCCGCAGTCCGGGACGACGCGGATGAAGATGAAGCACCGAAAATCACAGCCCGACCACGCAAATCGTCCGCCACGGACGCCCGGCGCGGAGCAGAGGAACTGGAAGTTGCCGAACCGCTGATCCTGAAGTCAGGCGAACGCTCGGTAGCCGACCGACGCGCGGAACTGGAACGTCAGAAGATCGTCCAGCTGGAGGAGTTGCTGGCTTCTGGTGACTTCCGCAGGAAAGCCCGTACAGCACGCGAAACCGTAACCAAAGCAGGAACCGACGCCGAAGCCCGGGTGCAACGTTCCAGAGAGGCCATCGTCGACAGCAGTGCCGCGGCCGCAAAGCAGGCCCGGACAGAAGCCTCCGAACGCGTGGCACAGATTGATGATTTCTTTGAAGAGCTGGAGGAGCAGGGTTCTCTCGCAGCCGATCAGGTGACCGAAACTGCGTTTGAACTGGCTGAAGCGGATGAATCGCAGGACGAGCAGTCTGAATCAGAATCTTCAACCCGCGTCAAACGCTCGGTGACGCCACCCAACGGAGCTGGCACCCCTGGGCGGAGCGATCGAGCGGCGTCCGCGGTGAGTGCAACGAAGCGGGCCGACACGCAAATCAACCTGTTTGAAGATGCCCTCGCATCCTCCACCCCCGCCGAAGCAGATCCAGAAGCTGACCAGCCCGCAGTGCGGAAATCCGCTGTGGAAGATGCCGCTGAGAACAGTGACTTTCAGTGGCAGGCCTCGCGACCGGCCGTCAAAGCGTCCTCAGGCCGCGGTGCCGCGAAAAACATTCGTCAGGTCGCCCTGACGGACGAATCCGCGACGACAGAAAACACCGGCGGAAAAGATCAGTGGCTTGAAGATGAAGTCTTCGCCCCCACAGCAGCTTTGAAAGCGCCAAACCCCGGAAAAGCAGCTGCAAAGGTACGCAATGTCTCCGGGACAACCGGCAATCGTGGGCAGCAATCCGTCGCCGACCCGTTCGTCTCGGGCGAACTGGAACAGCCCGGAGCTGATAATCCAGCTGCGGTCCCCACACCGGGTGCGCGGCCTGAGCCCGATGAACGGCGAGGCTCAGCGATTCCGGAAGTGTCGCTGCCCGATGCCGACACTGCGGCAGCCCCGAAAACTCCGCAGGCCACAGCGCCGGCAGCAGGGCTTTCGACTCGCAGCTGGGTCGCCATTGCAGCAGGGCTGGCCGTCGTTGGCCTGCTGTTTCTGCCGTCCCGACGTCGCACAGGAACGCCGGTGACAGCCAGTGCGCAAAGCTGAATCAGCAGACTTTTCGAGGAAAATCTGGTGTACGCAAAATGGCGTACTAGGTTACTGCAGGAGACCAGTATTTTCGGTGGAAATCCCGCTGTTTTTCCCTAAATCACGCGGGCTTACCCTACCACCTGGTCACACGTTTGGCATTTCCGCCACAGACGGAAGTGCGACTTGACTGGAGTAACTGATGTCATCGGATCCATGGGCCCGTCCGACGAAAGAAGATCTGCGTCGCATTCTGGAAAGTCTTGAGAAGCCGGATGCCCCGAACTCCCGCGTGGTAGAACGACTGGACTTGTCGGTCCCGGCCGAGATTCGGACGCAGCGCGGCAACATCATTCCCGCGATCACTCGTGAAATCAGCCGCAACGGGATTGGTCTGCTGCATCGAGGTGCCATTTCTCCTGGCGAGGTGTATGTGCACATGGCCAGCGAAACCCGCGAATTCTACTACCGCGTCCGCATTGAATGGTGTACGCCCTGCGATCAGGGAATGTTCCTCAGCGGCGGACGCTTTCTGCCCGTTCCGGAAGACAAACGCTAGGGCAGGGAGGTCAGAAAAGGGGTCAGGAACCAATAGCCTAAAGGCCCGCAGGGTGCTCCGCACTATTGGTTGCTGACCCCTTTTTTCAAGCCCCCCCCCTTTTTCTCACACAAGCCATTTTGGCAGCAACTCGTCAACAGCCAAAAATCCCAAAGTGTGCCAAAAAGGCACCCGCCGAGGCATCTCCGGGGGATTCGACGCAAAAATACTGCGAATCGAAGAAGTTCTCCGGATCGGTATGCCATTCGCTTTGCTGTTACGGCACCTGTCACAGATGAACACGGCACATCAGGATGTGCGGACTCGCCCGTGACAGACTTCGCCCGGTTCGCACCCGGGGCTTGCCGACGCAGGGATTCTGACTGGATGGGACGGCCTTCGGAAAGGCGGTGCCCCATGACTGGATACGGTGTGAGCCGCAGTCCAGTCTCCAGACGTTCCAACCAGCAACGGCGGGGCCTGTGTCGTGGGAACAACGACCGGAGACGCGTGACGACTTCAGACACCCTGGCAGGAGAGTCAGCAGTATGGCTTTTGATCCTCGCAAACTCACGGTTAAGGCTGGAGAAGCGATTCAGCGGGCACAGGAATTGGCAGAAAAGAAGCAGCATCGTTTTCTGCGTCCACTGCACCTGTTGAAGTCGTTGCTGGACGAGCAGGATGGGCTGGTGAAATCACTCCTGCAGAAACTGGGGACACCGTTGCCGCAACTGCAGCGAATGGTGGAGGGAGAACTGGGACGGCTGCCGCAATCCCCGGGCAACCAGGAACCTGTCGGGGCGGGACCAGAAGCGATGAAGGTCCTGAACGCCGCCAGAAAGCAGGCGGACGGGATGGGCGACGAGTACACCTCGACCGAACATCTGCTGATTGCACTCGCACAGATCGAAGATCAGGCGAAACGTCTGCTCTCGATGAATGGCGTTGAAGAGAAGGATGTTCTGGAAGCAGTAAAATCCATACGGGGAGGACAGACTGTGCAGGATCAGAATCCGGAAGACAAGTTTCAGGCGCTGGAGAAATACGGCAAGGATCTTGTCGAACTGGCGCGCGACGGCAGGATTGATCCGGTGATCGGGCGGGACACTGAGATTCGCCGGGTGATCCAGGTGCTGTCACGGCGTCGTAAGAACAATCCCGTGCTGATCGGTGAACCTGGTGTCGGGAAGACCGCGATTGTGGAAGGACTGGCGCACCGCATTGTGCTCGGCGATATTCCCCAGAACCTGAAAAACAAACGCGTCTTTGCCCTCGACATGGGTGCGCTCGTCGCCGGTGCCAAATATCGCGGCGAATTTGAGGATCGACTGAAGGCGGTCCTGAAGGAAGTGCAGTCATCAAACGGCCAGATCATCCTGTTCATTGATGAACTGCACACCGTGGTCGGAGCCGGCAGTGCCGAGGGAGCGATGGATGCCTCCAATCTGCTCAAGCCAGCCCTCGCCCGTGGAGAGCTGCATTGCGTGGGAGCCACCACACTGGATGAATACCGCAAGCATATTGAGAAGGATGCGGCCCTCGAACGTCGATTCCAGCCCGTTATGGTTCAGGAACCGAATGTTGAAGACACCATTTCCATTCTGCGCGGGTTGAAAGACCGCTATGAAAGTCACCACGGTGTGCGTATCACCGACGATGCCATCATCGCCGCTGCCACACTCTCCGATCGCTACATCAACGATCGCTTTTTGCCGGACAAAGCCATTGACCTTGTCGACGAAGCCGCCAGTCGACTGCGCATGGAAATCGATTCCATGCCGGCGGAAATTGATGAGGCCACGCGATTGCTCACACGCCTGCAGATTGAAGCCGCCGCGCTGGAAAAGGAAACCAGCGAGGACAGTCGCGAGCGACTGCAGGACCTGCGCCGGCAGATTGCGGAACGCGAAGAATCCACCAGCCAGCTCAAGGCCCGCTGGGAACTGGAAAAGGCAGCGCTTTCCGGAATGAAACCGCTGAAGGAAAAGATCGAAAAGCTGCGAACCACCTTTCAGCAGGCCTTCTCACGCGCCCAGCAGACACTGCGCAACGAAGATTTCGTCGAAGCACAGCAGTCCGAACAGCAGTTAAGACAGGCAGAACAAGAGCTGCAGGTCGCGGAAACCCGATCGGCAGAAATTCACACGGAGCTGGAGAATCGCCTGCTTCGTGAAGAAGTCACCGATGAAGATATCGCCCGGGTCGTCAGCCTGTGGACAGGCGTTCCGGTCACTCGCATGATGCAGGGTGAACGAGAGAAGCTGCTGAACATGGAGAGTGAAATTCACAAACGCATGATCAATCAGCACGAAGCTGTGGAAGCAGTTTCCAATGCCGTCCGCCGCGCTCGTTCAGGACTGCAGGATCCCAATCGCCCGATCGGATCCTTCATGTTTCTGGGCCCGACCGGAGTTGGGAAAACCGAACTGTGCAAAGCGCTCGCGCACTTCATGTTTGATGATGAACGCAGCATGGTGCGCATCGACATGAGCGAATTCATGGAGAAGCACAGCGTCGCACGCCTGATCGGAGCACCTCCGGGATATGTTGGGTACGAAGAAGGCGGACGACTGACAGAAGCTGTTCGACGCAACCCCTACTGCGTGATCCTTCTGGACGAAGTCGAAAAAGCACATCGGGATGTCTTCAACATCCTGCTGCAATTGCTGGATGATGGGCGGCTGACGGACAGCCAGGGACGGACCGTGGACTTCACCAACGCGATTGTCGTGATGACCTCAAACCTCGGCAGTCAGGCGATTCAGGAAATGTCCGGACAGGCCTCTGAATCCGAAATCCACAAACGCGTCATGGACGCCCTGCAGAAACACTTCCTCCCGGAGTTTCTCAATCGTGTTGATGAGGTCATTGTCTTCCACCCGCTGGGGCGAGACGAAATCCGTGAGATCGTGGATCTGCAGCTGCAGAAGCTGAACACCATGCTGGAGAAAAATGGCTATCAGCTGGAGGTCACAGAGTCCGCGAAACTGCTGCTTGCCAGTGAAGGGTATGACCCCGCCTACGGCGCCCGGCCTTTGAAGCGAGTGATCCAGCAGCGGATTCAGAACACCCTGGCCAACGAGCTTCTGTCCGGAAACTTCGTAGCCGGCGATACCATCCTGATCGACGCCGCTCGGGATGGCTTTGTGTTCGCTAAACGCGAACCCATCACATTCTGAAACCGTCTCAACCTCAATCTCATCATTTTTTTTTCCGGGAGGGCGAAGTTCCACCTGAGCCGGTCATCATTTTCCGGGAGGGCGAAGTTCCACCTGAGCCGGTCATCATTTTCCGGGGAGGGCGAAGTTCCACCTGAGCCGCAAACCAACCTCGCGGCACCGCCGCACCGTTCGCTCTGTACCGAACGTCTCGGACAGATGAAAGCTCACCAAAACAAACGGACTCTGCCGGTCAAATCGAATCTGCAGCACAGAACGGCTGTCAGGCAACCAATTTCCCGGCAGGCAAGTTTGCTTTTCGGCCAGCGGACGCTAGACTTCCGCACCGAAGAGGGCGATTGGCTCAGTTGGTTAGAGCACTACCTTGACATGGTAGGGGTCACAGGTTCGAGTCCTGTATCGCCCATTCCCGCAGTCCGCAGACTCGCGAAAATCTCAGCAGACCCACGAAAAACAGTTTTTTCGTGGGTCTGTTTGTTTAGATGCGCCCCGGTTCCCCCCCGTTTCGCACGCCTGCGGGTGGGATGTCGAAACGGTGTTCAACCAGCAGATTGTCGCGTTTCGCTCCGCCGAAACGTGCGTCCAGCGTTCTCCCGCACACCGGCAAGCGGAGGGTGTCAGTCCTCCGAGACGTCCGTATTTGTTGTTGTTCACTTCAAAGGTGTTCGTCCCGGTGGGCTCACGCCGCACCGCTCGCCCTTGAGCAGACGCCTGCCCGCCATCAAGCAAAAAACGCCCCTGATCTCCCATGTGAGTATCGTTTCGCCATCCCAGGCGGGTGCAACCTTCGGCCCAGCCGCAGGGTTCACGAAACCCGGCCCGGTATTATTCCGGAACGGAAATCGGATAGCCCAGACAGATCCGGAATCCGTCCCGCGAATCCGAATACGAGTCACTCATCAAGCCAAGCCGTACAGCGCAACGCGCGTTCCCCGGCACGTCGAAATAGTTGCCACCGCGACACACCGGTCGCCGATTCTCTTTCACAAGATACGGTTCTTCATGACCACCCTTCGGATCAAAGTGGTCCAGCACAACTTCCCAGACACCACCGCACATGTCTGCCAGCCCAAATCCATTCCGACCTCGAACACCGTAGTGATCCACGGGGGACACAAACGAATATCCATCGCTCCAGGGGGCTTTCGCGAGCGGCCAGGTGCGAGTCCGTCCCGGAAGCAGATCGATGGCCGAGATATTCAACCGCCCCTCCCCATCTTCCAGCTCATTTCCCCACCAGAAGTAGCCCCGCGGCTGACCACCACGGCAACCATATTCCCACTCAGCGTCTGTCGGTAATCGATATTCCAGATCCTGACCAAGTCGTCCAGCCGCCCGCTCGCGCTGTGTCAGCCACTGACAGAAGGCACGCCCATCATTCCAGCTGACACACACAACAGGAAAATCATCCTGCTGAGGAAATGCCCAGTTGGGGTCCTTCCAGCTTTTTCCAGGCATCGGTGACCACGGATGAACCACGCTGGTCGTCAGCTGATACCCAGTCCACGCCGGATCGAAACACTGCGTCTTTCCACCGGGCTTTTCAGCATCCGTGACATATCCGGTCTCTGACACAAACCGGCGGAACTGTCCGACACTGACTTCCGTGCGCCCCATCCACAGCCCCTGTTTGATCTGACACGGACGGGCATTTCCTTCATAGCTTTCTCGTTCTGTCCCTGGAGTCGCACCGCCTTCGATACCCGTGGCCCATGCGCGTTCTTCCGCCGTGCTTCCCATCAGGAATTCTCCAGGAGGCAGGTAGATCACCTCCAGCTGGACACCGTCACCAAGATCCAGCTCACGAACAGCCCCCTGGATCGGTGACTGTCCGTAACAGCGGCTGACGGCACACGACAGCACGGTCACCAGAACCATGCCTGCCAGGCGGTGAACCCAGCTGGCGACTGGCTGAACAAAAACGTAAGTCATGACATCCGTGGGTGACATTTTCCGCAGCAGTTTCAGCATCGTACTGGCATCCTGAAGAATCGTGAATCCGGACCATTGAGCTTTTGGAATGCTACTCTTCCCGGTCGCCACTGTCACGGATCCCACCCAATTGAAATCTCAATCCCCTCCGGCTCCGCCACGCAGCAATTTCCCCCTTCTCCCCCGCGGGGGAGAAGGGGCGGGGATGAGGGGGCCAGAGATCGCTACGCCCGTTTTCGCTTGTTCACATCGTGCTCGTGCTCAGCGCAGCGGTGCTCGTGCTCGTGCTCG
>CAIYBH010000137.1 GCA_903924405.1 uncultured Planctomycetaceae bacterium | reverse complement strand
CTAACATCCTCAGAGGACAGGCTGCCAGCTCTGACCCCGCAGCTCGGGCGACGTCGGCACGCTCATCTGCCAGCCCCCCGTCGGGCCCTGCCCCTTGGCTTCGCCGGCGGTTTCCAGTTCCGCAGGTCCTGCAGAGTCAGTCCCAGTTTGCGGGCTTCTTCGTTGACAAAACCTTCGAAGTAATCGCCCATCGCGACTCCGTATGTGGGATCCACGTCGTTGTGCCACTGTTTCAGCCATGGCAGCAGTTCCAGCAGACAGGCCAGCAGCGGCGGTAACCGCGGGTCCGCTCCGCCGCCTTCGCGTTCCTCAATTTCTGCATAGTGGCCGCTGATCGCCTGCGCCTGCTGCAGATGATTGTACCCGGCCCAGCACAGCATCAACGTTCCGTCCGCGGCATCGCAGTGCGGAAAACTGATCCAACGCTCTTTGGGCACGTCCAACTTGCCTCGCAGTCGCCAGAAATCCCCGCTCAGAAAATCGGCACTGACATACTTTGGGGGAACAGTGATGGAGAAGCTTTCAGCTGTCAGCGGTCGGCTGTCAGCTTTCAGCACCGGGGGTTCAGCGATCAAATCTCGGCTGTCAACGCCCTGCGATTCGCTGACCGCTGACCGCTGAAAGCTGTTAGCTTCCCCGCTGACCGCTGATCGCTGCTCGCTGTTAGCCGCCTCATCCTCCTTTCGCTGCAGGTCCCACGTCTGTTCCCATTCGGACCGCTTTCGCAGCCCCGAATCCTTGTAACGCAGCACGGGCAGCAACGGGACAGCTTCCGGCTGGACCAGTTCAGTCACCAGAGCCAGGACGTCAAAGGCGGGGTCGTCGCGGTAGACGGTGGCGACCTCGTGGAACTCAGCGTCGGAACCTGCGACAGAGGCTAACCGGGCCAGACTGTGAAGGCCGATATCGGCCAGCGGTGCTGAAGGCCTCTGGTCGGAATCACCTGGCTGCATCCGGCCGTCGAAATCAAAATAAGATTCCAGTCGATTGAGCAGCCAATCCTGCAAAGCGACCGAAAGGTCGTCAGCGCCAGCGGAGTGATTGAATAGACCTTGCCGACCTTTCCAGCGGCGTTTGTAATGCGGATCTTCAATCAGACGCAGTTCTGGTGATCCCTGAATTGCTGCCATGCGCGCTTCCCAACGTTGTCGCAGGGGCACTGGCCACGTTTCGGGCACGCCGTTGGGGACCGGGAAACCGTCCTCATTCGCTCCCCTCAGGATGTCGAACGGGCGGTCGCCGGCATCAAGGACGACACGCTCTGCATGCCAGTCGTCCGCGAGGAGATCCTCACTGACAAAGCCCCACATCGCATAGACTGTGAAATCGATTTCCTCCTGCAAAAGAATCATTTCGGATCGTACGCGACTTCGTTCGCGTTCACAGACTTCCGAATTTGTTCGAATCGCAGGTGCGGTCAGCTCGCAGCGAGCCAGCATGGCCTTCGGAGTCAATTCGCTGAGCCTTGCGGCCCGCTGGTCCATCTCACGTGTCAACTGCAATAGTCTTTCCCGAAGTGAACCTTCGGTCCACCCAGCAGGAATG
>CAIYBH010000136.1 GCA_903924405.1 uncultured Planctomycetaceae bacterium | reverse complement strand
TCCACTGATACACCCTGTCGCAGGCACACCTCCGCCGCATCCCCTGCCATTCAGACTGAAGCGACAATCCTCGGTAAAGGTGATAGGCACGAGCTGCCCACAATGATCCACCGACGGAGTGCAGGCGACCACCTCATTACCCGAGCACCCCACTGCCTGCCGATCCATCACAAGAACACAGCAGTACCCTGAGACCAGCGGATTACCAGCCCCCCATGTCGCGCAGGCCACTGGGTTTCCTGCTCAAAGCTCCGCACCAACCTCTATGCCCCAGAGAATACCTGTGACAGGGACGAAGTTTGTCGGAATCGAACCGACAGCACCTGACCACAATGAGTCAGAACAACCCTCTTCAGGGATTTTCATACGCCCCCCCCCCCCAAGCGTTTAAATACCTACGTACCAATTTTTTAGAGGGTACTTTTTACAGAGTTCGGTGTCAAGTAGCGTTGCGGCATCGGTGAATCTGTGTGTGGGGCGTGCCACGCACTTCCACAGGGTGTCGCTTCGGCGTGGGTCGCTCGTTATCAATGGCCATGAACGCCGAGACGAGGGGCAAACCAAAGTGAGTCGCATCAATAATGCACGCAGACAGGTCGCGCAGCAGCGAGACTGCGTTGTGCAGTCTATGTTCGCACCGGCCTGAATCGAGGGTCAGCGAATCTGAGTATTCTCGTTGCGTCACCCCAAGTCGTCTCGCGGATGGCGTTGTCTGCTCACAGTTGTCGCTGCCAACGCTCTTGAACCAGACTCTGACCTGTAATCAGCCGCGGTTTGCGTCGATCTGGAAGTTGATCTGGTAGCGGCGATCGTCGTGTGCCCCACATTTTTTCGACCAGTCGCTCCGCCTGCTTCACCAATGGCCCGGCTGAGATTTGCCGGATGAGCCCACTTGATGGCCCGCTGGACCGCAGGATGGCACCTTTTGACACCTCGCACATTTGACACCTTTTGATGATCCCCAATGTACGCCATCCTGCAGAATGTTGTCTCCTTCAGTCCCGCCCCTTGCGAAACAATGCTGTGGGTCGAACTTCAGCATGGTGTGCTTGGAGTTCTGTCAGATCGGGGTATGGGTCTGGCAACGATCGGGGCCGGGTATTGGATCAGGGCTTCCGGCGAAGCAAGCCACGGCAGCTCGGACGGTCTTCGATTGGTGGGCTCAGGATGACGCAGACCCTTCAGGGATCTTGCACCGAATCGGCGTGCCAACCGGATCTCCGCTGGCGTTTCCTGCATTTCCTGCTAAGTTCTGCAGTTTTCCCGGAGGGCATCGGGAACCGTTCCGGACCTTGTTTGTGACTGCACCTGATGCTGTTCCCGCGTTGGGCAGTTGCGACACCCCATCGATGCCCCCCGACTCAGGCACTTACAACCGGCAATGCGGCCATGACCTGCGGAACGTGGTCGCAGTTCGTGGGTTTTTCACAGGATCCTCCTGCAGTGACAATTTTCCAGAAAATCATCAATCGAGAGATTCCGGCCAGCATCGTGCATGAAGACGATCTGTGCCTTGCATTTCGTGATGTGAACCCGCAGGCTCCTGTACACGTTCTGCTGATTCCCAAAAAGCCAATTGTATCGCTCGATCACCTGACGCCGGATGACGCGACACTCTGCGGGCACTTGCTGCAAATGGTTCCCAAAGTGGCGGCTCTGCTGGGTCTGGAGGGCGGCTATCGCACTGTGATCAACACGGGTGTCCACGGGGGTCAGAGTGTCTTTCACCTGCATATTCACATACTCGGTGGTCGACCGCTGGACTGGCCACCTGGCTGAACGTGTTGTTTTTGAAGCGGTTGCGAGGTTGAGCTGCAGCAGCCACTTCCCACTGTCCGATCCCTGCAGCGTTTCAAACCCGTTGCCCACCCATTCTTCCCACCCACTTTTTTCGGAACCTGACGATGAGATGTGCACGTGTTCTGTTTTCTGTCCTTGTGATCAGCCTGATGGCATCGGTGGCCACGGCTGCGGACGATGGCACTGACACCCCGGGAATCGCGATGGCGACGGCCGCGACGCGACTGGCCGAATTGCTTCCGGTGGAACAGAAATCAAAGCTTTCCTATGGATTTGATGATCCCGAGCGGTTGAACTGGCACTTCATCCCGAAAGAACGTAATGGCGTGGTTCTGTGGGATTTGTTCGGCGAACCTCGGAATGCTGCCGAAGATCTTGTGAAAGCGGGGCTTTCGGCCGCCGGCTACGCGAAAACTCTGCAGGTTCGCAGTCTGGAAGAAGTGCTGTACCTGTTTGAGGGTGGTGAAGAGGCCTACCGTCGGGATCGTCGACATCCTCACAAGTATCACCTGACGATCTTCGGAACACCGGGCGCCAAAGGAACGTGGGGGTGGCGATTTGAAGGGCATCACATGTCCCTGAATTTTGTCATTCGCGACGGCGTCGTCGTCAGCAGTTCACCGGAAATGCTGGGAGCCAACCCTGCTCTGATTGACGCCGGACCAGGACGTCAATTGCGGGTGCTTGCGAACCGTGAAGATCTTGCCCGAAGCATACTGATGGCCTGCAATGCGGAGCAGAAGAAACAGATGTGGGTTTCGGACAAGGCACCGGACGATATTCGCGGCGCCGGAATGCCTCAGGCGGTTGTGGATCAGGCGGTTGGGCTTCGTTTTGGTGACATGTCGCCCGACCAGCAGAAATTATTCCGTGAACTGATTGGTGAATACCTGTCGGCCATGCCGGCTCAGGTGGTCCGGGACCGTATGCGTGCGATTGAAAAAGGCGGCATGGACGACATTCGCATGGGGTGGTGGGGCGAAGCAGAGCGGAACAAGCGTCATCACTATGTGATTCAGGGCAAGTTGTTCATTATTGAGTACAACAACACTCAGAATGACGCCAACCATGTGCATTCCATCTGGCGCAGTCTGGAAGGCGATTTCGCCGTTCCGACAGGTGGCTGAAATGTCACGGCGACATAAAATCCCTGGTGGAGCCGGTTGAACGCTGTCCACAGGACCTGACGATTTGACCGGGATTTCCTCCAGGCATGACCTGTTATTCAATTCTTTGTTCTCATCGCTCTTCCGTAACTTACGGGTACTGAAGAGCGGTGGTGTGTTTCAGCGAGTGCGCCGCTGCAGTTCCGTCATTGATTGTCATTGACTGACATTGTGTGCGGCCCTTTCCGTCCGATCACGGACATTCTGGAATTGTTCATGACGCAGCGTATCGAGAGTTTCCGTCTTCCGAATGGTCTGCTGGTGGTTTTCGAACCGATGCGGGATGTGCAATCGGCAGCATTGTCGCTGCTTGTTCCGGCGGGTGGTGTGCGAGATGCCGCTGGGCGCTGCGGAACTGCGTCGATCCTTGGAGAAATGTTCACTCGCGGTGCAGATGGCCTGTCCTCCCGGGAGCTATGCGCCGCTCTGGATAACCTTGGCCTGCAGCGCAGTTTCAGCGTTGGCAGTGCACACATCACATTTTCCGCTGCCACAACAGCGGATCGGCTATCGGATGCCCTGCCGCTGATCAGCCGCATGATTACACGTCCCCACCTCACGGATGCGGACTTTGAGCCGGCACGGGACCTGATCGCTCAGGGATTGATGTCTCTGGAGGATGAACCTCGACAGCGACTGGGTAAGGTACTGCGACAACACAGCTATCCCGCTCCCTGGGGTAATTCCTCTGAAGGAGAACTTGCAGACCTTGAGACAATCACGCCCGCTCATATTCGTGAACATTTTCAGTCCTTCGTCACTCCGGGCGAAGCGATTCTGGGAATTGCCGGCAACCTTGACTTCTCCGCCCTGAAGGACTCTGTCGAAGCGGTATTTTCCGCATGGAACGGCCCTGCAGTCCCGCCCGTATCTGCAGGCAGTTGTCCGGTGTCGCCCTATCATCTGCCCCATGATTCTGCGCAGACACATCTGGGACTCGCCTGGGACACCGTGACCTACTCAGACGAACGCTACTACGAAGCATGGGCGGCTGTCAGTCTGCTAAGCGGCGGGATGAGCTCGCGTCTGTTCACTGAAGTTCGCGAAAAACGCGGTCTGTGCTATGCCATCTCCGCTTCACTCAGCACACTGAAGGAGCAGGCTCGTGTGATGGCCTACGCCGGCACCACATCTGAGCGGGCTCAGGAAACTCTGGAAGTCACGGTCGCGGAAGTACTGCGACTGCATGAAGGCATCACGGAGGATGAACTGCAGCGATGTAAGGCGCGCGCCAAGAGTTCATTGATCATGCAGCAGGAATCCACGTCTTCGCGTGCCTCCTCTCTTGCCAGAGACATGTACCTGCTGGGGCGAGTCGTCACACTCGACGAAATCCACCACCGGATCGATTCTCTGAGCGTGCCACAGGTGCAGAATTTTATTCAGGAATATGCGCCTCGATCGATGGTCCTTGTCACCATCGGTCCTCAGCCACTGAATGCGGATTGTGTGAGCCGACTGGCGTAGAACCATTTATGCCCGGCATTCACACGGACTCAGTCACACCCTCGTCAGCACAGGATACTTCCTGTGGGAACCACGTATGAAATTTCAGCAGTGTCAATTATCGAATGGTCTCACGCTGATCGCCGAAACGAATCCATCCGTGCACAGCGTGGCAGCAGGCTTCTTTGTTCGCACGGGTTCCCGTGACGAAACCGCCGGAATTTCCGGAGTCAGTCATTTCCTGGAGCACATGGCGTTCAAGGGCGATGAGCATTTGTCTGCCGACGACATCAATCGCATCTTTGATGAAATCGGCGCGAAGTATAACGCGTCAACCAGCGAAGAAGTCACGATGTACTACGCGGCCGTACTTCCGGAGTACCTGGAGCGGGCCCTGGAACTCCTGTCCGCTCTGATGCAGCCCTCGCTGCGTCAGGAGGACTTCGATATGGAAAAAAATGTGATTCTCGAAGAAATCAGCATGTATGAAGATCAGCCTTCGTTTACCTGCTACGACCATATTATGGCAACGCATTTCGCCGGGCATCCGCTGGGGCAGAGCATTCTGGGCAGCAACGAGAGCATCACAGCACTCTCGTCACAGCAGATGCGAGACTATCATCGCCAGCAGTATCACACTGGCAATATCATTCTGGCAGTCGCCGGAAACTGCGATTTCGATCACCTTGTCACGCTTGCCGAAAAGTACTGCAACCGCATCCCGCGGGGGACGGCCCAGCGCACGCTGCCGGATTTCCATCCGCGATCAGCCGTCAGTCTGATTACCAGAGAAGGCAGTCTGCAGCAGAATCTGATGCAGATGGGCGACGCACCAAAGGGTAATGACCCCCTGCGATTCGCGGCTGAACTGCTGTCCGTCGTGGTCGGTGACGACTCCGGCAGCCGACTGTTCTGGGAGCTTGTGGACCCGGGCTATGCCGAATCCTGCGACCTGGGCTTCAGCGAGTACGACGGAGCGGGCGCGTGGATGAGCTTTCTGTGCTGCTCGCCAGAAGATGTTGCCGAAAACCTCGAACGCTGTCGCCGCGTGTTCGAAGATGTGTCAAACCATGGCATCACGGCCGAGGAACTTGAACAAGCCCGAAACAAGGTTGCCTCCCGCATCGTCCTTCGTGGAGAACGTCCCATGGGACGGCTCTCACTGCTCGGCGGCAACTGGCTTTACAGGCAGGAATACCGAACCATCGCCGATGATCTGACGGTCATTCGTGGAGTGACACTTCAGGACATTCAGGAACTGCTGCAGCGGTTTCCCATCCGCATGACCACGACGGCTGGCGTCGGCCCACTCACCAGCCTCGATCCGTCGGCAGACACTGCCAGCAGCGAAGACTGATAATGTTCAGCGTGGAAGTACGCACCCCGCAGATACCTGTGTACTGTCCATTTGGATCGAATCGAGACTCGATGTATTCTCCTGTGCGATCCACTCCGCTGTGCCAGTGATCCGATGAAACTCTGGTTCCTCACCTTCGTTACGACAGATCCAGTGAAAGAAGATCGCACCCGCATCAAAGGCCACCAGCGAACTCGTCGCGATCATGCGACCGAGTTGACGCAGGATTACGCTGAGGCCATCGCGGATATCGCAATGCAGCGAGGTGAATGTCGTGTACGCGATCTGTCACTCCGATTCGCCGTCAGCCATGTGACCGTCAATCGCACAGTGTCCAGACTGAAACGCGATGGGTATGTCGACACTGAGCCTTATGGTCCGGTGCGACTCACCGAAAAAGGGCAGATCCTGGCTCAGTTTTCCAGGCAGCGACATGCTGTTGTGTTTGAGTTTCTGGTGGCTCTGGGGGTCAGCGAAGCCACCGCAGCCATCGACAGCGAAGGGATCGAACATCACGTCAGTGAGGAAACCCTGCACTTCATGCAACAGTTCGTCAACCGTACCAGGTAACTTCCGCCCCCAACTGCCGGCAGCGCCCCCAAGGACCATCATCCGCCACTCAGTTCAGGAACGCGACTGACCAACCAGCCAGAACTTCGTTGCCCTGCCCTGTTCCATCCATCGATGTCTGGACTCATCCCGGTGACTCTCGGTTGGCTCGCATTTCTCTAAGGCTGCGGCGCGGATGCAGCTCGGTTAACAACACAACGAAATCCGGTGTGGAAAGCCCCAGTGTCTTCCTCACCCTTCATTCTGGCTGTCGTTCTGTAGCCGATGCAGTACTGATCACTGCACATGAAGGAGCCACCGCGCTGAACACGCTTGATAATTCCAGGTTCCAGGGGATCAAAACTACTGCTCGGTCCAGGAGGATTCATCGGGGGGCTTTCGGCATAATACTCAGGCTGATAATAATCCTGACACCATTCCCAGACATTGCCTGACATGTCGTGCAGTCCGTAGGCATTAGCCGCAAAGCTTGCCACCGGGGCTGTCCTGCGGAATCCATCCTCGCCCGTGTCCTCAATCGGAAATTCACCCTGCCAGATATTGGTCAACCAGCGACCATCCGGATTACGTTCATTGCCCCAGGGATACGTCTGGCCGCTTCGAGCTCCCCGCGCCGCATATTCCCATTGCGCTTCTGTCGGCAACTCTTTGCCAGCCCACCGGCAGTACTGCTGAGCATCCAGCCAGCTGATATGCACCACTGGATAATCCATCCGATCTGCAATCGTGGACTCAGGTCCCTCGGGGTGTTTCCAACTGGCTCCGGGAACATACTGCCACCAACTGTACGCGCCTTTCCCGGGATCCACATCGGCCCGACTGCGCAGCTGCAGACTGCAGATCGAACCGGGCTGATTGAACTCCGGGAGTATCTGGCGGTTTGCCAGTTCCGAATCCGGCTGCAGACTGCGTAACTTCGGGGGCTGTTCCGCCATCGTTACATAACCAGTGGCTTCGACGAACGCCTGAAACTGACGATTGGTCACTTCTGTGGTGTCCATCCAGAATCCGTCAAGCGTTACCTCGTGCGGCGGAAACTCGTCCGCAAACGAATCGAGCGCCCCCATTGTGAAGGTGCCGGGAGGTATCCAGACCATGCCTGCCAGAGCCGGATCGTCTGATGTCCGGGGGGTCCATTGCGGCTGTCCTTCGGCTGCATGTCCGCCTGTCGCTGCCTTCCCCGCCCCATCAGGCTCTGCGGAACCTGGTGCTGACTGTCCGGACCGCTGCCCATCGCCCGACATAAGAATGGCTGCCACCAGAACCAGTGCCGCTGTCAGAAACGTCAACACTGCAGCCAGAAGATTCTTCATGGAAGTCGCCGTTCAGAAATCGTCGTCCCAGGCATTCATGGCCACCGTGCCCATCAACCGTGCCGTCCAGCAACAGCATCTCAACACGAAACCCGGAGCCTGTCAATTCGCTGACGCAACCCGGGCTACAACACAGATTCCCGGGAAGACCGACGGAGCATCCCGCGACTTCAGGACGGGCGACTCATAACCGCAAGGCAGGCTGCCGCCGCCGTCGCGACATTTAACGAAGGAACTGGCCCAAGCGGGGGCAACGAAACCAACTGATCACATCGCTCGCGCGTCAGTCGACGCAGCCCACTACCTTCATTGCCCAGCACCAGCATCCAGTGACGATCTCTGGCGATCGAGTAAATCGATCCCTCTGCACGTTCACAAGTGCCCAGCACCCAGATCGAATTCTCCTGTGCTTTTTCCAGACTCTGCACCAGATTGGCAACGACTGAAAACGGAACATGCTCTGCGCCACCCGCGGCCACATCACAGACGGTAGCATTGACCGATGCACTGCGGTCTTTTGTCAGCACAATCCCCCGCACTCCAAAAAAGCCAGCCAGCCGAAACAGTGCTCCGAGATTCTGCGGGTCCTGCACCTGATCCAGCGCCAGCCACAATCCCCGGTCTCCCTCACCCGCCTGAAACAGCAGCTCAAGCGGAATCGGAGATGGTGGCTCCACCATGGCGGACCCGGCTCCGACACGCTCCGTGTCTCGTCCTGCCCCCCGCCGATCCTCATGTCCCGCCCCGGTACTGACCGGAACACCATGTCTCCGCGCCAACTCCAGAACCGCGTCCCAGGGTTCCCCGGGATGTTCAGCCTGGATGCGTAGCCGTTTCACAGCCCGGGGGCGTTGTTCCAGCACCGCTTGAATACTATGGGGATTTCGCAGTTCCAGCATCTGTACGTCTTCCTCAGAACTCAAGAACCCCAGCCGCAAGTGTCACCAGCCGAAACAGGATCGCTGCATGCGGGTTCCTTGGAATTCCGACAGACAGCTTCGACGAACACGGCCAGGATTCGCGCAAAAAAAACGGAGCCCCCGAGGTTTCGGACGCTCCGCGTGCATTCAGTTCGATCTACCGCCGTTTACTCCGCACAGACGAAATCAAACGAAGAACCCCGCTAAATCAATACAGGCGGGGACATCGCAGACGACTGACAGGATAAGCAAGCCCCAAAACCGGCTTGCCGGAGAAATCGGAGCCAGACGGAATCAGTTGGCAGAGGCAGCAACCGGCACAATGTTGATACGACGGCCGTCCTGATCAAACAGGACAGTGCCATCACACAACGCAAACAGCGTGTAGTCGCATCCCATGCCGACATTGCGACCCGGGTGCCACTTGGTGCCGCACTGACGAGCCAGGATGTTGCCTGCGATGACAGCTTCGCCACCAAACTTCTTGATACCACGACGCTTTGCGTTGGAATCCCGACCGTTGCGGCTGGAACCCTGTCCCTTCTTATGAGCCATGACACCTAACTCCACCAGCGCCGGATGTGAAATCATCCGACAGTATTCCGTGTTGAAAGCAGCCCTGTGAGCCTGCAAGAATCTTTTTTGCCTGCGCCCGGACTTTCGAGCGGGGCAGGAAGTGTGACAATTTATCGGGATTTTTCAAGATCTTTCCCAGTCACTCTGCCCCTTTTCCTGCGAACCGCGATCAATTTGGGCGTAAGACTCTGCGCCACAGGACCCTGGACGCCCCCGCACTCTCCGCCCCAGACGCCGCAGTGTCGCACTTCTGAGTCCGGTCGCAGGCCCTGTTTGACCGCTGCCGAGCAGCACCACCCAGCAGCAATGCGGCCTATCAGTCGAGCGGAAAGGTCCAGAAATCGAGGAAAAACTGATCACGTGTTCAGTTAATAAGTTTGAAAGCAGGCTGCACTCCAGCACCGCTAAACACATACAGCTGAGTCAATAGGCCTTCGCCATGGTCTCCAGCAGACCTATCCGGCGCCAGGACCCTGCCGGTACCTTACTGAGCCGCGGTGTCACCTGCCGCTGACGAACTCTGAATGTTCCGCAGAACCGTGTCCACGTTTGGTGTCGCAATCGTGAGTTTACGAGGACGGTACTGCCAGAGGGGATACCGCGTTTCGGCTGTCCCGTCGCCGTCCGTATCCGCTTCGTCTACCAGCCGAAACTCTGTTTCTTCCTGCAAAAACTCGTCCCCCGGACGACGGAATCGCTGAACAATCACCTTCTCCTCCACCACATTCTGCCCCGCAGCATCTTTAGAAATCCGATACGCGTTGCTGAATCCCGCCATCGTCACCGTGAAATAATCCGCCGTGTCGTCCACATTTCGCCAGACAGCCACGCCATAAAACGCTTTTTGAAGTGCGTCCGGATCGCTCGCAGGAACCGGGGCACCAATTTCCTGCAGGGCTTCCACACTGTTCAGCAGTTTCAGGGTCCGGCCGCGGCGGCCCATTTCCCGGTGAAATACTGCATTCTGGATGGCGACATTCACCTCGTCCTGCCATGTCGAAACGATTGTCCCGTCGGCTTCCTGCGACTGCAGCAGAAACCTGGGCATCTGCAACGGGTTTGTGCTCTCTGCATCCAGCACGTTCGAAGGCGAGTTGTCCGGATCCACCAGCTTGCGTTCCAGCTCAGCTTTTTCTGCACCAGCCAGTTCGGTGTAATCCCGCCGAATGACACGGTACACCAGATAACGAACAATTTCCTGTTTCGATTCCCCGGTCCGGGCGTCCGGCCATTCCAGTCGCATCAGCCGCAAAGGCTTAAACTGTACTTCACCGATCCATAAAGCCGGGTAGCCAGGCCCGAGAATGGGTTCATCGGCGGCCCGAACTTTCTTCGTGCCCAGCATCTCATCGACCGACATGGCAATCGAACTGGTCCGGACGAACCCTTCATTCAAGGGTGCCTTGACCACCTGCGCCTGCGCCGCATTTCCTGCGACGACAAGGAACACAGCACAAGCCACAAAGCAGCACCGGGCAAATACATGGGACATTTTGGCCACCTTGATCGAAACTCCGGAGTCCCGGCGAAATCGGCATGCTCACCGCCTGCCGACGCGCAGAATCACTCGTCTTTCACGCGGAATCAACAGAATTCCAGCCGTTTTACAACGACTTCGATGGATTTCCGCGCAGAACACAGGCGCAGTCCCGCCTGAGTCTTCTGAGGATTATCGGCGCGTGGCAGGGTCCGTTTTGGGAAACATCCCGCAAAATCCCGCTTTTCCGCAGTCTTTCAGGGATCGCCGCCGCTCAAGTCGTCACATTTCAATCCGACTTGCCCGCTCTTCGATCTGCTCAAGACTGAAGAACGCTCCCTGCCCCGCCCCGGGACATTTGTCGCAAACTCGTTCCCAGGCTTCCGGAGTTGCCAGGTGGGAATCCCAGAACGGCCATGTCCGGCACTGAATTGGACGCGCCGCATAAACCGTGCATTTCCGCGTCCGACCGTCAAAAAACGTGCAGTCCCCGTTCGCAAACTCCGTCAGCGACACCCGACCACGCACAATTCGAGTATGGAACAGGCGGATTTCACCAATGGGCTTGTCCAGATATTCCGCAATCTCCAGCAACTCGTCGTCAGACACCCAGACCGTCCCGGGTGCCCCTGTACAGCAGTCTCCACACTGAGTGCACGTGAAGTTCAGCCCCTTGCTGTACCAGGGCTCGGAAGCACCGGCCACACCACTCTGTTCCATTGTGTTGTCGTCTGTCACAAGAATTTCCTGTCACGCGTTTGCTGATGCCGAGCCCCCAGGGAGGAACTCGTCGATCTTTCCGAATTCCCCGCCCTGGGCATTATGCCACGCAGCGTTGTCGTTGACACGAGTTTTCACGAACTCACCGGCCACGATGTCGAAATTCCCGAACTTCAGGCCCGCAGACGTTCACTTGGGACTTGTTCCGCGATCCTGCACACCGCCATACGAAGCCACCGGCAATTTTTCCTGTCCAAACAACGACTGCTGTATCACTCCCCCACGTCCACCATCACACGGTCTTACTTAACGGCTTCCCGAACGCTTCTCTTCCGCATAACTGGGCCGAACATACAGGGGCTCCAGAGTCTCGGCGCAACTGAGCACACCGGCCGCCAGCAATCGCATGCCAACCTGTCCCACACCAGTTGCCTGGGGAACCAGCGAAAACAGCATCTGTGATGGCCTTTGCGCCGCCAACAACGGCCGATGGCGGTCCACCACCGGCCCGGCAACAGCCCGCACCGGCTGCAGACTGACAAGATCCCGAACACACACGTCCCCGACGGGCAGCCATTCTTCTTTCAGGGTGTCCCACTGACAATCCAGCGAAAAGACTTCGGAGCGTTGAGCATCACTGATCATCGTGATTCGCTGTACCGAGGGCGGCACCTGCCATGCTAACGCCTGCAGACTGTTCACAGCAACAAGTGGAATCCCCCGCAACCACGCGAGCGTTTTCGCAAAGACGACGCCCACCCGCAATCCCGTGAAGCTGCCAGGACCAATGCTGACCGCAACGCTCGTCAGGTCACTCACCGTCAACCCGGCGTTGCGCAACAGCACGTCCGTCTCCCTCACCAGCGCCTGGGCATGCCTCGGACCGTCTGCACCCAGCGACTGCTCCCGGTAGACCTTGCCCTCCGAAAATAAGGCGATGGACCCGCTGAGCCCGGATGTTTCAACTGCCAGCAACATTCCCAGTTACCTGCAGGGATCTTCCAGAGACCCCCCCTTCCTGAAGACCAATCCGGCTTCACACCGTTGCGTACATTTCTCGTCGCACGATGATACTACAGACCGTTGCATTTCCGAATTGATGACTCGACTCATTCCGCGGCCTCAGAATTCTGGTGGTCACTTTACCCCCGTTGACAGGCCGTGTAGTGTACCTCCCGAAGTCGCTCAAGGCTCAGTCCGGGGCCTGAAGTCGTTGCCCTGCTTTCGCCCACTCCTTCCGGGATGTCACTTTCATGCTGCGTTTTTCTACCGTACTTCCGTGTCTGCTGACGTTGCTGTTGGCCGCGGGTTGCGCTGATACCAACAATCCTGGTACCTGGGATCAGGCCAAAGTCGCTACCCAGATGAAATCCAGCCTGAAGCTGACCGAAGTCAGTCTGTCACCTGCTGCCGGTGGCTTTTCCGGAACGGGTAAGGCCGAAGACGGGGAAACTTACAAGATCACTGTCACTCAGGACCCCGCAAATAAGCGACTGGACTGGAAAGCCGAAGGCGATCGCGGCAGCAACGAAGATGGCTCCTACTCCATCGAATAATCCGGTGGTCCAGCGAATCGGCCGGTAGGCTCAGTCGCACCTACCGACCGCCCCCTTTTCAGGCAGGCTTCGCTGTCAGTTTGGTGATCCGCAGATTGCGGTCGTGGTGCGCCGTGGCAATCGTGACCCCGTCAGGGTGCAGGTCCATGTCACGCGCCAGATTCGGCAGCTGAAACCGATGCACATCCTTCTCTGCATCAGGCTTCCAGAAAATCAGCCAACCCCCGCTGCCTCCTCCACTCACACCTGCCAGCGAGCCATCTGCCAGCCAGTTCAGACGCCAGACGACGCCCTGAGTAATCCCTT
>CAIYBH010000135.1 GCA_903924405.1 uncultured Planctomycetaceae bacterium | reverse complement strand
CTGCCAACTGGGTCGAACACAGTCTGCATGCCGTGATACCGGGGCCGGACGGACAGTCGCTGTACATTGTCAGTGGAGATCGCAACGGGCTGCCGTGTGATAACATTCGCACTCCGAAACACTGGAATCGAGACAGTTGGGATTTTCATTACACACAGCAGCCGTATTCCGGTGGCTGGGTCATGCGCGCGGATCTGAATGGGAAAAATCCTGAAGTCCTGTGCATGGGATTACGAAACAGTTACGACCTTGCCTTCAACCGCAGCGGTGATCTGTTCACGTACGACAGTGACCTGGAAAACGACTTTGGTTTGCCCAGCTATCGCCCCACAGCGATTCGGCAGGTGCTGAGTGGTACGGACAGCGGCTGGCATGGTCGAGCGGGCGAAATGCTCTGGAGCTGGACGTCCGCCTGGGAAGATATTCAGCCTCCTCTCAGGAATATCGGGCCCGGATCACCGACCGGAATCTGCTTTGGATACGGCACGAAATTTCCTGCCCGATTTCAGAACGCTCTGTTTGCGTGTGACTGGAGCTATGGGCGCATGTTTGCCGTCCATTTGACGCCCTCAGGGGCTTCCTATCTGGCGGAACCTGAGCCGTTCCTCAGTGCGCAGGGGCTTCCAATCGCGGATGTCGCCGTCTCACCACACGATGGTGCACTGTATTTCCTGACCGGCGGCCGTGGCACTCAATCGGGCCTCTATCGAGTGACGTACGCCGGAACGGAAAGCATTGTGGCCGCATCGCCCCCTGAACCCGATCCTGCCACAACAGCGGCTCAGCAGTTACGACGGCGGCTGGAGACGTTTCACGGCCATGCCGACACACAGGCCATGGAAACTCTCTGGCCTCACCTGGCCGACAATGACCGCGCGATTCGAAACGCCGCGCGAGTGGCTCTGGAATGGCAGCCTGTCAGCGAATGGAAACAACGCGCACTGCAGGAACCCAGTCCACGAACGGCACTTCAGGCCTTACTGGCACTGGCCCGATCGACCGATGGTGAAACATCCATCCAGACGGAGCTGCTGGCAGCGCTGGATCGAATGGACTTTTCGCAGCTCAGCACTGATGAACAAAGCTGGTACCTTCGCATCATCACCATCTCTGCAACGCGACATGGTCGATACGACGAATCCGCGTCCGCTCGACTGATCAGCAAACTCGAACCTTCAATTCCGTCGCCTGATCGGCGCGTCAACGAAGAACTGGTGGCGCTGTGTGCGGCGTTGAAAAGTCCCACCATGATCGTCCCGACACTGAATCTGCTTGAACAGAGTCGAGCCCAGGAAGAGCAGGTCATCTATGTTCAGGCCTTGACCAGTTTGAGTCAAAGTCCGGCATGGACCTCCGATCTGCGTGAGCGATTTCTGAAGCTGGCCATGGAACGAGTTCCAAACTGGAAGGGCGGGTTCACCGCTCGGGCACGGCGCGACCAGATGATTCACATGGTGACTCAAATGCTGACGGAACCCGAACGCCAGCAGTTCGCGGAACTGATCGCAGCGGCGAAGAATCCGCCAGCGGTGATTCCGGCAACCACACGCCCCTTTGTCCGAAAGTGGAGCATGGACGATCTGACGCCGACTCTGGAAGCGCGTCTGGCTGAGCCCCGGAATCCTGAGAACGGTCGTCAGCTTTTCGTGGCCGCATCCTGCATTGTCTGTCACAGCTTCCGCGGTGAAGGAGGTTCTGGCGGTCCGGATCTGACAAGCGTCGGCAGCCGATACAGTGCGCAGGACTTGCTGGACAACATGATCAACCCCAGCCGAGTCATCAACGAACAATTCGGACTCCGGACGTACCTGCTGAAGGACGGCCGCACGCACACCGGCCGCACGGTGAACATGGCTGGTGACACCATCATGATTGCCACCAACCCGAATGATCCTGGCGGAAGTGAAATCCGCTTCAGTATTCATGATCTGGAAAGCACAACGCCATCGCGTGTTTCGTTCATGCCGGAAGGTCTGTTGAACACGTTGTCTCACGACGACATCCTGGACCTCATCGCGTACCTCCGAATGAAATGAGGCAACAGTCCATAACGCCGTCAGTTTCCCTCGATTTGTGAGCAGGCATCAGCCGGTCGAACAGGCACGCGTTGGCGGGAAATGGAGGCCGTTAAGTGCGTCTCTCGACCGAAAAGCCACACGGTGGCGGCTATTGATCCGGAAACGATCACGAAGGACAGAATCGGTGAGCCTGAATTCATCCGCGCCGGCAAACTGCACAGTTGAATTCCCCACGGAACCACCCGCCCCGCGCGCTTCCCTTCCCAGCGGTGCGGTGGATAATACGCAACGCAGCCCTGCAGTCGGGCAGGGCACCGCTCACAGACACGGACGCCCCTCGCAACCGATCTGACATTCATTTTCTCCAACAGGCGGGTCATGCCCAAACGCTCGATTCTTCACCACTATCAGGATCCCGTTGACCTGATCTGGCTGCGCGCAGCAGCCGACCTCGGACTGGAAGTGCAACGCTCGACAGACGCCTATGCCGCGTACGACGGGAAGGGTACGCTCACCATTTCAGTGCAGGATGAATTTGATCCCGACGACTCTCTCGCACAGATGATCTATCATGAAATCTGTCATTGGCTGGTGTCGGGGATTCAAGCGAGAAATCATCCCGACTGGGGACTATCCAACACCAGTCGCCGTGATCTGGTTTACGAGTATGCCTGCCATCGTCTTCAGGCGGCACTCGCTGCACCGTTCGGCTTACGCGACTTCATGGCGGTCACCACCACCTGGCGCCCGTATTGGGATGCGATTCCGGACGATCCTCTGAAAGACGGCGACGATCCCGCCATCGCGATTGCTCAAGCCGGTTTTCAACTGGCGCAGACCTCGCCGTTTCATGGCGTGCTCACACGCAGTCTGGCAGCCACGGCAGCGATTGCGGACATCATTCGTGACCACGCTCCACCGGCCTCGCTCTGGAGCGTGACTCGCGCACGGCACCGCCTGGGGTCACTGATGGCGAAATCAGAACAAACCACCTGCGGCACATGTGCGTGGGCTATTGCCGGCGCCACCGGGCTGCGCTGTCGTCAGCATAAGCCTGCGGGTAAGAGCGCCCCGGTGGTGCAGGCCGAGGAACAGGCCTGTGAGCGCTGGGAACGAACGCTGACCTCTGAAGACTGCGGAACGTGTGGCGCCTGTTGTCGTCAGGGCTTCGACCTTGTGCCGGTCTCCCCGCGCGACCCATTCGCGAAGTTACACCCGGAACTTGTGCAGCTGCGGGACGGAGAGCAGTTCGTTCCGCGTCCCGATGGCATCTGTGTGGCGCTGGATGGCGATGGCACGGCCAACGCCCCCTATCGCTGTCGCCACTATGACACGCGGCCGAAAAACTGCCGGGACTTTGAGGTGGCCGGAGACGCCTGCCTGCTCGCCCGCCGACGCGTCGGACTCAGCCGCTGAAAACCCCAACATGCCGCCAGAAAGCTCAGGTCCCGCGATTTGAGACCAGACCCCTTTTTTCGGAACGCGCCCATGCATTCACTACTTCCAGTATTTGCAGCTTTGCTCTTTGCGCCCAGCCTCGGTCTCGAAACATCTCCGGAGCTGGAATGGGTGACGACAGCCGTCCAGGCACCGCGAGTAACCTTTCATACCTTCGACAGCGCAGCCGCTGGCCAAAAAGTCAGTTACCACATTTACACGCCGGCGGTCTGCGATCGCGAACGGCAACGACGATTCCCGGTCATTTACTGGCTACATGGTTCAGGTGGCGGAATCGCAGGAATCCCCAGAGTGGCGGCGCACTTTGATGCCGCGATTGAAGCCGGACGAACTCCTCCCTGCCACGTGGTGTTCGTCAATGGACTGCCTGAGGGCATGTACGTCGACTGGAAGGACGGATCTGCTGCGCTGGAAACCATCATCGTGAAGGAACTTGTGCCGCACATCGACG
>CAIYBH010000134.1 GCA_903924405.1 uncultured Planctomycetaceae bacterium | reverse complement strand
AGTGAACCTGCGGCCATTGGTTTAGCAGCTTTTTCACCCCCTCATCCCCGACCCTTCTCCCCCGCAGGGGAGAAGGGGGGGAATTGCGGCGTGTCTTAACCTGACAGTCCGCCCGGAGTCGCCTCTGCTCTTTGCGTACTTGTACTTGTACTTGTACTCGTACTCGTGCTCGGGCTCGGGCTCGGGCTCGGGCTCGGGCTCGGGGTCGCAACCCTCACCCGTTCAATTCCAATCTCCCCAAAATCCGTGCCTATCTCTGTTCGTCCGCGGTTGCCCCCTGCAGCAGCATCGATCTCAAGCTGACTCAAATGATGAGTCCCATCGCCTGGCGGGGGAACCATTTCAACGCCACTTTCGAACCGCTTCGAGCACGATGAACAGCCTGGAGAGGTGCGGAAATGGCGCCATCCTGCTCCTTTGGCAATCGTGGTCCCATCAGGAACAACAACCGACATTCACACCGCCACGGTATGTCGCGATCGCCATACGTAAACCACAACGAAAAAAGCACTTACGAAGGCCGTCACAGGTGGATGGCCCCGCTCGAAACAGGTGGATGGCCCCGTTCGAGTCCGACGCCCCGCTCGACCTGAGAAGAAGCACAAATGAAAGCCAAACAGAGCCGTCAACGCTGGACAGATGAGTTCAGGGACGAGGCTGTTCCGTTGATGCTGGACGGCCATTCAGCTCAGTCCGCTGGACTGCAACGACTATTACGCGCCAACAACACCGCGACGTCCCGGCTCGTGACGCAGACAGCACGGCATCCCGGTCCATCCGCAGACCGACCCACAGCATGCGGGCTACCACTGAGCCGGCGGATGACTCAGAAGATAATCCGAAATCAGCCGGGCATACCACGCCATGCCCCTCTCTGACAGCGATGGATACACTCGATCAAATAACTTTGCAGTTTCGTCGCCACGCTCAAAGGCTTCCGAACAGTCAAGAAATCGTATCTGCTCCTGCTCACAGTACCGCTGCAGAACCTCAAACGGAAAGCGACTCTGAAATGGAGTCGTTCCCCGAATGCGACAGTCCCGAGTCAATTGCGGACACTCACTTCCAGGCAGCACCTGCCAGATCACCGGACAGGTCGTCACCAGCAACTGACCACCCGCCTCCTCAACACTCTTCCGCAATTCCGCAATCGGCTCCAATGCGTGCCGAACCTGCAGCCGCCGGTCTTCCGGATGATCCGAAATCCAGTCATACCGACTCTGACCCGCCGCCTCACTGCGAATCGCCAGCCATTCAGGCCCCCGACTTCGGACCTCCGAAAAAACATACCCTGCCAGCGACGATCGCTGCAGAATATCGGCCAGCGGAATCTTCGCTTTGGACGGCAATCGCAACGAGGGATGCGAACAAACCAGACCCGTCTCCCGCTGCTCCAGCAGACTCCGATAAATCTGATCGTCATGAACGTCTGACATATCCACATGCAGAATCACCAGGTCAGGCTGCAGCTCGCGCAACTGATGCTGAAAACGCAGCAACGACAGCAGTGGACAGTATCCCGGAACCCCTCCATTGATGATCTGCAGCTCGCGCGTCGTCTCACGCTCCAGAAACTTCTCCAGCCGCGATGACACCGTCGAACCCTCAGGCACCGTCCCCCCCAGAATCAAGTCGTCTCCCAACAGCAGAATCCGATAACCATCCTCCCCAAGCGTTTCCGTTCGCACGACGCCCCGACACCCCAACTTGTCCGTTCGTATCTCAATCAATCTGCCCGGTGTTGGCTCGACGTTGACCTGCAACGAGGGTCTCAACTCGTGATGACAATCCTGGGATTCCTGCAGGAGCTCCTGCCAGGGCATCGCCGCCTGACTGGTGATGATTCGCTCACGGCCCTGATGCCCCCGCAGCCAGTACTCGCCAGCCAGCACAAAAGAACTCAACAGCAGGAACGCTGCGAGTAGCTGTCTGAAGAGTTTTCCGAGTCGCTGCAACATGCTACCGGCAACACCCCGACCCATCATGCCCGGCGAAAACTGTCGTCCCGACAGCAGACACCCCGGAAGAAATCCGTTCGCTCACCAGAATCCCGGCCACGCTCTTCCCGGGATCGTCATCGCAACACGCTCCGGTCTCCGAATGATCCGTCAGAGCCGCCAATCGGGGATTCTTATCCCGCGCTCACATTCCAGTCCGGTAACCTCCGGATCCTGTCTGTTCTGACGCAATCCACCGATAAAATTACCCTTCAAGTCTACCAGTCCCACCGTGTTTTTCTCAAGAGCGACTGCTGAGACACCATTCTCATCCCTTGTCACCCCACCCATTTTCACCTGTGTCTCTCAGACCAAAATCAGCGTCTCGAAACACCTGCGTCAGGATCACGAAACATTCTTTGCACCAATTGCTCAGGCCACCTTCACCATACCTCCCAGGCGTTCGCGCATTCAAACTCCGTCGAAAAACCTCAGCAGTCACGCTTCCACGGTGCGAATCAAGCCCCTGACCGCGCGGGCACGCGATGACATCCGCCAGATGCTCAGGCAATAAAAAAGGCCCGGACACTGATGCGCCCGAGCCCTGTCTATCGTCGAACAATTCACCGCGACCTATTCTTCTTCTTTTGCCCAGAGCGCCGCAGCAAGCATTCCCGGAGCGGAAACCAGTTCGTTCTCACGGAAATATGTGGCGATTTCGCGCTTGGCCGCTTCCGGACCGTCGCTGCCGTGAATCAGATTCATCTGACGACTGGCACCGAGATCGCCGCGAATCGTGCCCGGCGCTGATTCTCGAGCGTTGGTCTTGCCCATCAGAGTTCGCATCACAGTGATCGCTTCTGGCCCTTCCACCACCATTGCCACGACCGGGCCGGAGGTGATAAAGGCTTCCAGATCCGGATAGAACGGCTTGTTCACGTGCTCAGCGTAGTGCTGGCGGCTCAGTTCCGGAGTCACGTGCAGCATCTTCATGCCGACCAGGCTGAGTCCCTTGTCTTCGATGCGAGTGACAATACGACCAACGAGTCGACGCTGCACTGCGTCCGGCTTGGCAAGGATCAAAGTACGTTCAAGAGCCATTGAATAAAGTCCTGCAAATGTTCTTCAGTAGTGATTCGGTTCGTTCAAAAACAGCAATACAGGTGTCAAAGGTCGCCAGGCCCCACCACGATCCACCGGCCCGCACCCCGCAGATCAGCACCGGGATTTATCGACGTTGAGTCCGCGTGAGGCTGAGCACAGAACCGGGAAAAATTGAGCTTTCTCGCGTTCTGACAGACAGATTCCGAACAACTCCGGAAATCCGACGTGCTCCCTCGGTCACTCAGACCATGGCACCCTTCATCAGTTCCAGAAACTCGGTAAACAGGTAGTGACTGTCGTGAGGACCGGCTGCAGCTTCCGGGTGGTACTGCACACCGAATACCGGCAAGGTCCGGTGACGAATCCCCTCCACCGTCTGGTCATTCAGATTCACATGCGTCACTTCGACATCGTCAGGCAGACTGGCGCTGTCCACAGCAAAACCGTGGTTCTGCGAGGTGATTTCCACTTTGCCGGTGCGGCGGTTCAGCACTGGCTGGTTCGCTCCGCGATGCCCAAAACGCAACTTGTACGTCTTACCACCCAGAGCCAGCCCCAGCAGCTGCAGACCCAGACAGATTCCGAAAATGGGCTTTCGGCCGATCAAGGCCCGAATGGTGCTGATCGCATAATCCAGAGGTTCCGGATCCCCCGGACCGTTCGACAGAAACACGCCGTCGGGGTTGAGCGCCAGAATTTCTTCAGCAGTGGCACTGCCCGGCACCACGGTCACTCGACATCCCAGATCCCGCAGATATCTGGCGATATTCCACTTCATGCCGTAGTCGATGGCCACCACATGCGGAGCCTGCGCGGTGCTTCCGGATCGAAAGTCACTCGGTCGCCCCAGATCACTCAGCGGAGATTCCCAGGCAGAAACACCTTCCGGCATCACTTCCCGAACGAGGTCGCGCCCAACCAACCCCGGAGCGGCCTGCACTTTTTTCAGTAACGACGCGTCATCCAGATCAATCGTGGAAATCACGCCCTTCATCGCTCCCTGCGTCCGAATCTGACGCACCAGCGATCGTGTATCAATCCCCTGAATCCCGATCACGTTGTTGCGACGCAGGTACTGGTCCAGGCTCTCGTTCGAACGAAAATTGCTGGGAACTTCGCACAGCTCGCGAACAATGAAGCCCTTCAAAAACAATCCCCGACTTTCCACATCCTCGGCATTGACTCCGTAGTTGCCAATCAGCGGGTATGTCATCGTGACAATCTGTCCGGTGTAGGACGGGTCCGTCAGGATCTCCTGGTATCCCGTCATACTGGTGTTGAATACCACTTCCCCGTCGACTTCTCCATCCGCGCCGAACGCTTCCCCGGAGTACACGACACCGTTAGCCAGGGCCAGTTTTGCCGGACGAGCAGACATAATTCACCTTCCTGAAAATCAACACCAGACCCATGCAGTTACTCGACGAATCCGATCGGCTGACACACCTGACCAGACATCGACGAACAGATCCCGCACTGTCGTGGAACCCCGCGTTCGCAAATAAAACTGCGACAGTCTAACGTTCCCACGGGCCGGCAGAAAAACCTGACAGCGAAAAGACCTGAGACTTTCGCGAAAATCAGAGCCCCTGAGCCGGTACGGCCCCCGAATTGTGCAAAAAGCGGGCCCCCCACAGCACACTATTCGAACGATTTCCCTGACGAGGGCCGTCGGTATCCTTGAGTTGGCCGCGGGAATTCGTGACCATTCAGAATTCGCCCCAGGATGCCCCGCCTTGTCCGCCTCAGCGGTCCGGGCTCACGCAACTCAAGGCCTTTTGCAGGCCCACAACACCCATTCACAAACTCCCGGTTCTTCGCAGGTCCCCCAGGAATTCAACCTTCTTTGGGGGTTATCAGCCACTCCGGGTTCAGCTTGCCTGACTTTCCCCAGGGAACGTCAACTCGTTTTTTTCCTTCCTCTCAGGCTCATCAATTTCAGGGTCCTTTATGTCACTGTCCGCTTCTCCCCTGATCGAAGTCAAACGCACCCGTGGTAAAGGACGCGGGGTTTTCGCAAAAGTTGCGATCCCGGCCGGTACCGTGTTCGAACGCGTGCCCCTGCTGGTCATTCCCGCCAAAGAAGTTCTGGAATGCGAACACGGCGGCTTCCTCTCACAATACGTGTTCGAGTACGGCAAAGGCACCGTCGCGCTGGCCCTGGGCTTCGGATCCCTCTACAACCATTCCTATACCCCGAATGCCCGCTACGACGATGCCGGAAAACAGGTCAAGGAATTCCGAGCTCTGCGGGATATCCTCAAGGGCGAGGAAATCACAATCAATTATAACGGCGCTGAGGACGGTACCGACCCTGTCGAATTTGAGGTCTTCGAAAACTAACCCAGCAGCCGTTCCAGCCTGGGATGGTGAAACGGTGTTAATCCTTGCGAATAGTCGCGTTTCGCTCCGCCGAAACGATCACGCTGGATTTTGCCCCGCGAATTCAGCGAACAATCGCTTCTCGAAAATCAAGCAAAAACCACCCCGATTTTCCATATTACCATCGTTTTGCCATCCCAGCTCCAGCCTCCCCAGCCCGGTCTCTCACGACCTCAACCGCGTGCGCTTTCGCCCTACCCGCTCCCCGGAATTCACGACCGGCCGGCCCGGACTGATCCACAGCTGAGTATTCACTATGGGTTTATTCCCCCACAGTGCAGTGCCATCTGTGCGGTTTCTTCCGCATTTCCATGCAAAACGGCGTCCGGATTGGCTCTGTTTTCCTAAACTTATCTTTCTCTAATCCGATCCTGACGTAGGTTCCTTGCGAGGGATCTCTGCCCTGGCAGTTCGCCCCTCAGTCCTGTTTGCACGGTAGCCAGTTGCCGGATCGGCGTCCGGCGGGTTCCGAATCGCCCGTCAGACACGCCGCCGCAACAGCCATACGGCACACGAATCACCAACAACAGCCCACCAGTATCACACCTCAGTCCCCTCGACACATCAAGACTCTGCATGGAGTTCGGAAAAGACGACATCCATGTTGCAAAGCGACACTTTCAGTAAGGCGGCGGATCCTCGTGGTATTCCGCTGAGTTCAAATATGCAGACAGACACCACAGGTGTACTGATTCGCATGCTGGCACTTGCTGAAGATGCGCGCCGCAGCCAGACCTCCGGCGGCGAACGCCCACTGATGCCTCGCGAACTGATCTCCATGGTCCTGCGCGCCATGCGAGTCCGAGATCCCGCCGGCCTGCTCCACGGTCAGCGCATCGCCGTCATCTCCAGTGGCGTTGCCAATCTCCTCGGCTGGACCGACGAACAACGGCGACAACTGGAAGTCGCTGCGATTCTCCACGACATCGGCAAACTGGGAATTCCCGACCATATCCTTCGCAAGCCCGGAAAGCTCAGCAGCGAAGAATATGACTTTGTCCTGCAACACCAGCATGCCGGAGTGAACATGCTGCAGGCCCTGCACACCGACCCCTCCGTGATCGCGATGCTCACTTCACTGCATCATGATCTTTCCGGAGCCAGTCACCACACCGACAGTCAGGTACAAACGGCCGATCTGCCACTCGGCCCCAGAATCCTCGCCGTCGCGGACACCTATGATTCACTCAGTACAACCAAGCCTTATCGGCGCGGCATGACGCACGCCGAATGCATCACCGCGCTGCTTGAAAAATCCGGACAGCGCTATGATGAAAATATCATCCGCACGCTCAACCGCTGGTACGAGACCGAGGGCAACACGCTCTTCCGTCTGACAGAAGCCTTTCATTCGCCGGAACGACATACCGAAGTCACCCCGGAACAACGCGATGAAGTCGCGATGCTGAGCCAGTTCATTCAGGTGCTGTTTCAGTTTCAACACCTTTACGATGGTTACTACATCCTCGACCCACAGGAAAACTACTGCATCTGGAGTGATGGGATGCCCGGGATTATCGGGCTGCCAATCCAGACCGTTCTTCGCCGCACCTGGCAAACCTCCGATGTGCTCCTGTCACCACTGACAGAAGAACAGGCGTCACCGCCCGAACGTGATGACACCATCATCTCGCAGGTCATGAAAACAGGACGCCCGCACTTCGGCAGCCGGCTGTGTCGAGTCAGTGGCACAAGGCATCTGAAAGTCGACGTTTACACCATGCCGATCGTCGGCCCCGGCAACAAACTTCACGGCGTGGTGCAACTGCTCCGTAACCGCAGCGGCGTTCGTCGCAAGAGCCGCGAATTTGTCGAATTGCAGATCGCAGCCACTCGCGACCCACTGACCGGCGTTGCCAATCGCGGACAACTGGAATCACAACTCCGATACCTGCTGGATGATTTCCAGGTTCACGAAGGCACGCGCAGCCTCAGCATCATCTTTCTCGATGTCGACCACTTCAAACGGATCAATGACACCCACGGTCATCAGGTCGGAGACCAGGTCCTGGTCGATCTGGCTCGACTCCTGCAACACGAAACCTACTCGGCAGAAATCATCGGCCGTTACGGCGGTGAGGAATTTGTGATTATCTGCCCGGATACGGACCTCGAAGCAGCAGTCCGCCGGGCCGAACGCCTGCGTCAGACCATCATGAAAAGCTCCATCGGTGGCACCAGCACGCTCAGCGTCACATCGTCGTTCGGCGTTTCTACCGCACGGATTGGCGATTCCGTACAAACCCTCCTCGAGCGCGCCGACAGCTGCCTTTACAATGCCAAAGCCGCCGGACGAAATCGCACCTGCCGCGAATCCGATCTGGAATCCGCCGAACATGTCGAAGCCCCGACGTCCGAAGAAGACAAGACACAGATTTCCGAAGCCAATGGGCAGTATCGCTTCTCTGATCGCATCACCGTCAGCACCTCGGTGGAACTGACCGGCATGAAACTGCGGGCCTTTATCGCTGAGTACCGCGGTGTTTTTGTGGTCGAGGAAGTTGGCAAAATGCAGATCCGACTCGGCAGTTCCGGGTTTTTCAAAACGTGGGGTCGAGCCCCGGCTCGACAACCCGTGGAAATCGCTATTTCCTACGAAACCACCCGAAACTCCAGCTCACCCCGCGAGAAAGCTCGCATCCATCGCATTGTCACCGTCGATATCCGCTCCGTCGGCAACGTCCCCAATATGGATGTGTTCGCGGCTCGCTGCCTCAGCCTCATCCGCGACCTCCGCGCGTTCCTCCTTGGAACCTGACCACGCCGCCGCAGGCTTTACCAGTTGGGAAAAAACAGGCCGCGGAAGCCCCATTCGCTCCGCGATTTCCGAGTCCCCCGAATCCCGCAGTTTTCCGGCACGACAAGTGCCCTCTGTGCAGGTTCGCCGTTGCCACGCTCGAAAATCTGCCAGTTTCGACGAAAAAACTGCGGCATTGACCATCTGTTGCGTGTTGAAATACACTTACCAGACTAAGACTTACGTTGATTTTCACCCGAACCTGATCGCCGGGCTGCGATCTGTCGTTGTGGCAGCCCCCTCGGCGGAGGCCCATCGGGTAGGCCCATCTTTTGAATTCAGGATCGACGCGCGACATGGAGCTTCTGGAAAAAGTCGGTGACTTTTTCACCGCCACGACTCACCGAATTGAACGCGGCATCACCACTCTGTTCGGCTCATCCAATGAGCGCCGAATGAAGCGTCTCGGATTCGTCCGCGATCGTGACGGCAAGACCACCATCGTCCCGGGGTCCATGCTTGACCGCATCAATTCCATGGAAGCCGAGTGGCAAAAACTGAGCGATGACGAGCTGCGGCAGACCACAGCCCGCTTCCGTGCCCGCCTGCGCAACGGTGAAACACTCGATGATCTGCTTCCGGAAGCCTTCGCCGCTGTCCGCGAATCGGGACGCCGCTTTCTCAGAATGCGTCACTACGAAGTGCAGATGATCGGTGGCTATATCCTGCACAACGGCATGATCTCGGAAATGGTCACCGGCGAAGGAAAAACCCTCGTCGCGACTCTGCCCGCCTTCCTCAATGCCATCGCCGGCAAAGTGCACGTCGTCACCGTCAATGATTATCTCGCACGCCGCGACATGGAATGGATGGGGCCCATCTATCTCAACCTCGGGCTCACCGTGGGTGCGATCCAGTCCAATATGGATTCCCGGGAACGACAGCTTCACTACGCCTGTGACATTACGTACGGGACCAGCAATCAGTTCGGTTTCGACTACCTCCGCGACAATATGAAACCCTCAAAGGACCTGCAGGTGCAGGGTCCGCTTGATTACGCCATCGTCGACGAAATCGACAACATCCTGATCGACGAAGCGCGAACCCCGCTCATCATCTCCGGCCCCGCTCACGACAACCTCGAAAAATATCCCCGCGCTGAAGCCATCGCACGACAGCTCAGAAAAGACGTCGACTTCGAAGTGAAGGAGAAGGAACACACCTGCCACCTCACAGAAGAAGGTGTGCGCCGCGCCGAACAACTCGCAGGTGTCGAAAGCTTCTACACCGCCGGCAACATGGAATGGCCGCATCTCCTCGACAACGCACTCAAAGCCCACTACCTCTACAAACGCGATGTGCATTACGTCGTCGAAAAAGGTGAAGTGGTTATCGTTGACGAAAACACCGGCAGAAAAATGGAAGGACGTCAGTGGTCCGATGGTCTGCACCAGGCTGTTGAAGCCAAAGAAGGCGTCAAAATCAAGGCCGAAACCCAGACACTGGCCACCATCACTCTTCAGAATTACTTCAAGCTGTATCGCAAACTTTCCGGCATGACCGGAACCGCGATGACGGAAGCCGAAGAATTCCTCAAAATCTACAACCTGGATGTCGTGGCCATCCCCACCAATCGGGCCATGAAACGCATCAATTACCCGGACAACATCTACGGCACCGAAAAGGAAAAATGGGATGCCGTCGTGGAAGAAATTGCGACCGTACACGCCACCGGGCGCCCTGTCCTGGTCGGCACCACGTCCATCGAACTTTCCGAAATGCTCAGCCATCGCCTCGTGCGAAAAGGCGTCCGCCACAGCGTTCTGAATGCCAAGTTCCATGAACGCGAAGCAGAAATCGTGGCACAGGCTGGCAGAAAGGATGCGGTCACGATCGCGACCAACATGGCCGGCCGCGGTACCGATATTATCCTCGGTGGCAATCCCGAACATTCCGCATGGGAAGAACTCAAGTCCCGCTATGCCTCTCGACTGGATGTGCCCAAAGTCGAATGGGATGCACTCACCAGATCCATCGCCGAAAAAGAAGGCATGATCTCCGATGGCAAGCTGGTGTCAGAACTCGGCGGACTGCACGTCGTTGGTACCGAACGCCATGACTCGCGACGTATCGACCTGCAGCTTCGCGGACGCGCCGGTCGCCAGGGAGACCCGGGCTCCAGCCGCTTCTTCATCTCGCTCGATGATAAGCTCATGCGTCTGTTCGCCGGCGACTCCGTCAAACGCATCATGCAGTGGGCCGGACTGCGCGAAGGCGAACCGATCGTCAGCTCCATGGTCACCCGACGCATCGAAGGCGCGCAGAAAAAACGCGAAGAACAGCATTTCGATCAGCGTAAAAACCTGCTCGAATATGACGAGATCATGGATGAACAGCGCAAGCGAACCTACAGCTATCGTCAGCAGATTCTCGATGGTCAGGATTGCCGCACCCTGCTTCTCGGAATGATGCACGATGAAGTGGACCGCTGGACCAGACATTTCCTCGCCAGAAATTATCGCTGGGAAACCGTCGCCGCATGGATCTCACAAAACCTGCAACTCGAAGCAGATGCCGGTGCGATCCGTGACATGACTCAAACCGATCTCGAAGTCTGGATTCGCAGCGAAGGCCTCCGACAGGGCGAAACCCAGATTTATGAGCAGATTGATATCAATCTCCCGGAAGACGCCGACAACAAACTCGACTGGAACTGGATTGCGCTCACCAAATGGGCCAATCGCACCTTCGGACTCTCCCTGAATGACAAGGAACTCCGAAACTGCGGGCGTAATGATCTCGCCAGCTTCCTGATCGAAAAGGCAAAAGAGGGTATCGCCCGCTGGGAACTGAAAGAACTCGAATCATTCCTCGATCCGCTTTACCCCCAGAAGTCCCTCGTCTCATGGGCGAACTTCAACTTCGTGCTGGGGCTGAAACCCGAGGAACTTGAAGGACTTGACGAACCCCGCATCGCCCAGCTGCTCAAAGAGCGGATTCGCGAACGCTACGACGAAAAGGAAGTCACCTTCCCCGTCTCCGTCGGCATGCACAATTTCCTCGCCGGCGATGGTAAACAAAACGAACGCGCCAATCGCGAACGCCTGGCTCGCTGGGCAAATACCCGCTTCCGAACACAACTCGATCCGGAACAGTTTTCCGAGCTGCAGTCGTCAGCGATCTATTCCAGCCTGATCGACATCAGCCGCAGCTTCCGCGAACGACGTCCCTCCGCGGAATCTGTTCAGTCACGACTCGCTTCCATCTTCGGCAACTCCAAACCCACAGCGCGCCCCTCCGAAGCTCAGGCCGAGGAAATCCTTGACTGGTTCGAAGACGAACTCGGGCTTGGAATGAATCCGGAAAAACTCCAGTCCCTGACCATTCAACAGGCCGGCAGTGAAATTCTGCAGGGGATCGATCAGGTCTTCCGCCCCGAACTGCGACAGACCGAACGCTCCATCCTGCTCGAATTCCTCGACACCGCATGGAAAGAACATCTCTATTTCATGGGACACCTGCGACAGGGAATCGGCTTTGTCGGCTATGCCCAGAAAGACCCTCGCACCGAATACAAACGCGAAGGTCGACGCGCATTTATCGCCATGTGGGAACGGATCTCCGAACAGGTCACGCAGACTCTCTTCCGCGTCGAACACGAGAGCCCCGCGTTTGTCGGATCACTCTGGCGAATTACCGCAACCGAACACGACGTGGCTCCAGCAGAGTCCGTTGTCGATTCGCTGCAAACCAATGCCCCGGAGGCCGGTGAAGAAGGACGCGCAACCGCACCCATCGTCAACGCCGGACCACGCGTCGGACGCAATGATGAATGTCCCTGTGGCAGCGGAAAGAAGTTCAAAAAATGCTGCGGCAAGTAGGCCCGTCGCACACCACACTCCACCGTCGCATCCTCGCACTCTGACTCACCCGTGGCAGAATGGATTCTGCAATGCGCTGGCTTCTGAATACCGTCTATGCCTGCCTCCTGCTCGCACTCTCTCCCATGATCGCGTGGCGAGTCCTGCGGCAGGGACGCTACCGACGTGGACTCGCTGAAAAATTATTCGGGCTGCTGAAGTTTCAGGGAGACGGACGCCCTGTCGTCTGGTTCCACGCTGTCAGTGTCGGGGAAGTCATCCAACTCAGGAAAGTCGTTGACGAATTCCGCCGACAGGCCGATGACAGATTCTGCATCGTGATCTCCGCATCCACCGACTCCGGCTTTGACCTTGCCAGCACACGCTTCCCCGGCTGCCACATCACCTGGTTTCCACTCGACTTCTCCTGGGCCGTCTCCACGGCACTGAACCGAATCAGGCCGGAACTGGTCGTCCTGATGGAACTGGAGCTCTGGCCGGGATTTCTTGCCGAATGCCGCAACCGCGAAATCCCCGTGGCCGTCGTGAATGCCCGTCTCAGTGAACGCAGTCATCGACGCTATCTGAAGGTTCGACAAGTCCTCAAACCCGTCTTCTCCAGTCTGTCACTCGTCGCCGCACAGTCCCAATCCAATGCCGATCGCCTCGCGTCCCTCGGTGTTCCGACATCCCGCATACATGTCACCGGCTCCATCAAATTCGATGGTGTCGAGTGCTCTCGGGATAATCCCGCAACTCAACGGCTTCGGCAGCTTTTTGATCTCAGCCACAACAATCCCGTACTGGTCGCCGGCAGCACGCAGGACCCCGAAGAACGTCTGATTCTGGACACCTGGCAGCAACTCAGGAACCAGTTCCCCTATCTGCAACTGGTCCTTGTCCCGCGTCACCAGGAACGCTTCAACGCGGTCGCTCGATTGATCGAACAGTACGGCTTTCACGTGCTGCGCCGCTCAACACCAGCCCCACTCACCGCGGAAGCACAGCACACAGCAACCGTCAGACTGCTGGACACTATCGGTGAACTGGGCGCCTGCTGGGGACTGGCTGATATCGCCTTTGTCGGTGGAAGCTTCGGCAACCGCGGCGGACAGAACATGATCGAACCCGCGGCTTACGGCTCCGCAACACTCTTCGGCCCCAACACATGGAACTTCCGGGATGTCGTTCGCATCTTTCAGGAAGCCAATGCCTGCCAGCAGCTCCAGCAGCCCGGTGAATTGCTGCCAGCAATCCTCAATCTGCTGACCGATGCACCGGCTCGGACAGCACTCGGCGACGCGGCCCGCAAAACGGTTCAGACACATCAGGGTGCTACCGCTAAAACCGCTCAGCTTCTGCTGCAGCAAACCAGCCTGATTCAGTTCACCGCCGTGAAAGTATCCGCCCGCGCTGCCTGATCGACAGGTGAGTCCACTTTACGGAGCTGAATACGCCATCCCCGGGAACTCACGCTGCAAACTCTGGTCGGGACCTGAGCGTCACAAACTCTTTCTCATTACAGCTGGAGTGCACGACTTGCAGGCAGCGCCACGTTACTCGCGGCCCTGCCTGCGTCAGCGTTTCAGCCTCAACCTGCAGCCACCTCAACATACACCTTCAACGCCTCCCGGTCTTCCACCAGCAGTCGCATCATCTCGCGATAGTTGTCCAGTCCCTGAACCGGCGTCGTCAGAATCTTCTGAATCACTCCTGGCCACGTAACCTCACCCAGAGCCAGGTCCGCAATGCCCGATTCAAAATGACGGAAATTGGCATTCACCGAACCCACAAGCAACTTGTTCCCCAGGACCCAGTTCAGATTGATATTGTCTGACGGCACCTGAACCGAGTTCTGACCACCCGTGATGCTGGTCCAGACCATGCACCCGTTATGCCCCAGCACCTGCATTGCTTCAAAAGCGACCGCACTGCTGCCTGTCGCCTCGATAATCAGATCCGGCTTGCCATACTTCTGAGCAATCTCGGACAGAGAATGATCGGCAGTGCTGAGGTAATGAGAACCAAAGCCCTCGGCAATCTCCGCTTTCAGATTCGGCTTTCGACCTCGTGCCAGAGTAAACACTTCAATTCCACGCAACCGCAGGATCAGCGTACTCAGTAGCCCGATCTGTCCGGCCCCTGTCACCCATGCCCGCTTCGGTTCCCACACCTGCAGACGCTTCTGCGCCAGAAACGCCTGCTCCACTGCTTTCGCCGCACAACTCATCGGTTCCGCCAGCACATGCAGATGCTTCAATCCCTGCGGCATCCGGACGATGAATTCCTCGTCGTCCACAAAGTATTCCGTCAGAAACCCGTGCCGCAGATTGATCCCTCGCTCGTAATACACCTCTTCACTGGTGATATCCGAACGTCCAATCCGGTCATAAATGGATCCACCAGGTCGACGAACCGTGCAGGTGACGTAGTCCCCGGGCTTCACCTTCCTGACGGCAGCCCCCACCTCTTCCACAATCCCGAAACACTCGTGACCAATCACCAGAAAGTCGTAGCCAGCAGGAGCATTCCCGTACAAGGCGTCGTTAATCTCGCGATCCGTTGCGTCCACTCCGACCTTCAACACCCTGACCAGCACTCCACGGCCATCCGCAATGTCACCTGCCGAAGGCTTTGAAAGTTCCGCCAGATGAACACTATTCGGAGTTCCCGGACGAACGGCGATCGCTTTCATGAATTCACGACTTTCCAACCTGCAACCCTGAAAGTCCACGGAAAACCCTGTATCTCCGCGCTACCTGCGTCGCGGATTCTATGATGCCTTCCGTCTGAGTCAAAGCAGTCCACGGGAGTCACCATTCGTGACAATCCCGGCTCGCCTGTGCCGCCGGCACCCGTCAGGTCTCGTCTGCACCTGTACTGTCGCAGCTCATTTCACGGCCTCGTCCGGTTGCAGCTCCAGGTGCCGACTGCTGACGACACAGTCCCGCTCGTCAAACAGATTCAGGTACGCGACCACAGCCCCGCTCGGCAACTCTGCCTCCACCTTCCCCGACTCCGACGAAATAACAGCCGGACTCGTCAGCCACTCACGATCCTGCCATCGTCCTGTCGACTTCGTGAAACACAATTCCGCACGAACCACAGGAACTTCACTGGCAAACAACGCCGTCAGTCGATTCCCCTGCCGCGACAACCCCTTCACCAACGGCAACGGCTTCTTCCCCATCAGCAGCGAATCCGCAAAGACCCGGATCTCCTCGGGATTCTCACCGGCGGCCCCATGCCCATGCGGCATGCGAACACGCAGACACAGCTGCGGCTCCCGCTCCGGTAACTCACTCGACCGCTGCCACGAATCCATCGGATAGGCAAAGTCATTCGTCCCGTTCACCCACAACAGCGGCATCTTCGCACGCGGCAAATACTCGGCCGGATCCCATTGACGCAGCCACAACGCGGCCTTCTCCGAACCCAGTCGCTCAAATGCCGGTAGCCACACCGAATTCTGACCCAGAAATCCACAGCCATACACCGGCACCGCCAGCCGAAATCGCTCGTCAACCCCCGCGACGATACACGTCAGATAACCTCCCCATGAAATTCCGGTGACCCCGATACGGTCCGCATCCACCTCCGGAAACGTACGCATCAGCGAATGCGCACGACACACCGCCTGCACCGCATGCCACGTCCACTGGTCCGTCACCGGCTCATCCAGCTGACCAAATGAAGCATCCCATCCCGGAGGTCCCCCGTGCTCGTGTCGCTGCCAGTTGCCGTAACTGCCGACCGGCACGCATCCACACACGTCCATCGCTATGGCCGCATAACCCCGGGAATTCCAGAGCCTGACCCAGCGGTCAAAGGCCGTACCGCCTCCCCCATGAATCAGAACCATCGCCGGAACCTTCTGCCCCGGTGGCACGTCCGGAACCCCATACCAGGCAAACACTCGAGTCGGCTTGCCATGCCACTCCGGGCCAGAAAAAAACAGAGCTCGGACGCCGTCCGCTGAAATCCCCTCCGCCGGAAATACTTCCGGAATGACGGTCGTCTCCGTTACCGAAAACTTCACCTCCGGACTGCCTGCCACAGCGTCCCGATTTCCAACTGAGACCAGCCAGTAGACCACCAGCAGCACGATCCGCTTCACTCGATGCACCTGTATCACGACATAGCCCCCGCACCGAAAACCTTCTCGGCCCATTCAACCGTCGATTCACGCCCGGAGCAGTTCCCGCAGCACTTCGCCATGCACGTTGGTCAGCCGACGCTGAATGCCATTGTGATAATACGTCAACCGCTCGTGATCAATCCCCAGCAAATGCAGAACCGTCGCATGGTAGTCATACCAGTGCACCGGCTTCTCGACCGTCTTCCAGCCAATCTCATCCGTTGATCCATAGGCCATACCAGGCTTCAAGCCACCACCAGCCATCCAGATGGAGAATCCATACATATTGTGATCACGCCCGGCACCTACCACGAACTCACTCGACTGCGTGAACGGCGTGCGGCCAAACTCCGTCGTGCACAGCACCAGCGTATCCTGCAGCATTCCCCGCTCTTTCAGGTCTCGCAGCAGCGCGGCCACCGGCTGATCCATCCGCCCAGCTTCCCGCGAGTGATTCTCATGCACATCTTCATGCCCGTCCCAGTTAATCCGCGGCGAACCAAATGAACCGCCCGAGAACAACTGCACAAAGCGAACGCCATGCTCCAGCAACCGACGAGTCAGCAGACAGCGCCGACCAAAGTCCGCCGTCTCTTCACGATCCAGCCCGTACATCGCCCGCGTGGCTTCCGTCTCTGCGTTCAGATCCGTCACCTCCGGGACCGCCAGCTGCATCTTCGCGGCCAGCTCATAGGATCGAATCCGCGCCTGCAAACTGTCTTCCAGCCCCGTCCGCGCCAGATGCTCCTGATTCATTTGCGCCAGCAATTCCTGACTGTCCCGCTCTCGCTGCGGAGTCGATGCCCGGGAGGGAAATAGATCCCGAATCGGGTCGCCCTGAACCTGAAACGCTGTTCCCTGATGCTGAGCCGGCAGAAAACCATTCGACCAGTTGATCGTACCTCCCGCAGGGAAGCCCCGCCCATCCGGCAACACCACGTACGAGGGCAAATCGTCCGTCTCACTTCCCAGCCCCCACGAAATCCACGACCCCATCACCGGAAATCCATTCAGCCGGAAGCCCGAGTTCTCTTCAAATGTCGCAGGAGTATGGTTGGCAGACTCCGTCACCATCGACCGCACAATCGTCAGGTCATCGGCCAGCTCCGCCAGCTTCGGAAACAAGTCCGAAATCCACAGCCCACTCTGACCACGCTGTCGGAATTCCCAGTCGTTCTTACGCAATAAGCCAATCTGATTGAAAAACGTCTCCGGCCTCTCTGAGGACTCCAGTGACTTCCCGTGAAAACGCGCTAACTCCGGCTTATAGTCAAACGAATCCAGATGACTCAGACCACCACACAGACACAAATGCACCACTCGCTTCGCCGTCGGTGCATGATGCGGCACACCCTGCGCTTCTCCGGGCACCGACTCCGCCCGAAGCTTGCCGTCACGCAGTAACAACGACGCCAGCGCCGGTCCGGTCAGTGAACCCGTTGCAAAACTCAACATGCCCCGTCGCGAAAAATCTTCGTTCAGCATGAGTTCTCACCTGTCAGGAAAATGCCACAACCAGACACCGTCGAATCCCGCCTCTATCCACCAGTCCCCACCCTACCCTGCTCCGGCTGACGGTCGAACATCCGCGAAACCAACTGGTCATCCAGCGGTCGCGTCAGCAGACTCACCGTGACCCCGGACACGATCGAAACCAGCAGTCCCCAGATCAGAGGCTCAAAGCCCATGAGAAACCAGGGATGAAAGCGAGTCATCGCGCCAATTTTCTGGTCCGGCATCCATCCCATGATCCCGCAGAGGTACAACAACAGTACCGTGATCGCACCGCTGATCATCGCCGAAAAGACTCCAGCCGTTGTGGCTCGTCGCCAGTAACAGGCCATAATCGCTGGAAACAAAAACGTCGCCGCCGCTCCGGAAGTACTGAACACAATAAAGGCCTGCAGATACTCCACCGGATTCCACATCACCAACACAGAAATCACGCCCGTCAGAATCATCGTGCCCCATGCCACCAGTCGCAGCTCTTCCCGAGGTGCCGAGGGACGCACAAATCGCTGATAAATATCCCGGACCGCGCCCGACGACAACACCACCAGATACGAACTGACCGTGGACATCACCGCACCAAAAGGCGCCGCCAGAATCAGCCCCGCAATCACCGATCCGCCAGGCCAGTGACTTGTGGTCATGATCGCCATCCGCGGAATAATCTGATCCGACTTCTCCAGCGCCGGCAACAACGCACGACCACACACACAAACCACAATCAACGGCACATAAATCCCCAGATTGTAAATACTCAGAACATAAATCGATTTCCTGATCACGTTCGTGTTCTGACTGGCCATCAGTCGCACCAGCCCCGCCGGAGCTCCAACGCCACCCCAGATCCACACCACAAAAAAGGAGATGGCCAGCGAAATCGGCAGAAACTGATGCTCCGGATCCGACAACGAATACCCCGGACCAAACACAAAACCAGGCCCCGTGTTCTGCATCGAGGTCAGCGTCGCCTGCTCCAGACCACCAGCGGCGTTCAGCGACGCCACCAGCAGAATCATGACTCCCACAAACATCAGCAGACTCTGAAACAAGTCCGTCCAGACCGCCGCCAGAAAGCCACCCATCAGCGTGTAGGTCACAACAGTCACCGCAAAGATCAGCAACCCCACGTGATACCGGAAATCAGAGACACCCGTGGCGTCTTCTGACAGGGACAACTCCCCGCCGGAAGGCCACGCCAGCTGAATCACAATCGCTCCCGCTTTGAACTGCGCGAACATCATGAACGAAAGATAAAACAGAATGAACATCGTACAGGTCAGACCCAGCGCCGAACTGTTGAACCGCGCCCGAAAGAGGTCCGGGACCGTGATCGCGCCCGTCCGACGACTCAACTGCGCCAATCGCTTGCCAAGAATCCCGAATCCCGTGATCGGCACGACCATGTAACTGCCAATCCACAGGGCCACGATCCAGCCATGAGAATACACGAGCGAGGGAAATCCCATGAAGGTTCCACCACTCTGAATCGTCGCCGTCAGCGCCAACGCCCAAACTCCCAGTCCCCGGTTCCCCAGGAAAAATCCCGTCATGAAGCCGCTGCTGCGAGTCGCACTGTTGGCCTTCAACCCGATCCAGACTGAAACTGCGATAAACAGCATCAGCATGCCCATGGCGCCATAACCAACCTGAGCCTCTGTGGCGGCCTGAGCCAGCAGAAACGTCCCCGCGGTGATGCTCTGCATGATCAACCCCCTAATCCCAGATCATCAGTGTCGCCCAGATCCTGCCCAAGCTCACCATCACGAACAAAAAATGCGCCAAACAGCCATGAAACCACCGCACACGTCAGCCACGGAATGACCACGCCCCAGAAAATCCAGTCCGGAAATCCCCAGATCAACTTCAGATCCTCCGGACGCCGGTCATACCCCATCGACGCACTGACGCCCACCGACCAGCCCAAGGCCGCCAGCCAGATCAACGTCACTATCAGGGCTTCCCGCAGGGAGGACCGCACAAGAGGATCCGTGTTCGCAGCTGCTGGCTCAGTCATCAGGCAGGACTCGCTTCAAGGCGACGGAAGGAATTGGAGGGAAAACGCAGTGGCAGAACCTCTGATGTTAACCACATTCGGCCACATCACCACTGAAACCCCGCGTTCCTCGCAATTCTGTGAGGATTTGTGGGCACGGTGCCAGTCGCGGACGCTTTCCTGACAGCACTCACACCGCATGTCACTGCACGCGATACAACAACACCGATCGGAATTCCGCTCCCCGCACCAGACTCTCCCAGCCAGTCCAGCTCTGCACCAGACTTCGCTCCCGCTCCGGCATCTGGCCCCAGTCGGACCGCAACAGACATTCCGCTTCCGTCAACACACCACGCTCCACCAGCCGGTCAAAACGAACGGGCTGCACAAACTCCGCATACCCATACGAACCCGGCAAGCGGTAACGCAGAATCTCACTCCAGTTCACCAGCACATGCGTGACCCCCCGAGCGCGCAAGTCCGCTCGAATCAACTCCGCAGCCTGCTCGTCGCCCACCCCCGCACCGGCCGGCTCCGCAGCCACGATCTCCTCAAAAATACTGTCATCAAACACCGTGTTGTACACCACCGGAAATGTGGCGTCGAAAACCTCCGCCTCGCCCACCATCAACACCCGATCGTCGCCCGATAACTGCTGATTCAGCGTCTGAATGTCTGAGCGAATCGTAAGCTGCCGCGCAGCATCCAGATCCATCAGCCCCACATGAAAACCCACCAGCGACAGCGTACAAAAACGCAGATTGAAGACTGTCACCGCCACAATCGTGGTGACCAGAAACCAACGATACACTCGCCCCGTCGAAATCAGCCACACACTTCCCGCCGCCAGACTTAATAACGGTATCATCGGTATCCAGAACCGATCAATCCGATGCGTCAGCCCCCACCAGGTCAGAAATCCCCAGCCCGCCGTCAACAGAATCACCGGAATCTCCGCCCGACGCCGCCATAACAGCACCGCCGGCATTCCCAGTCCAAACAACAACGAACTCGTCCACTTGTTCCTCATCGCCGCGTCCAGAAAATGCTGCGGCACCCGGGACAGCTGGTGCTCAGGAGCCCCATGCGCGCGCTTCCAACGCACATTCAAGGCCTCATTCCACTCATCCCCGCCAAAGATCCCATAGGCCATCGGAAACACCGGATTCCCCGTGTCCACCCAGTTCCTGACCATCCACGGCCCCATGGCCAGCAGAACACCCGCGGCAAAACAACACGCGTCCCGCAGCACAGCACGCCGCATGTCAGCAACGTCACTCGCCGTGGCACCGAACCACTGAGTCCCGATCTTCCAGACCGCAGTCAGCACCACCGGTATGATGACCTGAATCAGGCCGGTGTATTTGCTGGCCATCGCCCCACCTGCCAGCAGTCCCACAACCATCGTGGCCAAAAATCGCATGAGTCCCACAGGCTGGCGAACCACAATCAGCGTCAGCATCAACGCCGACATCAGATAAAAGGTCAATGCCCCCTCAGCATAGGAAATCAACGAAATCCTCAGCGTCCAGGGAGTCGTGAGATACATCAGAACGGAAAGCCACGCGACCGCTCCACCGAACCAGCGCCGTCCGGTGCTGTAAACCGCCATTGCCGTCAGCAGCTGAAAACATGCCAGCAACACCTGCCCCGTCAGCGCCCCGCTCCACCAGTCCCCAGCGACAATCATCCCCGCCAGACACAACATCTCACTCAGAAACGGAAAACTCGTGTACACGTTGTGACGCAGATACGAAATGCGCCCGTCCAGAAACCACTCCTTCGGTCCCTGCAGGTGATACTCACGCACATCAAAATCTGTCGGCGGTGAAAACGCCCCCAGCACCAAATACACCACAAACGGTATCCCGATCACCCAGAACAGCAGCGCCAGCCAGCGCCATGCTCTCTCATCGTCACCGCCCGGCTTCCCTTGCACCACGCCCGTCGGACTCACCCGATCACGCCATCGCCTGAGCCTCAGCCCCAGCGAAACCAGCCCACAGAGCACCGCCGGACCAAATAGCGAAAGTCGCGTGAGCTGCCCGAGCAAGCCGGCGAACAGCGTCGCCGTAGACAGCAGCACCAAACCACACCCAGCCACAATCACCAGCCGCTCAACCCGCGACAACGGCAATCGGACCAGACAAATCTCGTGCACCAACCCGCCATACGCCAGCGCCAGCAGCAACAGCGCTCCCGCCCCACCCAGCATGGGGACCCGCTGCCACAGGAAACGCACTCCCGCGTCTGCAGACGCCTCACCACCCGCGATGGCCTCCACTCCCAGCAACTCATCAGCCAGCATCAGCCACAGGTCCGAACGCGGCAACTCCGGACTTTCCAGGGTCTGCTGAAAGAACAACCACTGAAATCCGAGGATCCAGACGCAGGTCAATACCGACAGCCACAATGCCGTCCCCGCTCCCGTTGCTCGTCCCCCGCGATTCCCCATACACCACCTCTAACCCGGATACCCGGAAACCCGGAAACCGGGATACCCGGGATACCCGGGATACCCGGGAGGGCGAAGTTCCATCTGAGCCGCCACACCCGTTTCGGGAGGGCGAAGTTCCACCTGAGCCGCCCTACCCTTCACAAGACGACCTCGGCCCCTCGCCTTTGCGGCCAGGCACGCCCCACGCCCATCTTCACCGGCCACACGGACCCGCACACGGGCGCGCCCCGCTCCGACGAAGCGTCACCCATGCCATTCCTGGTCCGGAGGCTCGTGACCCGGTATCTGCACCAGCCACACTCAGTGCTGGAACAGGAATTCCTTGCTGTTCAGCACGGCCCAGGCCACATCTTCCATCGCACGAGTCCGATCTTCGCTGGCCTTGATATGAGCCATCGCTGTTTCCTGCTCCTGAGGCAGCGCCGGGCGGCTCAACGCACTCATGTAAAGCAGGTTAACAATCTCGGCATCCGTTTTTCCCTCAGCAATCCAGCGGTGCACCGTACCCGCGTCAGCTCGCAGCTTGTTGTGCACCGTGGGACCGTTAATCAGCTGCAGGGCCTGAGACAAGTTGCTGTCAGTCGATCGCTCACACTCACAGGGCAATTCACGCTGCGGCTGACCAAACACCTGCAGAAACTTGTGCCCCTCCGGTGGGTCCACGAGATCGACAGCTTTCGTGCCTCCCGGCATCCCCGCAAACTCTTCCGGCTGACCCGTCACAGCACAAATCGCGTCCAGCAGTTGTTCGGCTGTCAACATCCGAGTTGTGGCGTGGCTGAAGTACACCTCATCATCCGCGTTGTACTTGTTCCGCTGTGAACTCAACTGATACACGCGACTGTTCATGATCGTGCGAATCAGATGTCTCGACGAAAAGCCGCTTTTCAGTAACTCGTCCGCCAGATAGCTCAGCAGTTCCGGGTTTGAGGGTGGATTGGAATCCCGGAAGTCGTCCACAGGATCCACAATGCCCTTCCCAACCACATGTCCCCAGATACGATTCGCGACCGACCGGGCGAAAAACGGGTTGCTGTTGTTGGTCAACCAGTCGGCAAACACCACGCGACGGTCCTGACCCTCGGGAACATCCACATCACCTTCCAGCAGCAGTCGCACCTTCATGGTCTTGCCTGTGCGTGGCTGCGTCACTTCACCGCCGGCCTTCACAAAGATCAGCTCATCATCCGGAAGCCCGGTCTCTTTCCGCCCGACGCGGTTAAAGGCCGCGGCTGTTCCGTAATAATCGTCCTGAGTCCATTTTTCGAAGGGATGGTTGTGGCACTTGGCACACTGTATACGAATCCCCAGAAACAACTGAGCGGTCGTTTCCGTGGCATCAATCTCATCCCGACTGGCCTTCCAGTAGGCTGCCGCGGCATTCTGCTGAGTGCTACCGGTGGCTGTCAGCAGCTCATGAGCAAACTGGTTCAGCGGCACGTCATTTTTCACCACGTCAAACAGCCAGCGACGGAACTTGTGAACGCCGGATTTGGTGAGTCGTTTGCTGTTCACTCGCAGCAGGTCCGACCATTTCATGGACCAGAACCGCGCGTGGTCGTCCGTCAACAGCAGTCGGTCCACCAGTGCCGCACGTTTGCCGGGGCTGGTGTCCGCATTGAATTGCTGCGTCTCTTCCAGGGACGGCAAACGCCCGGTCAGATCCAGAGTCGCTCGTCGCAGAAAGTCCGAATCGCTGCACAGTTCCGACGGCTGAATCTGCAACTGTCGGAGCTTCCCAAAGACCAGCTGATCAATCCGCGTCTCTTCAGCTGGGTTCGGCCACTGAAAATCCGGACGCTCAGTGAGGAATGTCAGCTGCGTTGTGGACATTTTGTCGAGATATCGGGCGAGAATTGTGGCTTCACCGCGTCCTTCACGCGTCACGACACCTTCCGGCGTGATGGCTGCAATACTCTCATCAGACGTGTCAAACGCAGTCAGAGCAGTGATGTCCCGCACCGTGCCATCGCTGAAGGTCCCGTTCACTCGCAACTGCTGCTGATCGGCACCATCACGCAGAACCCGCGGCTTAGGGAACACTTCGATACTGACCAGAGCAGGAGTCCCCTCCGGCTCGACTTTCATTCCTTCACCGATCCACTGCTTCAGCACCACATGGCTGGGATCGTTGTAGCCCAGCCGACGACCGCCACCATGCGCCACTTCCATCAGCGGCTTACGCAACAGCAAACTCTCATCCGGATTCAGCACGTTGGACCGGCGATTGAAATATTCGCCTCGCAGAGTCACCAGATCCAGCGACGGATCGTAACCACGAAGCGACAGACGAAATCCGCCTTTGCCGGAGGGCGAACCATGGCAGGCCCCCATATTGCAGCCGGACTTGGTCAGCGCGGCCAGCACTTCCGTATGAAAAGCCACAGGCGATGCCTGCTCCGTCCCCTGCACAGTCACCTTCATGGCGACTTCCTGTCCCCCGGCAGCCGCACGGATCACCGTGGTGCCATTGCCGACCGCTCGGACCAGACCGTTCTGAATCACAGCGACTGCGGGATCCTCAGATCGGTATTCCGCCGCCGCAGTCACATCGTGGATATCCGCGGCCGCAGGGTTGGCTGTGACCACCAGTTGCTGGGTGCCCCGAGCCCCGTACAAAACGACCTCAGCCGGCTGAATCTCCAGCCCCTTGACCGTCAGTTCGCTACCAAACGCAGATGCTGACGCACCCACACCAAGCAGAGTCAGAATCAGTGCCCTGTATTTCATTGGTACGCCTCTTTCAGAGTCAGTTCCCGAAGATCCTGACACACAGCAAACACGTGATTTCAAGCTTACAGTTTCGAGTTCTCAGGTTCACAGCAGCGACCGCCAGTCTGCGGCCCACAATACTCTCAGTTTGATGCCGGATGAACCGGAATGGCAGGCGTCACGAACCCGCTGCCACTTCCAGCCGAATCGGCGGAACCGGATAAACCCGTTCCTGATTGTCCTTCTTCGCTTTCCCCTGCAGAAATATCGTACAGGGCCCCGGCGTTGCATCAGCAGCCACCGTAATCGTAATCGCCAACTCTCCAGCCGCCATAGCCCCACCCGCTACAGTAACCCCATTCGGTAACTGGTCAGCAGGAGTCGCCAGGGCCACTTCAATCGGCATAGTCCACTCAGCCGCCCGAGTGGCCCGGACCTGAACCGTTCCCGTGGCCCCTCGAGCGACCGAAATCACCGCAGGGTCCACCGACAGCGAAAATTCACCCGCCGGCGCAACCGCCGCAAACAGATCGGAACGCATCGCCGCACTGCGGAAGACCTCGTTGTCCTGCTTCCGCGGCGGTGGAGGATTCAACACGGCAATCGACGACGTCACCGAGCCGTCCGGGGCACTGACCTGCAGCGTCACCGGCCCCCAGTCCGCATCCGAGGCCGCCGCAGCCGCATCCACAGCCGTCAACACAATCGGTACCACGCTCTGCTTTGCCCCCACCACGAAGGGTTCCATCTTCAGTGCCGCAGGCAGCCCGAGCACCTCCACTTTCAAAGGACCATCATACTGAATGCGTCGCAGCGTCAGCGGCATCGCCACACTGCCTCCCCGCGGTACGTTCAGACGGTCCGCCGGCACAGCTGTCAACACCGCCCGACGACCACGATACACCCGCAGACTCCAGGGCCAGCCAACACCGCCGCGTCCAGCCAGCTCCGACACCTTCAGATAGTATTCACCCGCCGCAGGAATCTGAAAATTCAGCTCCGCATCACGGGCCCCGGCATCATCCGCTTCCACCAGACGACCGCCGTCCGCATTGTAGAGCTCCAGAATCAGGTCACAGGGACTGGCGACGTCCCGCGTCGCAGCCGCCAGCAGCAGAGGTCCCGCCTCAGTCGCCGTAATGCGAAACCAGTCCACGTCACCCGGCTTCTCAAAGACGCCCGCCAACGCGCCGGATTCCGGCACCAGTGGGTTCGCCTGTTCACGAACATCATTCGGTTCCACCTCAGTCTGCACCGGGTCAGCCACCAGCACAGCCGCTGCGACGTTGTTCGCATCGGCGCCAGAGGCCCGAAAATTCACCGGCGTCAATCCCCCGGGACGAACAGCCGAGGCCGGCGTGACCGACTCGCCCAGCACAGCTCCGGTACCATCCAGAAATTTCACCGGTTCACCCGCGCGAACAAATCGAGGAATCACCGCACTGACCAGCGGGGCGTTGCTGAGTCGAAGATGGAAGTGGTGCCGCCCACCACCGGAATAACGAATGTCCCGCACCTCCAGCCGGTATTCACCAGCCGCTGGCGCCGTCCAGCGCAATTGAGCATCCCCTTCTGTCCCGGGCACATCGTCACTGTAGGCCACCTCGCGACCGTCCGGCCCGAAAACTCGCAACACCGGGTCCAGGTCGGAACCCAGCCGCCGAGCATACACTTCGGCACTGAACGACTGGCCGGCAGTCAACGAAAATCGAAATACCTTCGATGCGACAGGACCCACAAAGCTCTGCAGTGAACACGGCAACGTCACCGCCTGCCCCACACGACGATCGTCCGCCTCGGCCGTGACGGGGATCGCGGCCAGGTCGTCCACCACAATCCAGCCCGCTTCAGAACACCCATGCGTCGTCACCATGCGGACGGGATGAATCCCCACCACCGCATCGGCTGCAATATCCCCGTCCAGCGCCACCGGCTGGTCCTTCGTGACATCTGAGCCCTCACGCACACGCAGACTGCCCACCGGGGTCCACAATGCCACAGCACCCTGCAACTGCTTGCCATGAACAGTGACCGAAGCGCGACGGCCCGGCTGAAATCCTGTTCCTTCCAGGCGGTCGATCACAGGTTCCTGCGCAACAAGCACACCACCGCACGCCCAGCTCACCATGAGCGTAAGTGGGCGGGATACGGACGAGCAAATACGAGAATTCAGGAAGGAAACAGCCATGGGGGAGGGTTTTCCGAAGAATATATGGCTGGGAAGGCGCGTTAAACAAACCTCCAGTCTAAGCGGGGGCACACCCCGCGTCAAAGTGAAACCGGGTTTCTTCCGGTGTTCCCCACAACCTGCCGAAAAGTGTGATTACGACCCTTGACAACGGTAGACTCGGCCTGTTCATTTTCTCCTCTGAACCCACTCGACGTGCTTTTTCAAGAGTTCTCCGCATGCGCACTGCCAGCCTGTTGACGATTTCCAAACGCCTGTGGTTCAGCCTGTTGCTCGCTTTTCTCACAGCATCCGCTGCCGCTCCCTGCAGCGCCCACGCCGCTCTGCCACCGGAATCACGCCGGGAACTGGCCGAATTGACTCGTGAACTGAAAGGCGTACCCGGACTCATCAAAAAGAAGGACGTCGAAGCAGCAAAGGCAATCATCGCCAAAGCAGACGAACGCGTGCAGGCCCTGGAAATCGCCGAGGACGAAAAAGACCGTACCTGGACAGGCTGCAAAGCAGCACTCGACAAAGCGAAGTACGTACTTCCCGTCAGCTTCGAATCCGAAGTTGCTCCCATCCTCAAAACCAACTGCCTCCGCTGTCACAACGAAGCCCAGGCCTCCGCAAACTTTCGACTGGACACGTACGAAGCCATCGGAAAAGGCAGTCGCAGTGGCCCGGTCGTCTTCGCAGGGACCCCCCAGCGCAGCCTGCTGGCTCTGCGCTTGATTCACCCGGACGAAAAACAACGGATGCCCAGCGGCGCTGAAAAACTCAAAGACCCCGAAATCCTGACCATCGTGCGCTGGATCGAACAGGGCGCCCCGTTCGATGGCGAGGACAAGTCAGCACCGATCGGTGATTCCCTCGTCGAAAAGAAACCACCCGTCCAGGTCGTCATGGCCACCGGCTCAGAAACCGTCTCCTTCCGGAAGGATGTCGCCCCCTGGCTCGTTAATCTCTGCGTCGGTTGCCACTCCGGCAATAATCCTCGCGGCAATTACTCGCTGACCACCTTTGAACAATTGCTGCAGGGTGGCCCCACCGGCAATACCATCGTTCCCGGAAATCCGGACGGCAGTTACATCGTCGATCTCGTCCTCCGACAGGATCCCCTGAAAATGCCCGCCGGGCAGGGACAGCTCAAACTGTCACAGGCTAAAGCACTCGAAACATGGATCCGCGAAGGCGCACATTTTGACGGCACCGACCCCAAAGCTCCCATCCGCACACTCGTTCCCACGGAAGCCGAACTCGAAGCCGCGCGCCTCGCCGCCATGTCCGACTCAGAATTCGAACAACGACGGACCGAACAGGCTGAAGCACTCTGGAAACGCGTCTCCCCCAAAACCACCGGCAACGCCTTCACGTCCCCCGACTTCTATTTCTACGGGACCGTGGATGAGTCCCGGCTGAAGACACTGGCCGACTCAGCGCAGTCGCACCTCGCTCAACTCACCACAAAATACCCGCTGCCCGAAGGACAAAAACCATTCCGCGGTCGACTCATCGTGTTCGTGACCAAAGACCGGTTCGACTACGAAGAATTCAACACCGTGCTGATGAACAATCGCCGTACGCCCAAAGTCATCTCCGGGCACTCCGTCATCAATGCCGGTCAGGAAACCGCCTACGTCGCCATGCATGATACCGGTGATACCAGTGATACCGGCGCAGACACAGCGCTCTCCGCGACCGAGCTCCTGAATTCACTCGTCAGCCAGACGTTCCTTACCCGCGACGGCGCCCCCCTGCCAGACTGGCTCAAACTGGGGTTCGGTACACTCGAAGCCGGCATTCCGGAGAATTCAGCCTTCCTGAAATCGCTCCCAGTCCGTGCCACAAAATCGCTGGCCACGCTGAACGACCCCGCCAAACTCTTCACCGAAGGCACGTTCTCCCCCGGTGAAGTCGGAGATGTCGGCTATCTGCTTGTCCGCTTTCTCATGAATCAGGGCGGACCACAGCGTTTTCAGCAGTTCCTCACCGCACTCCGTGGCAATCCGGACGCCGCAGCCGCCCTGCAGCAGGTCTATGGCAGCCCACCAGCCCAACTGGGGCAACTCTTCCTGCGTTCCGGCACCCGCTGATTGGTGGGCGGAAAAAGGGGTCAGGAACCAATAGCCTAAAGGCCCGAAGGGTGCTTCGCACTATTGGTTCCTGACCCCTTTTTCCGCCCCGGCCCGAAGGGTGCTTCGCACTATTGGTTCCTGACCCCTATTTGCGCCCCCGGCACTGTCAGGGGTTATCTGTCGGGAACATGCCGCCCCTGTCCGTCTCCGTACCGGGGTCTTTGGCTGGAGGAACTCCGCCGTCATTCGCACCACCCGATTCGTCGAAAAACCGCTCATCCTTCTCTTTGCTGAAGTCGTCCTGCGGTACCGTGGTTCCGTTGCTGAACGTTGAGGTACCATTCAGCGGATACCCCGTCGTCCCCGGCTGCTGCGGCATCACCAGAGTCCCGGGTTGACCGTACATTGCAGGAGCCCCGTACATGCCTCGGTTCTGATACGGACCGTACATGGACGGATAACACCCGCAAAGTCCGAGTGACAGCGCTGTCGCCGTGGTAAGTGAGCAGAACCTGAACATCCTGTCGGTTTCCTGCAATCAAACGTAAAAAATGACCCAGCCTGAACAGAAAGCACTCAGAGAAACTGTCGCAGCCCCTCGAGGTTTTTCTCATCCACGGATCCGCCACTGACAGGGCCCCGGCCACGCCGGCATTTCCTGCGACTTATCACCACCCTGCAGCAGATTCTGCCGGAGATTTACTGAATCCCCCAAATTGTGTCCATACCAATCCGAAATCGTCACCCAGACACCCACCCAGACCTCCAGGAGCACCCAAAACTCCACGCTGCGTCGATGCATACGGTGCCTCGCTGAGACGCGGGCAATTGGTCATCACCCCGCGACGTCCGCCGAACAAATGACTACCGTGCATTTGACAGGATCCTGTGTTGGCTGAGCGAATTCTTCAATTCACTCAGGCACAGCATTCCATCAATGAGGTTTTAGTAGGCTGAAGCAACACATTCGTCTGTTCGGGCAACGCGCGAGTTGTTTGAACTTTGCAGGTGTCAGGGGCTTCCGATTTGTGGTTCTGTGCGTCACCGTTTAGAGTGCCACCGGCGATGAGGCCCTGCGGTTGAGTTGCTCACTCCCCTGGCCCTGAGATTCTCATTTCTTCCTGTAAGTTCACTCGTCATGCAGATTTTTCACACGGCTGACTGGCATCTGGGCCAACTGTTCCACGGATATGATCGCGACTTCGAACATGCTCAGTTCCTCGACTGGCTCCTCGAACAACTCCGTCAACATCAGCCCGATGCTCTGCTCATCTCCGGCGACATCTTCGATACTATTAACCCGCCCGCCTCCGCTCAGAAACGCTTCTACGCGTTCCTCGCCAGCGTACAAACCGCACTCCCCACTCTGCAGATCGTGATTACCGCCGGGAATCATGATGCCGGAGCTCGGCTTGAAGCCCCCGCCAGCCTGCTGCAGTCGCTCAGAATTCACGTCGTGGGAACCGTCCGCAGAAATGATGATGGACAAATCGACCTCGATCGCCTGATCGTGCCTCTGCACGGACCCGATCAATCCCTCGCGGCGCTCATCCTGGCGGTCCCGTTTCTGCGTCCTGCCGATGTCCCGGTTCTTCCAGACGCTGTTGACCCCTACCTCGACGGTATCCACGAACTGTATCGCCAGGTCACCGAACACGCCCTGACCCTGCGGCATCAGCACTCGTCCACGGTCCCCCTGATCGCACTGGGGCACTGTCACCTGACCGGGGGGGAAGAATCTCGCGACTCCGAACGCCGCATTGTCATCGGCAACGCCGAAGCCGTCAGCCTCAGTACCTTTCCGGATTCACTCGCCTACGTGGCTCTCGGCCACCTGCACAAGGCACAGCAGTTCCAGCAGGGAAGAATTCGCTACAGCGGCAGTCCCATCCCACTGTCCTTCTCTGAACGCCATTACCAGCATCAGGTCCTGCAACTCTTCTTCAAAGACGGACAACTGCAAGCGACACAACAACTACTCGTGCCGGAATCCGTACCGCTGCTGTCTGTCCCGCGCCGCAACGCAGCTCCCATCGATGAACTGATCGAAGAACTGAATCAACTTCCCGTCGACCCGGAACTTCCACCGGAACGCTTTCCGTTCCTCGAAGTTGTCGTCCTGGAAACCGGGCCGGATCCAACACGCACCAAACGGATTCAGGAGGCCGTCCGCAATAAGCAGGTCCGCCTGACGGCCATTCGCCGCCAGCAACAGCACACCACACTCGACTCCGATCCGGAAACCAGCACAGAACCGGCCACAGCACTGCAATCCATAAACCCGGACAGCGTGTTCCGCGATTACTGGAAGCAAAAGTATCAGACAGAACCCGATGCAGACGTCCTGCAGGCCCTTCAGGAAATCCTGCTGCAGGAAGGAGTCCTCTGATGAAAATCCTCCGCATTACTGTCGAAAATCTGGCATCGCTGGAAGGCCAGCACACGGTCGATTTCACCCGCGACCCCCTGCGTTCCACAGGACTCTATTCCATCATCGGGCCCACCGGTGCCGGTAAGAGTACGCTCCTCGATGCGCTGTGCCTGTCACTCTACGAGGATACTCCGCGGCTCAGCGCGATCCGCACAAAAACAGAAAAACTGTCCGAAGGGGAAACACAAAGGGATCCACGGACCCTGCTGCGCCGCGGCGCAGCCTCTGGCTTTGCAGAAACCGCTTTTGTCGGTATGGATGGCAAAACATACACCGCTCGCTGGCAGGTGCGTCGCGCTCGCAACAAAGTCGACGGCGCCCTGCAGAAATCCGAAATGGCCCTCTACTCCGAAAACGTCACTCCCGGTGCCGAAGGCGTCGTCATTGAAGGTGGCAAAAAAACGGATGTCCTGAACGCGATCGAGCTGCGGATTGGGTTAACGTTTTCGCAATTCACTCGCGCAGTCATGCTGGCGCAAAATGATTTCGCCGCATTCCTGAAAACGGATGACAAAGAACGCGCTGCAATCCTTGAAGCCCTGACTGGTACCGAAGCCTTCACCAGAATTTCCAGGGCCGTCTTCAAGCGCTGCTCTGAAGAAGAGGAAAAACTCAAAGCGATTGAGTCTCAGATGCAGGGCTATACACCCCTGTCCGTCGAAGCACGAGCCGACGCGGAAAAACAACGCGAGGAAGCGAAACAGTCGCTGCACGAGAGTCAGCAGCAACTTGCCCGTCTCAAAGCCACACTGGAGTGGTTCACCGGACTTGCCAAACTGGATCGCGAACTGTCCGAAGCCCGGGCTCAATACACCAGGGCCGTGCAGCTTGACAACGATGCCGCTCCGCGCAAAACCCAGCTGCAGTTAAGTCAGCGCGTCCTGCGCGAAGCACAGCCACTGCGAATCCCGCATCAGCAGGCCAACACCACTTTCAAGGACGCGGAAACAGCACTGGCACGGCGAGCCAGTGAATTCCTCAGTGCACAGACGACCCTGCAGGAAACAACGACCGCCTTCGAAAGGGCGCAGGCACACGCCACAGAATTGGAGAAGGATCAAATCGCTGCCAGACCCCAGCTGGACCGCGCGCGACAGCTTGACGCCATCCTCCCCGGGCTCCGGCAGACGCTCGACCAAAGCCAACAAGGAAAAACCGAAGCGGAAGAGTACGAGAAAACGGCACTTAGCAAACTTCAGACAAAAACCGAGGAACTCAACAGGACGAAGAACCGACGGACCGAGTTGCAGGGGCTGCT
>CAIYBH010000133.1 GCA_903924405.1 uncultured Planctomycetaceae bacterium | reverse complement strand
GCTGCACACGCTGGTAATCCCCCTTTGTACGAGGAGGAAGTCCGGAATGCGCTACACCTGATCAAACAGCTCGAAGCCGCTGCCCCACTGTAGGATTCGCAAAGCGTTTGGCGACCGTACCTCGCGATACTGACGCAGACATCATGAAAGTTCGGCTCTTTATGAATCAACGAACTCGCAATATTCTGGAAGATCTTGAAGCCGTTCGCGAAAACTTGCTGGCCTTGTCCGACGATATCTGGCAGAGCATCGACCACAACGATCCCGATTCATTGGAGGAGGGCGTAGCATTCAAACGCACCTACAACGAAAAACTCGCCGCGTTTGATCTGCTGGCGACCGATCTTTCAGTACTCGTGCAGCAGTTTACCAGCGTCAACCTGGCCGCAGAGGAAAAGACCGGCGGTGATTGTGAGTCCGAGAATCAGCGAATCATTCAGGAACTGGACCGTGAAGTCCCTCACCGTCTCGATGAGGACTTCACCTGGAAACGTCCCCACGGTTTCATCCTCCTGGGCCGCGGCACCACCGGCATCACCACATGGAAACGCCTGTTTGAACTCGTCTGCCTGCAACTTCTCGCTCACGACCGCAACAAGTTTCGGTCTCTCGTGAACCATCCGGACTTTGTTTCCAAACGAGGACATCATTCGTTCAGTCACACGCGGGACCCATTACGTTCCGCATTGCAGCTGGAGACAGATCTGTTCACTGAAATCAACCTCTCCGCCAACTCCATCCGTGACATCACACGCAGAGTTCTGGACGTGTTCGGTATCCCTGTTCCGGATCTCCAGATCTTCCTCCGTGAAGACCGCGATGCTCAGGGCGGCGAGTAGTCGATGCGGCAGCCCTGCGTGACAAAGACTTCGATGTTGATGTCGTCCGCGTTAAAAGGTGCGGCCAGGGCTTCAAAACCCGAGTCGACTGTCGCCGGCTCATTCTGGTCGCTTTAGTAAGTATCAGCGCCCAGCGAATGCGAGTCAAGAGCTTCGGCCTGGGATGGCGAAACGCGGGCCCTCGAAGAGTGTGTTTTTAACCACAGAGGACACGGAGGACACAGAGTTTAGGGCGAAGCGAAGTAAATTCAGCCATTCGGCGACAGGACTGCTGGTGCAAGTGCTTGCTGCGTTTTTGTGCTGTTGAAACCGGCATGCAAAAGGGGGCCACTTGGGCGTCGAAAGTGGACAGGCCTTATTGGGTAGCAGCCCGCAGAGAGTCGCACAGCCTTGTGGTCGATGGCAACACCGAGTTCAAGCCCCGCAGTTCCAGCTCGATCCCTGCGCTTGCGATGGGGCTGATTGTGTCGGCGTTCACAGGGCAACAAGTGGACAGCGCATTAAAAAACCCGTCCAGGATGCACGTCACCGCGAACGGGAGAGGTGGGACGGGTGTCATGCCATAAGTATCTGTCCCTGCGTGTGAAAAATCAAGTGTTTTCGTTTCGCCGCGCATGATACCTGTGAAAATCGATGTACCTTGCAGTCAGGCGGGACGTTTCACGGAGTTGCAGTTCTGATGGGTTGGGGCTCCTCCATCGTTTCACCGATCACTTTTCCCAGGAGTCTCCAGTGAACCGTAAACTGGTCAGCGTCCGGTCCACGGCAGGCTACACGGTTGCGGGCCCACGGGCCAACGCGACGGAGAGGCTTGCGACCGGTGCCAAGGGCCGTTGTGTGGCGTCGGCAATGGTTCAAACGGGCCGCCGGAGACGAAAAAAGCCTCATTCGCTGCAAGAACGAATGAGGCTTTGAAGGGGTGGCTAACCGGATTTGAACCGGCGGCCTCCAGAACCACAATCTGGCGCTCTAACCAACTGAGCTATAGCCACCAACCATGCCGCGGAGTTTAGCCTGGCTGAGCGAGTTGTTCAAGTATCGCCCTGGCGAACACGGCGGTTTTCGCAGTTCGGAACCGCCCGGAACGGAAAAAATTCCGCGGCTGCTGAGGATGACCTGACCGGGAAATCCCGAAAATCAGTATCTTCGGCACAGTTTCCGGGTGTTTTTGGAACCACGGAAGACACGGAATGAGGGGCGGTTTTTTGGGGAGGGCGAAGTTCCATCTGAGCCGGTTTGATTCGGTGGTCGTTTTCAAACCACGGATGAACACCGATGACCACGGATGGATGGGGGTGTTGTTGGAACCACGGAAGACACGAATCACACGAAAAGGAAGGCAGAGGGCGTGGCGTTTTTTCACCACGGATGGGCACAGATGGGCACGGATTGAGGGGGATGGGATTCGGGGGTGGATTGAACCACGGAGCACACGGAAGAAGGTGGCAATTTGTGTGGGTTGACGGATGGACGTGGGTTTGAATCCACGGATGTACTCGGTTAGGCACGGATGGAATGGAAGGACAAGGTTCCATCCGAGCCGGTCAGGTTTGCGGCTTGGCAGGAGCCGCGCCCTCCCCTGTCCCGTTACCAAGTTCAAGTAATTCTTTCGGCAGGGCGAAGTTTACGTGCTCTTCTCTGAGTGTCACTTCCGTGACCTCGGCCTGAAAGTTGGTCTGCATGTGGGTAATGCATTCCTGAACCACAACTTCCGGAGCACTCGCACCAGCTGTGACCAGCACCGTCTGCACGCCCGAAAACCATGTGTCCTGAATCTCGGCCGCTCCGTCGATCAGGAACGACGGAATTCCCCGCTGGGCACCGATTTCCATCAGGCGACGGCTGTTGGAGCTGTTCTGACTTCCCAGCACAATGAGCAGATCTGCCTGAGCAACCAGCGACTTGACGGCGTCCTGCCTGTTGGTCGTGGCATAACAGATGTCCTCTTTCTTCGGACATTCAATCGAGGGATACCGGAGTCGCAGGGCCTGAATGACGGCGTTGGCTTCATCCACGCTGAGGGTGGTCTGTGTCAGGTAGGCCAGTTTGTCCTGCTGCGAAAAGCTGAGGGTTTCGACTTCTTCCGGTGTTTCGACCAGCGTAATGCTTTCCGGAGCCTCGCCCATCGTGCCGATCACTTCGTCGTGGCCTTCGTGTCCAATCAGCAGGATGTGATACCCCTGATTGGCGTAGCGGATCGCTTCAAGGTGGACTTTGGTGACCAGCGGGCAGGTGGCATCAACAGTCTGCAGTCGGCGTTCCCGGGCGACTCGGCGAATCTCCGGGCTGACTCCATGAGCACTGAACAGCAGGATGGATCCCGGTGGAACTTCTTCCAGCGAATCGACAAACCGCACGCCCTGTTTGGTGAACCGGTCGACCACGTAACGATTGTGAACAATTTCGTGGTAGACGTAGATCTTCGGGCCGACGCGTCGGATGGCTTCGTCAAGGCATTCGATGGCCATGTTGACCCCGGCACAAAATCCGCGGGGGTTTGCCAGGAGCACTTTCATCGGCAATTGTCCTTTGATTTGAAGACCAGTCTGTCGTCACGAATACGAGGCATCGGAAAAGGGGTCAGGATGAAATAGTACAGCGTCTTCGGCCAACCGGTGTGGGTGAACCTGGTGACGGCCACCACGTTAAAATGGTAGATCAGGTACGACGTCAGAAACGCTGCGGACACCACGATGGCGCCCCCCATCAGGATGCGGTGAAGACTTTTGCGTTCCGCCTTGATCGCAATGAGGCCCGCGACAATCAGGAGGGTGGCCAGGGTGTTGAGTGAGGCGTTGAGCAGCGGCAGTTCCTGAACGTTCATTTCGCTCCTTTGCTTAAGGTTTCAATGTCGGCAACCAGACGGCTCGAAGCCTCCTCGGACTCCTCCCCTGCTCCTTCGTAAATTCCGCGCACCCAACCCTCTGCGTCGACCAAAAGCAGGCGCGTGCTGTGGGTGATCGGTTCCCCGTCCGCCGACCCTTCGGTCAGCCCCATCTTGAAACCCTGGTTTGCGACGGAAAAAATCTGAGCCTTGTCCCCTGTCAAAAAACGCCACCGCGCGTCCGCGCCAAACTTGTCGGCATACAGCTTCAGCACCTCGGGCCGGTCCTTCTCGGGGTTGGAGGAGATCGACAGAAATCCCACGCCGGGATTGGCGGCGAAGCGCCGGTGCAACTCGCTCAGTCGGCTGCTGAGGGCGGGACAGGGGCCCGGACAGGTGGTGTAGAAAAAATCCACCACCCACACCCGGCCTTCCATTTGCGAGGAGCGGAAAGACTGCGCGTCCTGGTCGAGGAAGTCAAAATCGGGACGCTTCCAGAGACGCGCCAGCCGTTCTGCTTGGACGGAGCCGTGCCCGACAGCCACGGTCTCCCCCCGGGGCTGGGGCCTGCAG
>CAIYBH010000132.1 GCA_903924405.1 uncultured Planctomycetaceae bacterium | reverse complement strand
GCAGGAAGCTGAGCGAACTGGAGACCAGAGTCTATCGGTTACCGACGGAGGCGGAGTGGGAATACGCCTGTCGGGGTGGCACCACAACGGCGTTCAGTTTTGGGGCTGACGACGCAGAACTCGGCAACTACGCGTGGTACAACCGAAACGCCTGGGATGTCGGCGAAAAATTCCCGCATCGTGTCGCGCAGAAGCGGCCGAATCCGTTTGGTTTATACGACATGCACGGGAATGTCCGGGAATGGTGCAGCGACTGGTACGGCAGGTACCCAACCCGCTCACTCACCGATCCTTCCGGACCAAAGGCAGGAACTTTGCGTGTGTTGCGCGGCGGTACCTACCGCAGCGAGCCGCGACTTGTCCGCAGTGCGGCCCGTGGATACTGCAATCCGCAGGACCCAAATTGCGTCTTCGGATTCCGTTTGGTGTTGGAGTAGTGCTGGCGGCGGGCGTCCCGACGCTGACAATCCGACTCCATCCTGTGAGCCTTGTGTACGATCCCGGATTTCGGGTGATATGCAAGTCTAAACCAGCGCGTGCCGCGTATCAGCCCGTTGCGCATCCTCCAACCCCTGACGGCATAACGGGTTGGTCTGCGATTCAGCAGAAAATTCAGGGAACAGGTCCATATCGGTACGACCGAACTTCAGAACGATCGGCTCAGGTCGACCTTCGCCCTGACAAGCTGGATAACGCCCGAAGGCTTCGCAGCGGCGGTTGAAGGACAGGTGGGGCGTCAGGTGGGGCGTTAGGTGCTGGAAATCGACTCAGTGGGACTTCGCCCGACCAAGCGGAACACGGCCGGAGGACGTTGCGGCGGCGGTGTCTTTCGGAAATCGAGTAGACATCCAGGTAGACATGCAGACGTCCGAAAGTGCCAGAATAGCCCGGAACCCAAAAACAAAGAGCCCGGAAAAACTCAGTGTTTTTCCGGGCTCTGCTGGATTCTTCGCGGGTATTCGCGAAGCCGAAGTGCTCCGAGTAGGATTCGAACCACCCCCAAAAAACACTGGGAAAACGGGCGATTCTTCAAGTGAGAGACCCACAGAGAGACCCGCCGCAGCCCCCATCGACCTGGCGGCAGCATTGCAGGCGCTGGCGGCGTTGTCGCCTGAACAGCTGGCTGGGCTGTTGAGTCTGTCGAAAGCGTCTGCCGCGAAGTAGAATCCTGAACACGGTGGCGGATAGTCGCGGAGTAGCTTCCCGCGGCGAACGGGCTTTTCCTGAAGCCCTTCCGTCTGCCGTTTCTCATTCAGGAAACCGCGATGCAGGAACGCGGTGATGGCTCACGAAGAAAACGACTGGCTTTATTTCAATCAAATTCCACTGACCGTGAAGGCCGCGGATCCGTCCGACCGGGCAAGGCAAGCCGCCGAATGGATCAAAGCCCCGGCCGTCATGCTGAACGATTTGACTAAGACTCTGAGTACATTGCTGTCGTACTGTCGGTATCACGCTGATGACCCGGAATTGCTTGAAGTCGATTCAGATAAAATCGATCCTATGGGGATTCTTCCATGCGTTATCAACGGCCATTTGCTAAATGACACCGACACACTCAGAATTCGAAACAGTATTCAGGCGACACCCCTGAACCTTGAATTCATTGATGACGTCCGAAAACACTTCCACGTCTGTTGTCAGTGTTCTGTTGAACTGCAGTGCCTACGTCAACTCACCAACGCTGTTTGGAATTACCAATCTGAGCTGCAGATTCTTGCCGACTGGATTGAAGCACGGGGTGTTGCAGATCAGACGCCCCCACAATGGTCGGCATACCGGCCCCCCAAAGTATGGCGTCCACTGCTGGTGAAAGCTGGGAAGGCCTGTTCCGAAAGGAAGTGGAGTGACCTCAGGAAAAAAAATTCGGACCAGATGGAAGGGGATAAAAAATCCGTCCGGATAACTCGATCGCTGGCGAATCAATGGGGGCTGAAGCTTCCTGAATTCACCGAAGGAACCCGCAACTAACCCGTAACTAACCCGCAGCATCCCGCAGCATCCCGCAATCCGTTCAACACCCTGGCAGAATGTTCTTCGCCAGGGTGTTTTCGTTTGTATTGTTCGGCCGTCCCGAAAGGGTTGATAGGTGCGAACAGTGGCAGGAAAACGGGGTTGAACAATGCGAAGCGTTTCCAGTGTTGAAGATCAGGGCAAGGCGACTGGTACCGGGTTG
>CAIYBH010000131.1 GCA_903924405.1 uncultured Planctomycetaceae bacterium | reverse complement strand
CTCGCTTACTACTTCCTCAGTGAGGATTGGGCGTTGTGCAATTAGCACTTTGTTCCTCCGTATGTTCTGGAAGACCCTCTATTTGATCTTCCGGTTGGCTCGCCCTCCCGGAAAACAAAACATAATTCGCCTTCCGTGGTTTCAACAAAGAGTTCGCCCATAATCGTGCTCGTGCTCGTGCTCGTGCTCGTGCTCGGGGTGTCAGCATCGTCCCCCCAACTCAGATCTGCAACCTTAATTCCCAGCCGAAAAATTCCCCGGTTGCGACTGAATTGCGAAGCAATGCCATGCAAAAGCCTCGGACGCCAGTCCGAGGAAATCCATACGACGCAGCCGTCGGAGTTACAAAGCAACGGCATGTGTGCCGCCAATCAGCGATCACAACAATTCGGATCGCCGTTTCAAGCACCGGCGTTCAGCCAATCAACGTGTTGAATGCGGCGACGGGAAATCCGGGTGAGTCGGCTCATGTCGCCCCGTTGGGGCTTAGGGTCGTTCAACACACTCCATTCCATGGGCTGACGCCCATGGCTACATCCTGTCGCCGCTCCGCGGCTGAATCGCAAAACACGCGGCTTGCGGGCCGGCTAATCCGGGCCCAGCCCTCATCGTGCTCGTGCTCATGCTCGTGCTCGTGCTCGCCAAACCAACAACATTACCCCCGATTTCTTGTGTTTCGCGTCTTTCGTGGTTCAAAAAAACACATCACCCCGACGGAAAAAACGCAAATCGCAACCGGCCGCTAATGCGTTGCCGCTCACAATATTGCGGTGGGACGTGGCTCCTGCCGAGTCGCGATCCAGGTTTGCGGCTCAGGTAGAACTTCGCCCTCCCTGACATTCGCCCTCCCTGACATTCGCCCTCCCTGACATTCGCCGTCCCTGACATTCGCCGTCCCTGACATTCGCCCTCCCCTTAACAAGGCGAAACGCCCGGTCAGGTAATCGACGACGCAAGGGAACTGAAGACCGTATCCAGCAGCTTCGTCTGCGCCAGATTCAGCGTCCGTGTTTCATCGCCCGCTGTCACGATCTCGCGAGTGACCGGCTGAAACAGCAGATTCAGATTGAGATAAAAACTTCCGGACAGCCGGGCAATCTGAGTTCCCCGGACCGGGCCCAGACTGCCACCACTGTTGCCGTCCCACTTCCACAGACTGCCATTCGGAGTCATGTAGTACCAGTCCCCGGAACCCGAGCGGAACCAACGTTCATTGCGTCCGCCAAAATTAAAGTGATCCGTAACCTCAGCACGGAAGCCATAGTCGGCCGCCAGTCGAACGGCCTGGCTCTGCAACGCCTCCGGGCCCTCAGACACAGCACGACTTTCTGACGGGACTGTCTGTCGCAGGGTGTACTTGCCTGGTGTGAGCCCGGCAAAGTGATACCAGCCACGTTCCGCCTCCGCATCGATTTGCTGATCGGCATTGCGATCCATGTCCGATGTGGTCATGCGAGCCACCACAAAGCCGGACTCGTTCAGCAATTCCACGGTCACACCGTTCAGCCACGGCTCAGCCACAAACGCCGCCTTCGCAAAGTCCGTCGCGGTCTTGCCGGCAGCGGCAGAAATCCGCGTGACCAGCGTCGATCCACCCGCCACCGACCACTGGTAAACTTCTCCGAAGGCCGAGATGTAGTACAGTCGCTTCGTCTCAGAAACATTGCCACCAGTTCCCGCATTCGGGTCCCCTGGAATCGTGACCTCGTACCATGTCACGTTCTTCAGAGATGCAGGCGCCTGATCCGGGAGGGTGGTGGCCACCGCCGTCGGCAGCCTGGCAATGTTTCTGGCACCGTTCGGATCCAAATCCGCCCATGTGCGTCCTTCAATCATCGTCGGACGATAGTTGCCAAAGTTCACGCGAGTGACCAGCGATCCTTCTGTCACGTTCAAGACTGGATTTTCCGCCGCATGCAGCAACGAGACATCCACGTAGTAGCCTGGTCCCGGAGTCGCCAGCAGTTCACCACTCAACGGCGCCGAGGCGGACACGGTTCGGCCATTCCAGCGGTACAACGCACCCACCGGCGTCACGTAGTACCAGCCCGCCGTACCTTTCAGCCAGCGTTCCCCCTGACCTCCGAAATTCTCATGCAGGTTCCCACTGAACGACAATCCCAGAGTCTGATCCAGAGTCCATGCCTGTGCTGCCCCGGGCGATCGAACCGAAGCACTCAGAGCCCATCCGGTCGGTACGCGTTCCCGCACGGTGTAACGCCCGGGCCGCACGTTTTCAAAACGGTACCAGCCCCGCTCCTGCTCTTCCTGATTCTGACCGTCCCCGTTCAGGTCAATGTCCCGTGACTGTGTCGTCGCCACGACATTGCCCAGATCATCCACCAGGTCAAAGACAAACCCATTGAGCCATGGCTCGTCCTGACCCGTCGCTGGATTCAGCAACACTCCGGGATTGTGCCAGGCCCGAGCTCCCAGGTGATCCACAAACGTCCCGGTTAACTTTCCCCCCTGACCGCTCCAGCGTTTCAAATCTCCGTCCGGCGTCAGAAAATACCAGGCATTGTTCGCTGCCGAGCGATACCAGTATTCACGTCCACCGAAGGCATTGAAACTGTTCTTTCCCCACGGAAAACTTAACTGCAGAGACTGCAGCAGCGGGGAGACGCGAAGACCATCCGCGTTCCGGTCAAACCACTTTCGCCCCTCAACAAGTGACGGAATTACGGGCTCTTCATAGGTGATTTCCAGAGTCGGTCGCAGGGCAATATTCGCATTGTCGCGACTGATAAAGCCGCGGATCGAACCGCTGGCTTCCGCACTTTTGATCATCCAGCCGAAGTTGTCAGCCGGATTGTCCAGCCAGGTCTGCACATCCGCGACGACTCCCGCCGATGACCACTGCCACGCCCCGAGTCCACTGACGGTGAGGGCCGCTGATTCAACACCAAAATCTCCACCGGCTGATGCCCACCCCGTGGAATCAAACAGACTGAACAGCCACGTCGCGTCTCTCACTCCCGCCGGAACACCTTCAAACTCGTTCCCGGAGGCATCTGTGGTGGATTCGCCCCAGGACTTGGCAATCGGATGCAGGCCTACGCGCGTGGCATCGCCTGTCACCTCTGCCGCATGCAGAGTCAGCACGGCGTCCAGAATAGTCGAGCCCTCTGGAATCCCGGCCCCGGCCACATTGAACGACACGAGAGCCCGCCGTGCCGCCGCAAAACCCTCCGCACCACCCACAACCAGATACTCGCCCGCGCCGTTCGACAAGTCCCCCGTTGCCACGTTGTAAATCGTGGTGTCCTGACTGGCCGCCAACTGAATCGTGACCGCACTCAGCAACTCGCGATGTTCCATCACCTCCACCAGGGCCGCTACACCCGATGTCCGATGAACCCTACGCTGGCCTCTGATTTTGCCCATGGATGCCTGCCAACAAAAAACAGATTCCGCAACGGAACCACGACCCCGACACTCCCGCTCAGCCTCACCCGCTCACAACACACACTCAGCCCATCAGCCTGCACCATCGCAGCATTTCGCAACACACGCCGCATTCCGCTGCCGCAGAATCACACAGCGGCCGGATGCAGAAATTTCCATCACTTTTCGAACAGCGTTGCCGCAGCAACAGGGGAGCAGACGAAAATCCACGCGGAAACTAACATTCCACAGTGAAAATCGACGGACATGGCGGGTGTTTTCAGATTCCAGCCAAAATTCGCCGGGAAATTACCGATTTTGATGGAAACCGCCGCAACTGTTGATCTCACTCCGCACACATTCCTCCCATTCCACCCCCCCGTTTTCCCCGCGTCCCGCAAGTCACCGATCTCCGGAACGCACCCTCGCGAAGGCGCGGCTGGGATTGTGAAACGGTGTTCAGCCGGGGGATTGTCGCGTTTCGCTCCGCCGAAACGTGCGTGCAGTGTTCTCCAGCCCACCGCTCGCCTCCCCAAATTCATCCATCCGTGTTGATCCATGTCCATCCGTGGTTGAAACCCCACGCCCTCACTCGTACTCGTGCTCGTGCTCAGCGCAGCGGTACTCGTGCTCGCCGAACCACAATCCCGGCACAATTCCATCCGCCATAATCGCAAACTTGACTTGCGGCTCAGATGGAACTTCGCCCTCCCCAAACAAAACAAACCTGTTCCATCCGTGTTCTTCCGTGTCCATCCGTGGTTGAAAAAACATAAACCACCACGACAGAAACCCACGAATCGCAACCGGCCGCTAACGCGTCGCCGCTCACAACATTGCGACCAGCCGCATCATCGGGAGACCACGTATCATCGGGAGGGCGCGGCTCCTGCCAAGCCGCAAACCTGACTTTGCGGCTCAGATGGAACTTCGCCCTCCCTCAACACAACACAACAAAACTGTTTCATCCGTGTTGATCTGGTCTCCCACAATCGCACTCGTTGCATGCAGCGTGCCAGTCCGCTTAAAGTCGTGCCGTCAGCAGTTGATTTCCACCAACTTCCCGCTTCAACTACTCTTCCCGCAGGACGATGAAGCTCGGTGTGACTCGCTTGTCGCACGAGCCCCCGGCGGGTACCGAGCCCGTGCCGGCGTTCTCCGGACGTCGTCAGCCCCGATTCGCAACCCCCTGGCCTCTGTCAGATCAACTTTGTTTCGCCAGTCACACTGGCCCTTCGACAACTATGACTCACGCTGATTCCAACGCTGTTTCCTCCAGCCCCGGTACGCCTCCGCGAGGTCGCAGCGATCGTATGACACTCGTGTTTGCCTGCGCCGTTTTCCTGAGCGCCTTTCTGCTGTTTCAGATTCAACCGCTGATCAGTCGCCTGCTGCTGCCGTGGTTTGGTGGCTCACCCGGAGTCTGGACCACCTGCATGCTGTTCTTCCAGTTCCTGCTGTTTCTGGGATACACCTACTCACACCTGATCACATCACGGCTCTCCCTCGCCCAGCAGACACTCATGCACGCCTTCCTGCTCACAGCCACCGTCCTGCCTCTGCAGATTCTTCCCGATCCGTCGTGGAAACCAACCGACGGCAGCACTCCTGTTCCGCGCATTCTGGCGGTGCTGTCCATCACCGTCGGCCTGCCGTATTTCCTGCTCAGCACGACAGGCCCGCTGCTCCTGCGCTGGTACAGCCTGCTGCGCCCCCGGTCGTCACCACACCGATTGTACGCACTTTCCAACAGCGGTTCCCTGCTGGCACTGCTGTCCTATCCACTCCTGATTGAACCTGCATTGTCACTGCCCGGACAGGCTCGTTTCTGGTCAGTCGGGTTTGTTATGTTCGCCGGGCTTTGCGCCGCCACCATGTGGTCCGTCCGCAGATCACACAGCAACAGCAGCACCGCCGCGGTAACAGCACAGCCTGGTGCGTCTTCCACGAAGTTGCATGTGACGGGGTTGCCTGACGCGGCAAAGCGGCTGCAGTGGTTCGGACTCGCCTGCCTCGCCTCCGTGATGCTGACGGCCGAAACCAATCAGATCTGTCAGGACATCGCCGTTGTTCCATTCCTGTGGATTGCGCCGCTGGCTCTGTATCTGCTGTCATTCATCCTCTGCTTCGAAAGTGAACGCTGGTACGCCCGACGCTGGTTCGGCCCCGTCACCGCCGTGCTGCTCCTTGCGCTTTGCTGGGTTCAGGCCTTTGGCCTGCGATTGCATCTGTCACTGCAATTGCTGGTCTGGTGTTCCACGCTGTTTGCTGTATTCATGCTGTGCCATGGAGAACTCGCACGGCTCCGACCAACCGCACAGTCACTCACCCTGTTTTACCTGATCCTCTCCGCCGGAGGTGCCTGCGGAGGTGTCATCAACGCGTTGATCGCTCCCGTCGTATTTCCCGGCTACTGGGAACACCACATCGGGATTCTGCTGTCCGCGATGCTGGCACTGCTCGTCTGGTTTGATCAGCGATCATGGCTGACGCGAACAACGCGACCACCGCTCCCGGCGGTGGCCACAGCCATGCTGCTGATCGTTGCCGTACTCACGGTGTCGGCCTCCGCCATGATTGACGATACCTCCGCGATCGCCACCAGACGCAACTTCTATGGCGTTCTGGAAGTGGAAGACTTTCCGGCGGAAGACGCCGTAATCCTGAAACACGGTCGCATTGTCCACGGACTGCAGTTCCGGGGGATGCCGGCTGTTCCCACCATGTACTATGGCTACCAGACGGGTGTCGCCCGAGCCCTCACGGTGCTGCGTGAACGCCGGGCGGCGGTTCAGGGGCAACTGCGCATCGGCCTTGTCGGACTCGGTGTCGGCACCCTCGCGGCCTACGGTCAGCCCCCTGATTTTCTTGAGTTCTACGAAATCAATCGTCACGTCATTGAACTTGCCCGTGAGCACTTCACATTTCTGAAGCAATGTCGCAGCACCGTGGAAATCGTGGAAGGGGACGCCCGGCTGTCTCTGGAAAACCTGCCTCCTCGCAACCTCGACCTGCTGGTCCTTGACGCCTTTTCCGGGGACGCCATTCCCACGCATCTCCTGACGGCTGATGCGTTTCAGGCCTTCCTGCGACATCTCAGCCCGGACGGGATCATTGCCGTGCACATTTCCAATATTCACTTTGACCTGCAGCGAGTCACTGATGGCATCGCAAAGACACTCAACCTCGCATCGCTCACCATCGACACACCGGCGGAAACGGAACCGGACACCGGACTGCCGCTTGTCTCCAGCCCCGGCAGTCGCTGGGTCCTGCTGGCCACCGCCCCCGCAGCACTGAACCACCCCCTGCTGCGACAAAACGCCGTTCCCTCAAAACCAGAAACCGCCGTATTCTGGACCGACGACTACACCAACCTGATCCAGATCCTCGGCCCCTGAACCGCAAAAAGGGGTCAGGTCTCTTTAATTTTCCCTCCCCCTATCGCCCAGTTCTTCTTTTACCCTTACAACCCGCGCAGGGCCCGTTTGACTCGCCTGGCCGTGAACATCGGGCCCTTTTCTGACTCATCCCGTTTGATCTCAGAGCCAGGGCTTCCATCGCCTGGCCCCTGCGATTCAATCACAAAGCAATCGCAGCCTGTGGCCGGGGTTGGCGATAGCGTGCGATCTACAGCATTGTCGTGCTGACTGGCCGCTGCCCCGGCTCGTCGCATGATCGCGTCAGGAACGAATTTCCGGAGTTCCGACCCGATCGGTGTTCCAGTTCCTCACCACTTTCGCAGCTCAGTGGTACGCAACAACAACGTGACAAAACCAAATCGGCAGGGCCTCTCTCGTCCTGGGCGTCCGGCGGAACGCGTTCACGTGGGATCATCGCACCTTTGCTCATCCCCAAACCACGGCCAAACTTCAGCATCACACGATCAGGATTTCCGTAAACAGGACCATGCGACGGGATGGTTCCCAGCCAAACGCAGGTGAAGCCTGGACATACGGATGTCCAACCCTATGTACACATGTATCGATGAATGCGATTTTCCCAGCATTTTTCCAATTGATTTTGCGTCGCCATCCTTTGTTTCCCCCGTGCCTCCTGGTACCCTTTGTGGTTTGCGAAATCTCAGCTCCGCCCCCCTATTCTTCGCGAAAAGGGGATGCCAGCGATTCAGACAGACAGCCAAATCCGGCCACCAAACCCGCAGAGTTCGGCCCCGTACCCGTCCTCGCAGGATCCACAAGGCAAATCAGGGATGTCCCAGCACCAATCCGCATCAAAAACAGAGATGGCCGACGACTTAACTGTCGAACAGATTGCAAAGCTCAGGCTGGTCGTTGCCTGGTTCGGAGAAATGGATCGGGCGAAGTGGTGGAACACCAAAGGCATGCTGGCAAACATTGGCGAGATGGCAATTCGTCGCGGATTTGCCAGAACGCATTTGTTCGCCCGGGCTCAAGCGGTCTTCGCGGTAGCGTCCCATCGCTGTGATGAGATCTTCAATCCCCCCGAAGCGTACACTCTGTGGAAGTTGCCGCCGGCGATTGAAGACAAGTTGCAGGATGCATGGTCTGTACCACCAAATATTCTTCAGAGGACGTTGCGGATACGGCCGAGAGTTACACCGTCGCTGACAATCTGTTGAAATCCACAAAGGGCTGGTATTGGTTGAGTGACGAGCAAAGGCAGCGAATTGCGGAACCACTGAACAGCCTAACTGGCAGCGACGTTCCGGTCGCTACCCCCATTCCTCAACCGAGATCAGATATTGAGGCCCGCGACAAGCGTTTGTCGGATGCGGTTGCGGAAGTTCATCGCCTGATTGAAGGTGACCGAATTGTGCAGGTGAGGGTGGGACGTCATTTCGCGGCCGGGATCGATACCGAAGAACAACTTGATGCCGCCCTCGGCTCATTCCGGGAAGAATGTCTGCACCATATCGGTATGAACAAACGGATTCTGATTCAATGAATGCAGTGAGAAGTGACAGGAGAGCAGCATGATCCTGCAGGACTTAACCATTACGTCTTTTCGGGGAATTACGAATGCGTCGCTGGCGGCATTGTCCCCTGTCAGCGTTATCTTCGGTGCCAACAACACCGGCAAAAGCAGTATTCTTGAGGCGGCAGCACTGCTGCTGCGCCCGGTGGATCCCTCTCAGTGGGTTCAGGTGGCCCGCCAGAGAGATGTGGACATGACTCACGCGGACGGACTTTGGTCGCTGTTTCCGTCCAGGACTCCTTTGCAGCTTGAGGACGGCCCCAAACAGACGGACATCATTCAGATCAGTGGAATAGTCGGCGGAGTGCAGCGCAATCTGAGTGCCCGCGGCCTCGCGAGTATGACATGGGATTCCGAAGAGTCGGAAGACCTGTCATTGATGGTCACAACACGCTGCACGGAGGCGGATCACAAACCGACTGAGCATCGCATGGAGTTCAGATCGCGCCGTGACTCTCAGGCTCAGTGGGGCAGCGAACCACACCTGTACCGATCTTTTACAGTGACACCGGCCACACACCGCTCCACTCGAAATCTGGTTGATCACTTAAGCCGTGCCGTCGACGAGGGACTGAAGGGCCTGGCAGTGGAACTGCTTCAGCTGTTTGACAGCGAGATCCAGGGACTCGATGTCAGTGCCAGCCGGGGCCGCGACGGCGTGAGAGTCACGCATGCGAAGCGTGGAGTCGTGGATTTGGCCTCCTTTGGTGACGGGATGCGCCGGTCCGCAGCTCTGGCTTTGGCGCTGGTTCGGGCACACGGCGGATTGCTGCTGATTGATGAAATCGAGGCCGGAATTCATCCGTCCATTCTGCCAGATGTGCTCAAGCGTCTTATTCAGGCTGCCCGTGAAGCGGATGTGCAGATCCTTGCGACGACACACAGCCTTGAAGCCATCGATGCACTGATTGCCGCAACAAACGTGGAACCCGACAGTCTCAGCGCGTTTTATGTGGAACGAGGCAGTTCCGGATCATCCGTCAGAGGTTATGACCGTGGGCGACTTGTTGAACTCAGAGAGGCAGGGCTGGATCTGCGATGAAACCGTTTGTCTACATCCTGACGGAGGGCGTGCTGGACATTGTGGTTCTCACAAGCGTACTAACACGTTCATTTGAGTTTGCGCTGCTGAAACAGAAATCGACGCTTCCGGAGTGCTTTGCGGGGTGGCTGGATGCCTTCAAGTGGCCGACTGGTGACGACATTACCCGGCGAGCTGTGCCGGCACCTGTATTTCTTGAAAGTGACCGACTGCTTGTGGGAATTCGGAGCGCTCAGGGCATCGACAACATGTCCAGAACGCTTTCGATTGACCGGGAAGTCTTCAGTCGCCGGGAAAGGCAGCAGCCAGTGGTCATCGGAATTGTGCTCGATGCCGACGACGAAGAGCCCCAAAAACGATTAAAAAAGTTCGCAGAGCTGGTCGTCTCGGCTGGATTCCCTCAGCCGCTGTCACTGGATCAGGTCATCGACGGCGGCGGTAAGCGGTCAGGTATCTTTGCTTTCCCCGGTGGTGGACTTTCGGGGACCATCGAAGATTCGCTGTTGCCGCTCGCACAACGTCGGTTTCCGCAGCTGCACCAGTTCGTTTCGCCGTACGTGGCGGAATGGTGCCAAACCACCCTGGCGAACGAATCCAAAGACTACGCCGAGCTTCGTAAGCCGAGCGGCCCACTGAAGGCAACGCTGTCCTCCATGGTGGCATTTTTGAAGCCCGCGAAGCCGCTGAATGCCTCGATAGAAGACCACAATTGGCTGCCACTCAATCCACGAACCTGTACTGAATTACAACCGCTGGTTCAGTTTCTTGAAAACCTTCTGGCTCCCGTGCCTGTAGTTGAGTCGCAAAAAGGGAGTATGCCAATTTAATCCCCCCTGCGCACTTCTTCCAATATCGCCCACATCGTCTCTCCTGGGACCTCTTCGGGCGATCTATTCAGCGAGCTAACCTGCTACACCTTCATCTTCGGACGAACTGATCCCGCAGGGCGACCCCCTTTTCTACACCCTCCGCTTGATTCTGACCACCTTATTCGCAACATTGCGTTCCCCGGGTTCATTGACTGTGGTCGTTTTTACCTGATGATCCCGGGCGATCGTCGTATATTCGCACAAGATTCCCGGGCCTTGAATGAAATCATCGTGAACACTCTCGGCACATCGGTCCGGAGCGACTGCTGAACGGCCGCTCATGATTCCTGTTGGGGCTTATCAATGGCAAAGCAGTTTGTGAAATGGATCAAGTCGACCCTGACGAATCTGATTGATCCTGAGCGAGAGAATCGCGTCAACGCACTTGCGGCAGGCGTGTCACGTGGGCTCAGGGAGGAGCAAAAGGCCTTTAGCCTGAGTCGCTTCAAAGCCAGTCGGGAGCATAATACACAGGAACTGAATGAAGCCGTACAGATCGTTTACCGCCGGTTGATGGAAAGGGTCTGGAGCGATGGATCGGTGTCAGAAAAGGAAAACCTTCAGCTGATCTGGGTTCAGAAATCCCTCGAACTTGCAGACAGAGAGGCCATGGCCATCCGGATGACTTTCGCAGAAGAACACTTCCGGAATGCACTTGCCCAGGCCATGGAGGACGGTTGTCTTTCGGAGGAGGAAGAAGCGAGGCTCGCCCACATTGCACAAACCGTCGGAGAACCAACCAGTGTTTTCGCCAGACGTTTTTTCAAAAAAGAAGGCGAGGCCTTTTTGCGCGGAGTGTTTCATGCCAGCATCGAAGACGGTTGCCTCTCCAGAGAAGAGTGGCAGTCGCTCGTCTCAATGAGTCACCGCCTCGGGATATCAACCGACGAGCTTCTGCAGGCTGTCTCGCGACCCGCATCCGAGTTTGTTGAGCAGGTCCTTGCAAACGCCAAGGCCGAAGGAACCATCAACAGTGACCAGGAGTCAACAATCATCTGGTTGATGTCGACGCTTAAGTTGTCGCCGACATTCGTCGAGTACGCACGCGAGGAGTTGCGAATCCTTCGGCATAAGCTGGAGATTGCCGAGGGTCGACTTCCCAGCATTACTAAGCCGGATGGACTGGAATTTCGTTCCGGGGAGATCGTTCATGCGGTTAGGCAGGCAACACTGATTGTGATTCGACACCTGAAATCCGGAGAGCATCGTGAATCGCATAACGGACGTCTCATCCTGATGGACAGCCGTATGGTGTTTCAGAGCGAGACCATGGCTCAGTCGATCAATTATCGAAAGATCATTTCTCACAGAGGCGGCGCGGATTGGATCGAGTTTCAAGTTGAACAGAAGCCTGTTTGGGGACTTCGATTTGATAGTCCCGATCCAATCATGTATCTCATACTGAACAAGGCCATTGCCCTTTCAAATCAAACAGCCCTGCGAAGAGGTGGAGAAGAGAGCACGCGACACATTCCTCGTGACGTGCGACAACGTGTGTGGACGCGATACGGCGGTAAGTGCGCTGATTGCAACGCTCACGAGTACCTCGAATATGATCATATCATTCCCGTGGCAAAGGGAGGTAGTAATGCCGATGCCAACGTGCAGCTGCTTTGTCGTCGCTGCAATTTGAAGAAAAGTGATCACATCTGAAGCGGAAACGGGGGAAGCCCGTTTAATTTCCCCTCACCTCATCACCCTAATTCGATTTTCTCCCCTACAACCCACGCTGTACGCGTTTGACTCACCTGGCCGTGAACATCGGGCCCTTTCCTGACTCAGCCCGGTTGATCTCAGGGATTCAGATTTCCTGCCGGAACCGGCTCGCAGAGGCTATCAGGGGGCCCTTGCCGCCTATTTCGTGGCCGTTCACCCCGGCGGGGCCATGTCAATGAAAAAGCGGGGATTCACAGCGATTCTCAAAAAAGAACTCGTCCGGTCTGCTTTCTGTTGCCAGAAAAACCGATAGACACAAAGCCATACCGCACAATCACTTACGCAATTTTCTGCAGGCAAAAGCGGCGTTGACCCGCAGTCGCGACTGCTGTTACACTCGTGGTAATAGCCCTGCAGCAGAGAGGATCTCTGGCGCAGTCGATTCCATCGGTGGATCTGGTGGATGGCCAATTGTCAGGATGACGCGATGCCCAGAACAGCCCGCCAAGTCGAGACCCCCGGTCTGCCGTCCGAGGAACTCCTGCGCGATGCTCGTCGCATCATCCATGCCGAGGCCGCTGCTCTCGTACGCATGGCGGAACACCTCGGAACTGGTTTCGCCGAGGCCGCCCAACTGATTCTGCAGACCTCCGGCAGCGTCATCGTGACCGGTGTCGGCAAGGCCGGCCTGATCGGACGCAAGATCGTGGCGACCCTCGCCAGTACCGGTACCCGGTCGCATTTCATGCACCCCACCGAGGCGCGACACGGCGACCTCGGTTGCCTCGCTCCCAATGATCTCGTTCTGGCTCTCTCCAACAGCGGCGAATCAGAAGAAATCGTCAGTTTGCTGCCTTCCCTGAAACGGTTGCAGGTCCCGGTCATTGCTCTCACCCGGAATTCCGCGAACACCCTGGCCCGCGCCGCCACAGTGCTCCTCGATTTCGGGCGACACGACGAAGCAGGGCAACTCGGACTCGCCCCGTCCACATCCACCACCGCCATGCTGGCCATGGGGGATGCCCTCGCGCTGGTCGTCAGTCAGCGCCGCGGCTTCACTGCCGATCAATTCTCCATCTTTCATCCAGCCGGCAGCCTCGGTCGTCAGCTCTGCCCGGTCCGCGATGTGATGCGCAGGGGCTCACAGGTCCGCATTGCTGCAGAATCCGAAACGGTCCGCGATGTCATGATTCATCTCAGTCGCCCGGGACGTCGCACGGGGGCCGTGATGCTGATCAATCACAGCGGTCGCCTGACCGGCCTGTTCACCGACAGTGATCTGGCCCGACTCTTCGAAAATCGCCGGGATGAACAGCTCGATCAGCCCATTCTGCACGTGATGACCAGAAACCCCATCACCGTGCAACCGACCGTCCTGCTGCCGGAAGCAATCCGACTGATGTCCGAACGCAAGCTGAGTGAACTGCCGGTCATCGATGAACACCGCATGCCAATCGGTATGCTCGATATTACCGATGTTCTGCAGTGTGTGGATCCCGCAGAGAACAGCAGCCTGCATTCCCCGAACGCCAGTTGTGGCACCCCGGAGGCGGCATCAGCGGCATAATCGCGGTCCCCTGGCAGCGGCCGGCCGCACATGGCTGGTCTCTGCCTTCAAAGCCACGGGCCTGCACAGCGTCTTCCCTTCCTGTTCCTCGTCTTCTTCTGTCACCAGCCTGAAAAGTCTGAATCTGTCATGTCACTGCGGGACGCATCTCGAGGAACAAGAACCACGCTGGTCGGGCTGGGCCTGATTGCCGTGTATCTTGTCTATTCGCAGATCACCCGTCCGCTGCTGTCAGTCAATCGGGCTCAACAACGTCCTGGTCTGCCGGTGGCGGTCACTGAGAATCGCTCACCGGTTTTCGCCCAACTGGCAGAGAAGTGCTTCGATGGTGATTCGTGGGTCCACAACGCCAACGGCCGCTTTCGCTACGGAAACAGGCTGCTGTTCTTCGAGAATCAGGAAATCTTCAACGACAATCACTCCCTGCGCCTGAAGCCCATCGCCATCCTCTGGCAGAATGAAACGGATGACGAACCGGTCACTGTCACTGCAGACTCCGTGCAACTGGATGCCTCCACCGCACTCAGCCTGAGCGAAGGGCAATTCGGTAAGCTGACCAGTGGCCTGCTGTCCGGTGCGGTCCGTATCGCCGGACCGGATGGCATGAAAATTGAAGGACGCACGTTCTACATTTCTGATGACGCCAGGAAACTCTGGACCAGCGAGCCGGTGCAGTTTGCCTGGGACCGTCATACAGGGTTCGCTGAAGGTGGCGCGGAAATCGAATTGATCGGCTCTGACGAACCAGGCAACAATGGCCTGTTGTCTGTCACCGATGTGCAGCGTATTCGCCTGCTGGGGCGGGTCCATTGCGACCTGATGTTCGTCGACAAACAAGGCAGCCGCGCACCGTTGCCCCTGAAAATCAGTGCGGCGAATGGGTTTGAGTACTTCCTGCCAACTCGGGAAGCCACCTTTTCCGGATTCAGTGACCGCCCGCTGCGACCGGATAACCAGGTGCTCGTGGAGCGACCGCTCCCCAGTGGCACCACAGATCAACTCTACTGCTCACGCATCGTGATTCAGCTTCAGCCGGAAGTCACGGACCAGCAACCGCCTCCGCGTAACCCGCAACTGACGGTGTCCGAAATCTCCGCCGATGGCCGCAAAGTCCTGTTCCGCTCTGAAGAACAGCGACTCATGGCTTCCATGAACCAGCTGCGTTACCGCATCAGCGACCACATTCTGGAAATGATTGGTCGGCCCAACGCCGCTACCGGAAAGACGACGCCGGTCGAAGTGCATCAGGATGGACGAAAACTCACAGCCCCGGCGGTCACCGTCTCGCTCGATCCCGACAATCAGATCCGCTCCATTCGCTGCAATGGTCCGGGCTCCGTCGCGCCCTCGGAAAGCAACCCGTTTCTCTCCGCACAGTCACCCACGGAAAACGCGATGGACACGCAGGTGGTGGCGGACTGGCAGGAATCGCTGCTGTGGAGTCGTACGGAACATGAAACCCTGACCCTCGTCGGCAACTCCACTGTCCGCTATCCCGCGCAGGAAATGCAACTGGCCGGCGACGAAATCACCCTGACTCTGGCATCGGATCAGACATCCACAGCGACCGAAAGTCGCCAGGCGGGGATTCAACTCTCCCGTCTTCAGCCGCAATTGCTTCAGGCCAATGGCAACGTTCGACTCGATGCCCCGTCCATCTCGGGCAATGCCCGGGAATCCCTGACGGTCCGCTTCCTGCCACAGGCCCCTCCGACGGCATCAGCCGACCCCACGGCCACTCCGGTCAGTACCGCCACGAACGAGTCGTTGCCAGGGGCAGCGGCCGAAAAACTTCCCGGCACTCCCTCCGGAAAAACCTCGTTCTTCTGCGATACCATTGAATCCGGGTTGCGGTACTCCGGTGGTCAGTCGGCGAGTTTTGAAGATATCTGGTTGCGAGGCAGCGTCGCCGTCACTCATCAGACAGAACAGGACAGTGACAGTTTCACAGCCCAGGGAAATGCGCTGCATGCGGCTTCCGGATTTGATGGCCGTCGTGAAATTCATCTCTTTGGGGATCCCGCCAGCGTCATCCGCGATTCCAATCGCATCGACGGGCCTCGGATCGACCTGAATGAGCTGATGACAGCTGGAGTCACCCAGCGCGAAGCGAAGGTGGAAGGCAGCGGTCGAATTCGTTTTGTTGTGGACAAGGGCCTTGACGGAAGCACACTCACTACGCCGGCCCCCCTTGATATCTACTGGAATGAACGCATGACGTTCTCAGGACGGACAGCCCATTTCGTTGGTAACGTGCGGGCAGTGCTGAATAACAAGGTGGACCTGGATGCCGAACTGACCTGCGCGGGAATGAAGGTGTTCTTTGCCCAGGACATTCAGATTGAACGTCAGCAGGAATCCGGACAGTTCCGCATGATTGCTCATTCTGTCGATGAATCCGAGGCACCGTCCGCACATCATGACATTGAAAAGGTCGAATGCGAAGGACGCGTTGTGGTTCGCATGAAAACCATGCGCGACGGAAACGTCACCGGCCGACATCATGCCGAATTCGCCGACCTGCAGATCCATCAGAGTTCCGGAGAATTTCACGGTGCCGGGCCGGGCTACATCGAATCCACTCAACCCGACACCAGTCGCCGCCTGACGGTGTCCGGACGGGCTGTCGCCCGAGCCAATACGCCGGTGAAAACGCCAGACCAGACCTTTATGTTTGTGCGAGCGACCTTCATCGGCAATATTGAAGGCAACCATGCCACGCGTTTTGTGCGGCTGCGTCAGCACGTGCGTGGCGTGTTTGGCCCGGTTCGATCGCTCGACGACCGCATTCGGATCGATGGCATGGGCGTCAGCGAACTGCCGGACCAGACCGGTTCCATGGGCTGTGAAAACCTGACGGTCTCCCTGTCGCCTGGTGACGGGGAAACGGAAGATTCCTTCTCGCTGGTGGCCGAATCCAATGCCGCCGGGAATACCGCTGGAACACGGGCGCCCTGCCGCCTGGAATCCCGACTGTTCTCCGGAGACGCTGATAAGATCACCTACGATCATGCCAAACAGCAGTACATTCTGCGCGCGGAAGAAGGGCGTCAGGCCAAAGTCACCTACGTCCCGGACAACGCCGAACCACAGACACTGACGGGACGACGGTTCGAGTATTACTCCGACCGCAATCAGCTCCACGCCAACCAGATCACCGGAGTCCAGGCAACGGGTGATCTGTAACCCGTCGCTGGACACGCAGTTGTTGGGGACCGTGGGACCGTGGACCGTGGGGCGTGAACCGTGAACCGTGGGGCGTGGGGCGTGAACCGTGGGAGGGCGCGGCTCCTGCCAAGCCGCAAAACCTGATGTGCGGCTCAGGTGGAACTTCGCCCTCCCAAAAAAAACATAATTCGCCGTCCGTGTGTTCCGTGTCTTTCCGTGGTTTAAAACCAAAACAAAACGCATCCATCGCGAT
>CAIYBH010000130.1 GCA_903924405.1 uncultured Planctomycetaceae bacterium | reverse complement strand
GACCCCTTTTCTGAACGCCCTGAATGCCGATTTGATTGTCCACATCAACAGTGCTGGATTTCAGGAATCTGATCATGAATGTGACTACCAAAACGGCCTGCTCGGCACTGATTTGCCTTGGTCTCAGCAGCCAGGGTGCTGCGGATGTGATCGTCATGAAATCCGGCCAGCGGATTGAGGGTGAGGTCCTGAAAGTCCAGCGAGACACCCTGTTTGTGGATGTCGGTGTCGATGTGATCCGGGTCCCTGTGGACCAGATCCAGGAGCGTACATCCAGCGAGCCAGTACGGCCAGCCACAGACGCCACCGCAGCATCCGTCTACCTTGAGGGGGACCTTCCGGAACGCACCGTCAAGGAACTTGTTTCCACATTCGGTGAGGGCGTGGTGCTCATCGAAACCCCCGGCGGTCTGGGCTCGGGATTTGTCATCAACGATCGCGGCTACTGCGTGACCAACTACCATGTCGTAGAAGGGCAGACCCGGGTCGCAGTCACGATTTTTCATCGCCAGCCCAATGGTGATTTTGAGCGTCGGGCCATCCGCGATGTAAAGATTCTGGCCTTGAACCCCCACTTTGACCTCGCACTGCTGGAGATTCCTGCCCAGAAGGATCTGAAGTTTCAGCCAGTGTACATCGCACCCGACGACTCCCATCGGGAGGGTGATTCGGTCTTTGCGATAGGCAGTCCCCTCGGCCTTGAACGATCCGTATCCGAAGGCATCGTCAGCACACGCAGCCGCAATATGGAAGGCATCGTCTACATTCAGACCACAGCTCAGATCAACCCCGGGAACAGTGGCGGCCCGTTGTTCAATGATCACGGACAGGTCGTGGGAGTAATCAACATGAAACTGACGCTCGGCGAAGGACTGGGGTTTGCCATCCCGGTTTCATACCTGCGTCACTTCCTGAACAATCGCGATGCGTTCGCCTACGACAAGACAAACCCGAATACCGGCTATCACTATCTGGACCCGCCGCGGCGAATGAATCCGCGGGCACCTTATGAGGTCGCTCCGCAGGCACCACCGGCGGCATCCGGCAAATGACAGTCTCTTGCCGCGAGCAAGGTCCGCTTGTTGTTCCACGATACTCAAGCGGCTCCACATCGAAAGTTCCGGCGTCGCGTACTGCCCGTGCCCCGGCTGATCTGTCTTAGCCTTCACTGACCCCAATGTGCTGGTGAACGCTGCGGAGACGTCACTCACTCGCATATTTGGCGACGGCTCAATTGCAACTGCGGATTCATTCAACGGAGAACAGCGGCCTGCCCCTCGCGGGACGGGCTGCTGATAAGCCCCTCGACTGTGAGCGACGCTGCAGGCCTGCCAGTCAACGGAGCGACGACACAGAAGCAACTCAGTACAGAAGCAACTCAGCGTGAACATGCGGTCCGCGCAAGAGAAGAGCCGCCGCGAAACCCGCATTTCGCGACGGCTCAGACCCCGAAACTGCTGAACTGCAGTGAAGACCTCGAAGCATCCCGGCAGTCACCGAACCGCCAGACCGCACCTGGCAGCACAGAGGACTGGCAGAGACAAGTGTCCCTGCCAGTCAGCCGGTCTGTTGCGACGTTATTCTGCCGCAGTTCCGGTAATAATCTCTTCTTCTTCTTCCTGGATGATGATTCGTGGTGTCACCATCAGCATGATGCTTTCCGTTTCCCGACCCACCCCGCTGTTCTTGAACAGCCGGCTGATGTAAGGAATCTTGTTCAGAATCGGAACGCCGGCCATGTTTCGGCCTTCACGCAGACGCTTGATACCACCAAGCAGGACGGTACCGCCGTCAGGAACACTGACAACTGTGCTGACGGAGATCGATGCGATGACAGGCAGCTGGACCGTACCAGCCTGACCACCACCTTGCTGGCCCTGCTGGCCACCCTGGCCACCACCACCGCCACCACCGAAACCACCGCCACCGCCGCCACCAAATCCACCACCGATGCCGCCGATACCACCAAAGCCACCACCGGCACCACCGCCGCCGCCACCGCCAAATCCACCACCACCGCCGCCGAATCCGCCGCCGCCACCAACACCGGCACCACCGGCGTTGACGTTGGTAAAGGTCTGGATATCAACGATCTGGCTGAAGAACGGAGACATGGACAATCGCACATAACGTCGGTCCGCAGAAACCACACCGGACACAGTCAGACTGATCCCGTCAGGAAATGGTGCCACGATGGGCTGGAAGCCGACAGCACCCGGAGCAAGGTTGGGAACCTGTCCGATCACGAGGTAACGCTGAGTCTGGTCTGAGATGGTTGCGAACATTCCGTTGTACATTGTGACCTTGGGAGCAAACAGGATGTTCGACCGTGAATCTCCCTGAGCTGCCTGGATGAAGAAGAAGGCCTCGATGTCACTGAGAATGGCCATCCCCACCTGAATACCAGCGTTCGGCTGGAATCCACCAAAGTCAGGAACTCCGATTTCAAACGATCCCTGACGGAACTGAATGTCATAGTCCTGAGTGAACTGGTTTGGACCGGACATCCCCACAACAGTGCGGCGGAAGTCATCCCGTGGCGAGTTGACTCGATTGACCGGGTCAAACAGGTTCTGTGTGCCGCCCTGCTGAGCCTGCTGGCCCTGCTGACCACCACCACCCTGACCCCCTCGAAGGTCACCACCCTGATTCTGCCCACCACCGCCGTTTTGTCCGCCGCCACCCGGGAAGGTCGTCTGGCGCGAACCGAACGCCGGTACACCGGCTGGGTCACCAAGGCTGTCATTCACATTGAAGTCGAAGTCCACACCGATGCGTTCAAAGAAGTTGTCAGAAACGCTGATGAATCGCACTTCGACGGTCACCTGCAGGTCCTGCAGTTTGCGGAGCTGCGTCAGCAGGTCAGCAATCTGCTCATGAACCGCCGATGTCTGACGAATCACAAGGCTCAGCGTGTTCTCTTCCTGACCAATCGTGCCTTCACCACCGTCCACATCCCATGTTCCGGGTTCCACAGTCGTGGTGATAAGGTTCACCAGGCCGGAGAAGTCCGCGTTGCTGACAGATTCCGTCCCGGAGCCAGCTGAGCTTCCCGGACGACCGTTGCCTCCGATGGAGACAGCCAGATCATCGTTCACCTGATAGAAGCCGTTGCCATTCGGAGTCGTCCGTTCGCTGCCAGGCACGCTGTTGCCATACTGACCGATCGCCGGAGCATTCTTGATACCAACGGGAACGACGAGGTCGGCCACGTTGTAAGCAATGTTTACATACCGGGTTTCCTGCTCAAGGCGATTGGTGATCATCAGAGTTTCGTTCTCGATGGAATACACCAGGCCACCAGCCTGATCCAGCAGCAGATTCAGAGCACTTCGCAGCGTGATGCCGTCGACGTCGATGCTGACAGGCTGACTGGCCGACAGACCTTCCGTCTCGATCGCACGAGTCTTCATCGTGATGTTGATGCCGTGAGCCACTGCGATCTGACGAATCACATCGGTCAGCGGTACATCATGGAAGTGCAGTGACACCTTCTGTCCGAGACTGTTTTCAATCTGCAGTTCACTCTCAGTACGTTCACGGCTGTCCACACGTCCCAGACGTTCGCGGCGTTTGGTCAGATCACCCCATGCCTTTGCATCGGGCATCGCATAGTCGCGGCCCGGGGCAATCATAGCCTCTTCCACGTCGTTCAGAGACTTCAGAAAGCTCTCAGCCTTTCGTTCCTTCACATCTTCATTGAATGCGATCTGCTTCTGCAGTTTCGCCTTCTCAACCATGATGGCCGCAGCCGGCAGATCCGGATTCAGGTCTTTCGCCTGACGAGCCACCAGCTGGGCTTCCGCATAGCGACGTTCCTTCATCAGCTGGTTGTAATCATCCACCAGCTTCGCAAAGTCCTGTTCGATGCGGATCTTCGTTTCGGTTTCGCGTTTGATTTCTTCCATCACATCGCGATTCTTCTGCTCCAGAGCCAGATTGGGAGCCTGCTGATCGCGATAAGCACTGATGGAAGCATGACTGCGTCGCACGTAGCCAGCGAGTGTTTCCAGCGATTCCTTGTTCAGAGGAGCCGCTTCGACAGACGCCAGAGTGTTGTCCAGAATCTGCAGAGCTTCATCCGGATTGGTTGCCTTCATCTTTTCAGCGCGGAAGACGCTGTTCATGACTTCCGTTCGGAGACGGTCATACTGCACATCGGACTTCTCAGCGGCCAGGGTCAGAGCATCCTTCTCAGCCGGAACTTCCAGCGGAAACTCGCTCTGCTCACCATTCTCGTCCGTCATTTCCTCGCCGTCCTCGCCTTCAGACTGGCTGGAAGCCAGCTGCACACCGCGAGGAGTCGCGAGATCCTGCATGAAGTCCTGCAACTGGCGACGCTCCATCGAGCTCAGTTCGCCGGCATTCTTCCATGCCTGCTGGAATGCAGTGCGAGCCGAATCGCGGTCACCACTTCGCATCATGGCAATCCCGCGACGGTAAGCCTGCTGAGCCGATTCGCCTTCCGGCGTAATGACCGGAAACTCAGCCTCGTCAAACGCGGCTGTTTCCACAGACTTGCGACCACTGCGACCGGCCACTGCGGAATTTGACTTGCTCCCACGCTGTGCCAGCATCCGGGAGTCTTCCATGACCAACTCCGGACGGTCGTCCGTCACATTGTAAGCCACATCCAGAGCGGACGCTTCTTCTGCGAGTGCTTCCGCGGCTGCGGCATCGCCTCGGGAAATAGCGTCGCGAGCATCCGTCAGCAGACGACGAGCCTTGTCGGCATCAGACTTCACGCTGTCGCCGGCTTTGCCGAATGTCTGCTTTGCGGACTTGTCAGCAGCCTGCAATCGGTTGATGTCGCGTTTCACCAGGTTCGGATTGTCCTCGAACATGGCATAGGCCTCATTCATCGCTTCGGCATCGCTGGCAAGCTGCTGCGCTTCAGCCAGTTTGCCGGCGTCCATAGCCGAACGAGCCTTCTTCAGCAGACCACCAGCTTCCGAAGCCGTCTTTTCTGCGGCATTGGCCACTGCCTTCTCGCCCGTGTTCTTCACGTCGGCGACGAAGGTTTCCGTCTTCTGCATCGCGTCCAGATCCGCCAGTACGTGCTCGGGACGGTCATCCCATGGCGAATACGGAGCCTTCAGCTGACGAGCCTGAAGAGCTCGCGAACGAGCCAGGCCGGCGTCGCCCTTCTTCATCGCCATTCTCGCTTCCGCGATCAGACGCTGAGCTTCACGGCGTTTCAGCATGTCTTTGCTGGAGCGTGGTTCCTCACTCTTCGAAGCCGCTTCTGCCGCAGGCTCTTCAGAGAACGCGAAGTCCGCGTCCTTTGCCTGGGCAGCCGCTTTCGGCTTTCCGGCAGGTTGGCCGGCGGACCAGTCCTCTTCGAAGGACACCCCGGCTGGCTTCGCCGGAGAACCCTGATTCAGTTTCGCCAGAAACTGCTCTGGTGATTCCTCAGTCTCACTCCAGTTGGTAGAGAGAGACGCCGCTGATTCAGCAAGTCGACGGGCTTCTTTGGTGTTGCCCTTCTTCGCCTGCTCTCGAGCGTCCTGGAGGAAACGTCTTGCCACGGCATTGTAACTGTCCCCTTTCGGGGATTCAGTCTGTGCCGACAACGTTCGTGACGGATCGCCGCCGCTGAACAAATACAGCGACACGGCCATCACCGAAGCGCATGTGATGAGTCCGATGGCCTTGTGCAATTTAGGATCCTCCTTCAGGAATACCCGGCAGG
>CAIYBH010000129.1 GCA_903924405.1 uncultured Planctomycetaceae bacterium | reverse complement strand
TGCTGAAAGTCTCGATAACTAACCAGCGACGCATCCGCACCGTATCGAGTCGCTCGCCATTTGTTTTGTTCGACCATCATGGGATGGTATTCCGGCAGAAAGGTGCCCTCGTCGATTTCGTTGGAAATTGTGTGCACGAGACACTGGATGAGTGAGGTTAGCGCGAGCACATGATCGAGGCTGGGCGGAACATCGCACACACGAACCTCGATGGTTCCAAAATGATGATGCGGACGAATATCCCACCAGATTTCGCGAATGGAATTGATAAAGCCTGTAGCCATCAGGTGTTTTACCAGCCAGACGTACTCGCTCCAGTTTCGCATCTGATAAGGTAGACCGGCTGTCGGCAGACCCTCCATAATTTTTGAACGGTTCGACTGCAGCCCGGTGCTGCGACCTTCCCAGAACGGCGAATTGGCTGACAGGGACAGCAGCAGTGGCAGATGGTGCAGCATGCGATCGCAAACCATGACGGCTTTATCACCGGAATCAACGCCGATGTGCACATGCAGGCCAAACGTGACCAGCCGTCGCACGACATCTTCCATCAGAGTCACGAGGCGATGATAGCGCTCGTGAATGGTGATTTTCTGATGACGCCACGAAGAGAACGGATGCGTGCCGGCCCAAAGCAGACGGATTCCCATGGGATTCAGAATGGATTCCAGCTTAGCCAGTTTTCCACGCAGGTCATCTCCTGCTTCGCGAACGGTGCGGCAGACCTTTGTATTGATTTCCACATAACACTGCATCAGCTCCGGCTTGACGAACTCTTTCAGTTCTTCCGGAATTGCGGACAGCACCTGGTCGATGCTGCTGCAGAGTGACAGTTCTTTCGCATCGATAAGCTGAAGTTCAATTTCGACTCCGATGGTTGGGCTATTGTTCGGAGTGAAACGCAAGACTGTCATGAAATGAGCATCCTCTGTCAGAGGGACTCGGCAGCACGACTGGGGTAACCGCCATGACGGCTGAGAACTGACCGAGTGACGTCGACTGTGTTCCGAGTGAGAACGATTCTGCAGGCAGGGTAATTCTGGAGGGTAGGCGAGTTGGACGCAAGGTCAGACCGTCGGATCGCAAAGCCTGAGGCTGCTGATTCCGGTGGGACCGCCTGCAGAGGCAGTGAACTGCGGCAGAATCCGTCAGTGCAGGGATTTTGACAGACATTTTCGATATCGAGTTGCAGGAAATGGGTGTTCCGGGGACAATAAAAGGCGACCAGAAACGGATTCCGGGGGCGAAACTTTGATTTCCTACCGATCGCTGAAAAAACTGATTGGCGAAACCAGTCTTGAACGGAAGTGCCGCTTTCTGTTCGGGATCGCATTGTTGTTTCTGATTACCGGCAGTTTCTGGTGGTATGCGGTCAGGACACAGCAGCTTGTCGAGCAGCAGCAGGTGCTGGCAGCGCGAATGATGGTGCCTCGCGTTCTCCAGTTGCAGCACTACACTCGCTTTCTTGAACGATCCCGCAGGTCTGCGGGACAAACAGCCCATCCATTATCGGGCGAAACAGCAGTGTCGTTATCGGGAGAGACGGTAAATGACACGGCCGGAAGTTCGCGGACGGTCATCACCGATGACCCGCTGACCGAGGTGGCCTTTCTTCGCAAGGTGATGGCATCTCTGCCGTCCGATTCGGATCGGGCCAGTTGGGATATTTTGTCCCCAAAAGCGTCGGGAAAGAACGATGTCGAATACGAAGCACGAAGACGGTTCAACGACAGACCCGATGCCAAATCCGAAAACGAATACTTCGAATTTGTTCCGGACGACGGAAAACGCAAACTCTACTACTACTCGGCGGTTCGTATTCAGCAGGCATGTATCGTCTGCCATCTTCAGGATGGCTCCGTTCCGGAAAGAATGACGGAAGAACAACTCAAAAGCCTGAATGCTCTCAACGGGTTTCCCGGGACTCAGCCTGAAGCTTCTGACAGAACCGGGATTCAGCCGGCCGACAGCATCCTGAGAGAGTCGGTTAGTTCGGCCGATTCAGAAACTTCGAAACCACTGCATGCGATTGTCGGTATCGAACTCAGTCTGGAGGCTGTGGATTTTCAGCTTGCTCAAAACAGGGCCGTGCTGCTTGCGACGGGAATCATCACTGCATTTCTGGCGATGCTGGCAGCCTATGTCATTGTGCGTTACATCATTGTCAAACCTGTACAGCACCTGAAGGAGGTCAGTGATGAAATTGCCCGAGGAAACCTGAATCTGCGAGCTGACATCAGTACCGGGGACGAATTCGAAGAATTGAGTCACGCGTTTAATCGTATGCTCCGGCACATGATGACCGGCAACGACGAACTCCGGACACTCAATGAAAGCCTCGATGGTAAAATTGATCAGCTCGCTCAGGCTAATATGGAACTCTTCAACAATAACAGGCTCAAGGACGACTTTCTGGCCACTATCAGCCACGAGCTGCGGACGCCGCTGAACAGTATTCTCGGCTTCAGTGATATCCTCCAGACCGCACCGAATCTGGATGATCGACAGCGAAGATACGTCAGCAACATTCAGACCTCAGGCCAGTCCCTGATGGTGCAGATCAATGATCTTCTGGATCTGGCGAAAATCGAATCCGGAAAAATGGATATTCACCCCTCGCGATTCGGGATCAACGAGATCCTGGAAATCCAGGTTCAGCAGATCATGCCCCTCGCCGACAGGAAAAATATTGATCTGCGCATGGACCCATCTCCCGAGCCACTGCCAATGCTTTACCAGGATCAGGGGAAAATTAGTCAGATTGCCAACAACCTGCTGTCAAACGCCATTAAGTTTACCCCCGAGGGCGGGCGCGTTCGTGTTGCATCCCGGCTTGCGGATGACGGCTTCATCAGCTTCAGCGTTGAAGATACCGGAATTGGGATCCCGCTTCAGGAGCAGGAACATATCTTCGAAAAGTTTCGACAGGGCTCCACGTCGCCCGGCGGCCGCGATCACACCAAACGCGAATACGAGGGCACGGGGCTGGGACTTTCCATTGTCCGGGAACTTTCAAGACTCCTGGGCGGTGATGTGTCACTGCGCAGCGAATTTGGTCGAGGAAGTTTGTTTCAGGTTCGAATTCCCGTCGAACTGCCACTGCGGGCAGGTGCCTCAGAGCCGCTGCTGGAATCTCGTCCAGCTCCTCCGCCACCGCTGATCACCACGTCAGACCTGGTGATTGGTATCCGCCGAGACTCCGTGCCACCAGGCCGAATTCTGATCGATGTACAGTCAATCGGGCAGTGACGCTTTTCAATTCCCGGTCTTTGATGCGGTAACACACAGGAGTTTCAGAAAATGCATTCCGGTTCAGCTCGAGATCTTTCACTGCACCACGGCCCCCTCAGCAATCTGTTTCCCCGGGTCACCTCGGAAGCAGAACGATTGCCATGGCGGCTAAACGATGAACAACTGCAGTTCTGGGAAGAAAATGGCTTCGTCATCGGACCGCGTGTTCTGGATTCCCTGCAGATTGATCAGCTGCGTGCAGAACTGACAATGGTCAGCCAGCCCGGACATCCGGGCTCCGAATTCTGGTATGAATACCACTCAAATGAATGCCGGGATCCCGGGAAAATTCTCTTTCACGCCCTCGGAGCGTGGCGCATCGGAGTTGGGCTGCACGATATTCTGTGGAACCCGAGATTCACCACTCCCGCAGCCCAGTTACTGAATGGCCCTGTTCGATTTTGGCACGATCAGCTCTTTTGCAAACCTGCGCATCATGGCGGTGTGGTGGCATGGCACCAGGATTATTCCTACTGGACTCGAACACGCCCCATGGCACATCTGACGTGCTGGATCGGGCTGGACGACAGCACCATCGAAAATGGCTGTGTGTATTACGTGCCGGGAAGCCACCGCTGGAATTTGCTGCCGATCACCGGACTTGCCGGTGACATGAATGCGATTCGAGACGTCCTGACGGCAGCACAATGGGAACAGTTTCAGAATCCGGTGCCGGTCCAACTGCGAGCCGGAGAATGCGTGTTTCATCATCCGCTGACGGTGCACGGTTCATTCGAAAACCGAACCGAAAATCCACGGCGTGCCGTGGTTCTAAATGTCGTACGTGATGGCGTCTGCAGTGAATCTGAACAGCCGCTGCTGGAGGGCGTCCCTGTCGTTCCGCCGGGTACGCCACTGGGAGGTCAGTTCTTTCCATTGCTCTACACACCCGGTCATTGAACGGCATCCAGGAGGCGAGCGGAACTCGAACAGGAGACTTTGACGCAAGGACCTTGAAACAGGGACCCACGGCGCCCCGGCTGCAACTCGTCCCGGCGTTAATGAGTCATCGAGTCATTGAGTCTGAAGCCCGAAGACGTCTTCGCACACAATAACCTGAGGGGCATGCTCCAGCCCCTCGGTACCCGGGAAGTGGCCGCAGCTATGCTCACCGTATCCAAGGTGCCCAGCGCCCCCAAAGGCACCGTCCCCAAGGTGCCCACCGTCCCCAAGGTGCCAGGCACCTTTCGTCATAAACCAAACAGATGAAGGGACTTGCAACGCATGTACTGCTCAGCTTTTGTGGGCTGCCGTGCGGCAATTTCGACGTAGCGTACTCACCCCGGCAAGGGCCTCTGGACGCCCGGCTTCCGTACGAAATCGGCGGCGAAAGTTCTGCACGAGGTCCAGCCAGGATTCTACGGTGCAGTCCAGACGCTCTATGATCGGCTTCAGATCGCCGGAAATCACTCCCGGCTTGTCCCGTCGCAGTTGTCGCCCGGTCCAGTCCAGCAACTGCAGGTACTGATCCAGTGACATGAACAGACATCCCTTGTTACTGGCTCGCCGTGTGGTCTGCTTGTCACGGGACTTCTTCTGCTTTGGCTCCAGCTCCACCGGAGCCAGCCAACCAGCATGTGGGCCGTGTTCCGTGTTCACAGCCTGCGTTTCGGCCGTGCAATCGGACTGCGCCTCGTGGCGATCCTGAATACGCGCCTGAGCACTAGTAAAATCACTGGTTTCAGGAGCCTCCGCGATGCCGGCTCGAATAGGATTCAGGTCCACATACGCCATGCAGGCCGCAATGGCCATTTCATCCAGCAGCGGTTGAGCCTTGTAGCGGGATTCCCAGAAGTGCCCCCGTACTTTGTCTTCCCGATTTGCTTCCTTCGCAATCGGCTCACACAGACACTTCATAAACCAGGATAGATTCGACAGCCGGCGAC
>CAIYBH010000128.1 GCA_903924405.1 uncultured Planctomycetaceae bacterium | reverse complement strand
CGGTTCTCCGTACTCCGTCTCGCGGTACCGGTCCGTCATGGAAATCACCACACCATCACCCTGCAACGCTTCAGACTGAATCAGCCGAAACAGGCTGCGATTGTATTCGTTGTACCGATGAAGCTGATCGGCAAACGCAGCCTCATTCTGCTCCAGACGTGGAAATTCAAACGTGTCCACATCATCCGGATAAACACGAAACAGCGTCACCGGACCAAAGTTCTCGGGATTCATGACACTGATGGCCGGATGCGCACTCAGGCGATTGCGAAGCGTCTCGGCCATGGTCACGAGGTGCCCCAGCAATGTCCGTAACCCGGTCTTCCCCATGAGTCGCAGCGCGCCCAGCGCCGACAACGGACCGCTTCCGGAACGGCTGGTTTCCAGCGTGAACCGCCCCGGATTGTAGTGCCCCGACTGGAACAGGTACGGAGTCGTCGACTGGTCCCGCGTGATCAACCGCAGGTCTTCCGCATCGCGAACGAAAAAGGCACTGCTGATGTAGGGAGCAAATCCGGTCTTGTGGTAATCGACTCCGATGGAGTCCGCCAGATTCAGGTGCCGCACCCGATGGTTCGTTCCGGCCAGTGCCCGCAGAGTCCGATCTGGAAACTGCAATGGATTCAGAGTGAAGTCGTAGTCCCGAAACACACTCCACGCCCAGCCGATGACCGCATCCGCGTGCAGGTGCGGGACGTAATCCAGTGAAAACTCGTGAACCAGCTGATCACGCAACTCACGAATCTGTTCAAGATTGTCCAGGCCAAAGGCGTCTGTCGTACCCATCGTCGCCACAATGCAGGCAATTTTCCGTCCTTCTTTCAGCAGACGACGCAGTTCTGATTCCAGCAGGCAAAGCCGAATCTGATTGTCCGGTGCCGACGGGATGGCGATCACATTGCGAAGCCCCAGCCCCAGCCACGACGCGGCGGTCTTGTTGGCATAATGCCCCTGACTGGAACAGACCACGACAGGAATCTCGCCCGCCAGGCCATTCTGCAGAGTTCCGGGCATCGCCTTTTCGATTCCCAGGCGGATGGCGTACAGCAGAGTTCCCGTACCACCGAATGTGAACACACCACCGGAACGCGCGGGGTCATAACCCATTAAAGCCGCCGTCATGCTGATGACCTCAGCCTCGGCAAATGCCACTCCGCGACTTGCTTCCTCACTGCAGATATTCGGATTGTAAATTGCGGGCAGCAACGTTCCCAGGATGCCCGGGATACAGGGCGGCGGAATCACGTTGATCTGAGACCGTGGATGCCCCCAGATGAACATGCCATTCAGATGATCCACAAGCTCGCGAGAAACGCTCTCAACAGCGCGCATCTCCTCGGCAACCACACTTTGTGTGGCCAGTGAAAAGTCAATCTCCCGAGCATCCCCCAGCACGGGGCACTGCGATTTCATGCTGTCCACGCGGTCCAGCGCACGCAGAACCGAAAACACAAACCAGGCATCATGTTCCTGATCCGACACAGGCTGCGGAAAGGCACGCCGCAGAGTTTCCAGGTATTCGCGATAAGCACTCATCACACGTCCCGTCAAAAGAACCTGTACCTGCAGGACACCTCGTCCGCCGCCGCAGCCCGTTCCGTATACTCAGTCCGGCAGACTCAGTCCGGCACTCGCGCACCTCGGGTTTCAGAACTGCCAGTGGATTCTGCCAATCGGCCTCGTTCACGCCGTCAGCACCCGCATGGAACGGAGCAAAACGGCGTTCAAGCCCCTGCCGTTAACCCAGGCGGCAGCCAACGCGGCACTGATTAGTCCCGAATTCGTCCGGCAAATCGGAAACACGAATCGGTGATGCCGGTCCGGCACTTCCCTTCACTTCCGCCGCAGCGTACGATCACGTCGGAACAGGACTGAAGTTTAGCGTATTTTTGCAGAAATTGTTATGAACAGCGTGTCTGATGTTTTCCGGCTGGGACGAAATATCGCGGTCTTCCCCGTGGTCCATGGCAGCGGTGACAGTGCCGTGGAAGTCCGTCGGCTGATGCTGAATCAGAAATTCTCCTGCCTTGCGGTTCCTCTGCCTCCTTCCTTCCAGGCCGACGTCGAAGCCGCTGTGGAATGCCTCCCACAGGTTTCAGTGGTCCTGCAGCGACAACCCGTAACCACCTTTAATACCCAGCCACCGGACTTCAGTGACGCCCTCGAAGTGGCAGAATCGACAGAGGAGTATGCTGGCGAATCCCGAGCCGCCAGTTATGTGCCGATCGACCCCTGCCAGCCCGTGATCGCTGCGCTCCGCATCGCGCGCCAGGAACGCATGGCCCGGGCGTTTATCGACATCGAAACTGACAACTACATCCCCCAGTCCACAATCCTTCCGGATCCCTATGCATTGAAACGGGTCACTCCGGAACAATTTGCTGCCGCAATTCTTCCGGCCCTGCCGCCACCCGCAGACGCAGACCAGTGGACCCGCCTGCGCTGGATGGCGGCCGAGCTGCACCGCTTATCGGCAGATCACGACTCCGTCCTGTGTCTCTGCAGTCTGCCGGACTGGCCCTGGCTTCGCGACCTGTTCAATGCGGCCGTCGATCGCCCTGAAGCTCCGGAATGGTCGCAGACACCCACAGAATCCTATGGAGTGGCTCCCCGCACGCTGACGTTTGTCCTGGGAGAACTCCCCTTCATCACAGGACTCTACGAACAGGCCCGCGCTGATCTTGATGACGATGAAAATCTGTCGATCGACGGCATAAAGTCACTGCTGGTTCATGCTCGCGATCGCTACCGCCAGGAATTCGGAACCCGGGCTCGGCGAATTACTCCCAGTCTGCTGTCCCGCTGCCTGCGTTACATTCGCAATCTTTCGCTCATTGAACGACGATTCACCCCGGATCTCTACACGCTGATCATCGCTGCAAAACAAACTGCCGGGGATCAGTACGCAGTCCACGTGGCTGAAACGGCTCGCGAATATCCCTCGACACCATCGGAATCCATGCCGCGAATACGATTCGGGATTGATCGAGCCAGCCTGCCGGACGGTACCGAACTGCTGCCGCTCAGTCGCCTGCCCGGCCCGCCAGTCGTCTGGAGAACCTGCCAGCTGAACACCCGACCTGATCCCCGCACGGTCTACCGCTGGCAAAAATCCTGGGATCCACACGGCCAATGCAGCTGGCCACCGGAAGATGTCGCCATCGAACGTTTCAGGACGCATATCCGCGACGTCGCGCTGGATCTCATCGGCAACGATCTCGCAAAAACCGAAAAGTTCTCTGCCAGCATGAAAGACGGACTGGATATCAGAGAAACCCTGCGAAACTGGCACACCGGAGAACTCTACGTCCGCGTCTTCCCACCGGCGCGAGGCAAAATTGACTGCGTGGTCATGCTCTTCGACAGCCCCGCAGACCCTCGTAACTACCCATGGCGAATCACCTGGCATGCAGAACACCAGGACGAATCCACGCTCTCGCTGTTCGCCACAAATTTCACCGAAGAAATGGTGGGCCCTGGAATCGCCGTCGCACGCTACGGCGGCGCCATGTTCCTCTTTCCGCCTCGCCCCGTCCCGGACATCTGGAGAGATCCTCGCTTTGATTTCGCCGACACTCTGGAAGAACGCCTGCTCGCCGCCGGCCTGCACTATTCACGCGAAAAACATGTGGCAATTATGAGCCATTCCCCGCCGGGTGCCGGCTGGAGAAGACTCGCATCCCGATACCGAAAAAAACTCGTCCACGTTCCTCTGGCACGTTTTGGTGCAGAAACCATCGAAAAACTCAGGATTTTTCACGTCCTGAACGGGCACGAGATCCGCTCCTACGCCGATCACTTCATCCGAAAACCCTGACACCCGCTTCGATCGGCACACTCGGCCGGGCCGGGTCGATCCGCCAGAACCGGATTGTGTGATGTAAACACTTTATGAAATTCCGCTTTTTCGCTTAACGGAACGCTGTCAACCTGCCAGGATTGACCTTTTGCGGCATTCTGCAACTGGGCGATGTCCGCAACACAGGCTCGGTCTCCTTGTTTTCGGTCGTTGCCCCGTCGCAACTCCCGTCCCGGTGATCTTCGATCATGAAGCATCTGACTTCACTTCTCGACTTAACTCCTCTCGACCTGCTTGCCGTTCTGGACAAAGCTGCAGAGCTGAAAACGCTGCTGAAACGCGGAGAACGACCTCAGCTGTTCCCCGGTCGCGTGCTCGTGCAACTCTTCGAAAAACCATCACTGCGCACCCGCAACAGCTTCGAAGCCGCCATGATTCATCTGGGTGGTTCCGGCATTTTTCTCACTACGGCAGAAGCAGGGCTGAACGGTCGCGAAAGTCTCTCCGACGTTGCAAAAGTCGTCAGTTCGTTCAGTGATCTGATCACCATGCGCACGTTCTCACAGAAACTCATCGAAGATGTCGCAAGGCATGCTACCTGCCCCGTCATCAATGGCCTGTCCGACGAACGTCATCCCTGCCAGGCAATGACCGACCTGCTGACCATCCGCGAAACGCTCGGCGATCTTCAGGGGCGTCATCTCGTCTTCGTGGGTGATGGAAACAATGTCTCCATGTCACTCGCCATTGCAACGGCCATGACTGGCATGCATATGACGCTCGCTGCGCCTCAGGGGTTCGAATTCACCCCGGACTTCCTCGCACTTCTGAACTCACGTTATCCCAACCACAACGTCACCGTCTGCAACAATCCCTTCCAGGCCGTACGCCACGCCGACATTGTGTACACGGACGTCTGGGCCAGTATGGGGCAGGAAGACGACGCCGAGCGACGCAAAGCCGCATTCGCTGCGTTTCAGGTCAACTCAGAACTCATGGCGGCCGCACCACCGTCTGCGATCTTCATGCACGACCTTCCGGCAAAACGTGGCCTTGAAGTCACAGATGACGTCATGGACGGTCCGCAAAGCGTCGTGTTTGCTCAGGCCGAAAACCGCATGCACCTTGCAAAGGGGTTGTTCGTCTGGCTGCTCAACCAGTCCACACCTCGGTAATTTCTGCGCAGGATACTTTTGGCCCTGAGTTTCCTGCGGCTCGGCAGGAGCACTCGCCCTCCCGCAAAACAACTCGGAACTGGGAGGGCGAAGTTCCACTTGAGCCGGTCGTTTCCTGCGGTTCGGCAGGAGCACTCATCCAACCGCAAACCAATTCGGAACCGGGAGGGCGAAGTTCCACCTGAGCCGGTCGTTTCCTGCGGTTCGGCAGAAGCACTCATCCCACCGCAAACCAATTCGGGACTGGGCACGCAAAGTTCCCCCTGAGCCGCGTTGCTTCCCGCGGTTCCGCAGAAGCACTCACCCCACGCAAACCAATTTGGAACTGGGAGGGCGAAGTTCCACCTGAGCCGATTGTTTCCCGCGACTCGGCAGAAGCACTCACCCCACGCAAACCAATTCGGAACTGGGAGGGCGAAGTTCCACCTGAGCCGATTGTTTCCCGCGGTTCGGCAGGAGCACTCATCCCACCGCAAACCAATTCGGGACTAGGAGGGCGAAGTTCCACCTGAGCCGCATCCCACCACGATGCCGCGGCCGTTCGCTCAGCGGTTCACGCCGACATAAAAGCTGAAGATCTGCTCGCGGTCGAAGTCTTCCGACGCAATCGGGAACGCAAAGTCAAACGCCAGAGGCACTGGTCCCATCGCGGGGATCGTCACCCGCGCACCAAAGCCCGCCGTCGCTCGAAAGGCCTGCATCGACACTTCATCGTCGACAGAACCAAAGTCAGAGAACACGACCATGGCGATCATGTCATCGGCCGTCAGAGGCAGGCGATATTCCACTGTTCCCAACGCCTGAAATGTCCCCCCGGTCGAGAAGCCGGTGTCATCCCGCGGCGTCACACCTCGAAAACGGAACCCGCGAAAGGACTGAAAACCCCCGGCGAAGTACCGTTCAAACACCGGCGTGTCATCGCCGGCCCAGCCCAGTGCACCCGCCAGCGTCAGCACCTGCCGACCACTGCCGTCCGGCCGACTATGGACAGTGAAGTACTGCCGAAATTCCGTATCCACTTTCGGATAGTTGAACTCGTTAAACGCCTGCTCGTATCCCGCATCAAAATAGTGGCCTTCGCTGGGCAGCATGGCCGAATCGCGTGTGTCGTGAGTCAGCGAGATCCGTCCGGTGGACAGCAGGTTGTGACCAACCCAGGGATCGACGAAGGTCGGCACCGGAGTCCTCACATTGCGCATCTCCACGTTTTCCAGACGCAATGCAACCGCACCAGACCACTCCGGCGTAAACTGACGCCCGACAGAGACCCGACCACCAACTCGATCTTCAGTCCAGTCAGGGTAGTAACGATTGAAGTAGAAGCCGCTGACCGAAAGACTGTAGTCGGAGTACAGAAAGTAGGGATCAGTCCAGGTCAAAGCATAACGACTCACCTGATTTCCCGGAGCGGCCTCCGCGCGAAACCTCTGACCACCACCACGCCACGCCCGGCCTTCCAGAATGTCGGCAAATGTCGTCGGAGGTCGGAACAGGTCGAAGTTGGATTCGTCCCAGACGAAGTTGCCCACAACCCCGGCATTGCTGTTGATCCCGGCCCCAAACATCAAACGTCCGGTCCGTCCCTCAGCCGCATTCACATTGATGTCCACCCAGCCCGGGGGAATATCACGGAACTGGTTGCGGTAGGGACTTTCATTGATCATCGAATCTTCACGACGCGGAGCCCCCGCTTCACCACTATTCCCCTCAGGGCTTTGAGCACGAAACAGGGGCTGATCTGTCAAACCTGCTGAATCTCCGGAAACAAATGCCGGGGCCTCTTCCGCCAGGCTGAACAGTCGTGATGGAGCGACCGTACGGAAGCTCATCCAGTCGTTGTCCTGATCCGTTGTCGGCGAAGTCAGAGACTCAGCATCCGACGACTGTGGCACCTGGTCAGAAAATAGTCCGGGCGGCAAAGCCCGGGTGCGATCAGCAGGCACTGGCCGTGACTGCGCACCCGAAGATTTGTCTGTGGTCGGTTCGGCGGATTGACGCCCCTCAACAGGTACCCGCGCTGATTCGTCACGAACTGGAGCCTTCGATGTCGTCACAGAAACGACGTCCGTCTGCGGCACAGTGCTGACGTCTGCTGACAGGTCCGCGTCGGGCGTTGAAATCGCATCCGTAGCAGCTCCGGTCTCAGCAGAAGACTGGTCGCGACGAACAGATGCGACATGCGTTCCCAGCAACGCGGAGTAATTGCCAATTTCGGTCTCACGAAGCGATGAGTCCGCCACCGTGTGAACGGCCTGCACAAAATCCTGCGTCCACTCGTCGGACTCCCCCTGCGGTTCCTGACCACGGACGGTTCGAGCCAGGGATGCAAAACTGGTCTGCTCCGGATCAACCGGCTCCACGTCAAATGTCAGACCGGGATCAAAGAGTCCACTGCCGGCAAGACGTGTCTTTCCGCGACGAATGCGACGCGGATCCGCCAGATCGCCAGGCTGCACCTGAATGCGGTCCAGCACCACAGTTTGCTTCGTATGCGGGGCATCACCATCGTAATGCACGTTGATGTCCCGAATGAATCGCGGACGGTCCTCATCGATCTCAATCACCAGATCGACGATCCCCTCCTGCTCCGTAAACTGTGGAACGGGATTGACCGATGCAAAATAGTGCCCCATGTCGCCATAGTATCCCAGCATACGCTGGACATCCTTTGACAGGGGATACGAATTGAACTTGTCGCCGGGCTTCAATTTGGAGTCAGTTCGCAGCCGATTCGTGGTGATCAGACTGTTGCCCTCAAAACGAATTTCCCGAACTGTGTATCGTCGCCCTTCCTTGATCGTAAACAGCAGCTCGACGTCTGACTTGTCATCGGAAAATCGGGGCTGCCCGGTCACTTCCACGTCGAAGTAACCAACGCCACGATAATAGGCTTTCAGCGCTTCAATGTCTGAAGGAATTGTGTCGGGGTTGTAGAAGCCCCCCCAGAACAGAAACGCTTCTTTGGAGATCAGGTTCTTCCGCAGGTCCCCGTCACTCCAGAACTTATTGCCTTCAAAGTTCCGTTCCTTGACCTGGACTTTGGGACCTTCCTTGATCTGAAAGATGACTTCCCGATCCCCCGCTTTTCCACCTTTGACCAGCGTGACTTCAATAAAGTAATAGCCCTTGTCCCGATACTCCTGCTCAATCCGCCGCACCGCCTCCTGATTGGCAACATAGTCGAACGGACTTCCCGCCTTCAGCCCCGTCCACGCCTTCAGGTGCTTCAGCTTGATTTTCTCGTTGCCACGAAACTCCACACGCTGAACAATCGGACGTTCGCGGACCTCAAAAACCAGCACCAGACCGTCCGGCGTCTCATCAATCCGCTCACGGACCTCAAAAAACCAGCGGGTATTCAGCAGTGAACGTTTGTCTTCACGAAGCATCCGTTCAGAAACCGCTCGGTGGGGCTGAGCCTGGAGCTTCTGCAGAATGACGGCTTCCGGAATGGTTTCATTTCCCTCAACCCGCACATCCACGACGACCTGGCCTGCCCCGGCCTCCGCATCCTCTGCAGGTTCGGTTTCCGGTGCGGAAATTGAGTCCTGTGCGCCGGCTGAGAGCGGCAAGGCCGAAATCAACACCAGTACACACAGAGCCCGCACCAGGCAGCACAGGCTGCCGGCCGTCAACATGCTTCGGATTCGCGGGTAGCTGCGTTGCGAATTCGGCATACTCGGGCTCAGTCACAGAAGCGTCCGACCAGCGCCAGGTCGCTTCGGTTTTCGGAGAAGGGATTCAGACAGGTGAGTCCAGGACCAACAACCCCAGGCCATGACCGTCGGGACGTTGGGCAGGTCCCCGCAGAATGCAGGGTGGTGGAGGATCGCACAATTCACCGTTTTGACTCAAGACGAATCTACCCTCGAAAACACGGCGTTTTTTGACAATTCGGCGGCAAGTCCATCACAGAAACCGGGATTTCCGGCCTTCCAGCCAACAATCAGTTCAGAAAAATGTTCCGCTGAGATACGATATGCGGCAGAAAAAGGGTCAGGAACCAATAGCCAAATGGCCCGGAGGGTGCTCCGCACTATTGGTTCCTGACCCCTTTTCTAAGGCCCACCTGGTTCCCGGCCCCTTTTTCTGCCCCGCCATGCCCGGCAAGGAGTCGTCGATTATGATCACCCGTGCAGACCACAGCTCAACATCGTTTTCGCAGATCACTCCTCAGTTTGTGCAGCGTCTGCGGGACATCGTAGGAACCGAGCGCCTGCTTGAAGCCGCAGACGAATTGCTGGTCTACGAATGTGACGGCTACGTCATCGAAAAGAATGCCCCGGATGTGGTGGTGTTTCCTGTCACCGCCGAAGAAATCGCACGCATCGTCCGGGAATGTCAACGATTCGGCATCCCGTTCGTGGCCCGCGGCGCAGGAACCAGCCTCGCTGGTGGTTGCCTGCCGGTCGGTGGTGGTGTGATGATCGCACTCACCAAAATGAATCGCATTCTGGAAATCAATCTGCGTGACCGATATGCGGTTGTGGAACCCGGCTGCGTCAACGTTCGGCTGACAAAGGCCCTGGCAGGCTCCGGATTTCACTACGCCCCCGATCCCAGCAGCCAGGGCGCCTGTACGATCGGTGGAAATGTCGCAACAAACTCCGGTGGGCCTCACACGCTGAAGTATGGCGTCACGGTCAACCACGTTCTCGGTGTCGAATTTGTCACGCCGGAAGGTGAACTGGTGCGACTCGGTGGCCCCTGTGGCCGCGGCAACGCCCCCGATCTGACCGGTCTGTTTGTCGGCAGTGAAGGCACCTTCGGCGTGGTCACGCGCGTCTGGGTGCGCATCACACGCGACCCGGCGGCCTGCAGAACCATGCTGGCCATCTTCAATACCGTCGGCGACGCCACCCAGGCCATCAGTCGCATCATCGGCGCCGGCATTGTTCCTGCAGCACTCGAAATGATGGATCAGGGGATCATCGGTGCCCTCGAGGAGGCCTTCCAATTTGGTTTTCCGCTCGATGCCGGTGCTGTTCTGCTCATTGAAGTCGATGGACTCGATTGCGTGGTTGAACAGGAAGCAACCACCATCATCGACCTGTGCATGCAGATGGGTGCCCGCGAAGTCAAGCGGTCGCGTTCCGAAGAAGAACGCGCGTTTCTCTGGAAATGTCGTAAGCAGGCCTTTGGAGCCATCGGCAGACTGGCCCCCAGCTGCTGTACCCAGGACGGCGTCGTGCCGCGCACCCGACTTCCCGAAATCCTTGAATTCATTCAGCAGACCGAACAAAAGTACAACATCCGCATCGTCAATGTGTTTCACGCCGGCGATGGCAATATTCATCCGATCCTGCTCTTTGACGAACGTGATCAGGAACAGATTCAGCGCGTGATGCTGGCCAGTGAAGACATCCTGAATCGCTGCATCGATCTGGGAGGCAGCGTGACCGGTGAACACGGCATCGGTGTGGAAAAAATCAGCTTCATGTCGCGGTTGTTCAGCCCGCAGGACCTTGAAGTCATGGCCGATGTGCGACGGGTCTTCAACCCATCCGGACTCTGCAGCCCCGGAAAACTTCTGCCCACAGCCGGTGGCTGCGGTTCAGAACACCCTGTTCAGATTCATCCGGCTCGACGGCCGGCGTTGTAACCGTCAAGCCAGCAGATGTCACTGGATCTGCGATCGAACGTACTGATCTGACCCCACTGCCCGGAAGCACGACTCTCGTTGAAATACTTCTGCACAAGGACCACCCAAGGCGACGTCAACGGAAGTCATGGATTTGACGACGTGGTCAGCAGACGACCAAATTCCTGTGAAATCTGACCGGCCAGCAACTCATTGCCACGCTGATTAAAATGACACCACGGGTCAACATACAGGGTGTCCTTCACTTCCGAAAACACCATCGTCTGATCACTGAAAGCGACCCCTTTCTTCTGCAATTCAGCGCCCTGCTGGACAAGCATCGGGAACACCTGCTCCGCCACAATTGCTAATGGCTGGTGCCCGGCAAAGCAGAATTCCTTCTCGTAATCACTGAGCGGTTTGGAACCCGCAACATACTGGTTGGGTTGCAGCACATGCAGGTACAGAATGCCTCGCGCTGTGCACAGGTCGTGCATCTGCGACGAACAACGAGCCCACAATGCTGCAGCTTCCGTTACCAATTCGGCATCAGATCGTACTGGTGACTCAGGTCCGCGATGAACAAAACTGGTGTCGTTCGCCAGACTGACTTCCAGACCAAGATCCATCTGCGAATTTCGTGCAAACTCGTCACGCAGATACCAGATCGCCTGATACAGATTCGAAACATTCAGTGGCGAATTCAGTGCATCCGTCGCCCGCTGCTGACGCTCAGCCCGCGACTGCAGCAACTGCCACGCCTGGGCAGAGACACGTGGATCGGTCATCACCAGAGCGCGGGCATGCCAGGATCGGGGGTAGTCAATCGCTGTTCGCTGATGCCCATTTTCCATCACACTGAGCACACCGTCGTTGAATCCGTCAAGATTCAGCACCGCATCAAACTCGCCGCCCAGTGCCATCACATAGTTCAGCGACATCAACTGCTGCGGCTGCTTATACCCCGGCATGGCCAGTCGCACGTAACGAATGGTCCGTCCCTGGATCGCCGGCAGGGCCTGAAGCTGGCTTGTCAGCAGTTGCTCCGCTTCCCAGGAAAACCGCCACGCGACGGATCCTCCGGTGATCCCCACAATGAACTGGTCCGGAGATTTTTTAACGACCGAAGGGGCGTTGTCCCGAAATCCAAGCGAATTCGTCTGGATGTCCCGACCACCCACCTGGTCCGGAACACTCAGCTGCGGATTATGGACCCAACCCAGATACGGATGAATCGCCTCGGAGGCTCCGTCACTGGAAAGTGCACCTGTCGCAACCGACTGCTGAGCCTCCTTCAGGACATTCAGGTCTCCCTGCGGCAGCACCATCCTCAGAAACATGCCGGCAATCAGCTCACAGGAAATCAGCACGATTGCCAGCAGTCCAATTCGAAACAGCCAGCGCTTGCCACGTGATGAACCAGAGTTGGATTTCAGCGTTTCAGGTTGATTCATCACGGCTGGTTTCTGTCTGAAATAGTGACGGCGCGGCTCGAAGACAGCCGCCAGTATACTCCCAACCCAGGTGGATTCATCTGAAAACCGGGATTTGACCGCTCGATTGCCGCCCGCCATGAAACGGGATATTGAAGCTGCAGACCATCGCAACTGTGCGATACCCATGCGGAAGAACAAACCGCCCGCAACCATCGCCAACGCCGCTGGACACGCTTTTCATCAGCTGAGTCCGCCCATTGGACACGTCTGGGCACCAGAATCCTCAGAATCCCCGGAAAAAATCTGTCGCAAACCAAATACCATGGGACATATTCAACATACCCCTGCACCGCTATCGACATAAATGTACCAGAGTCCCCACGTGCTGTGTCAACGGAATCAGAACTTTTCAATACGGAAGCTGTCACGATGAACATCACTCAACGCTTGTTCGTTCAACGCACCGCGGCATTTTCTATGGCTGAATTTCTGCGGGAACTGGCCTCGTGGGCCTCCGACCCGGAACCAAACGGATTGCCCGAGGACTGGGTGGACCGACACCTCACAAATCTCGAATCCATGCAGCAAGCTGTGAACGAACAATTCTCCACCGAACCAAACATACTGCTGCGCACGCGCGCAATGGCTGCGGACTCTCGCGAGTTCATCAAACGCCTCGCTTCACAACCCGAACTGGCCACTCAGCACGTTCGCAACTGGACTCAGCAGGCCGACCGCGATCTGCATCGAAGACTGGTCTCCGGGATGCGCGAGTTCAATAAGCTGGGCATGGCACTGGGCACCGCCCCACCCACTCGAGCCGGTCGCACTTTGTTGTTTCTGAACGCCTGCCTGGCGCGCTGTGTCGACGGAAACACCTTCATTGAAGAATTGCTGCAGGACTGCCAGTCGCTGAAGCAGATCAACCAGAAACCACTCACCGTCGCTGACGTCATGCGGCTGCAACATGCGCTGACGCGACTGCAGACATGGATGACCGTATCGGAACAGGAATTGTCGGAAGTGGAGCGTGTGGCTTTGGCGGAATACTGCCAGTTCGTGGAATTCGAACTTGACCGAGCAGCTCGCAAGGCTCAATTGTCAGACACCGAGTCCGAACAGCTGTACGCTGCAGATCCTGCCTTAAACAACGCGGCATGGGCCCGATTCCAGCAGACTGTCCTGAGCCATCTGGAAAGCCGTACCAACTTGCCGAGTGCCTCGCAGAGTCACCACGAAACCAGTGCAGTTAAGGGCGAGAGCAATGGTCTCACCTGGTCAGATTTTCGAAGCCCGACACAATGGCGTCATCACCTGAAGCAGGCCGGGCAGGCCAATTCAGAATCTGCATGGCGAGCCCATCGCAAACAGCGAGCGCATGACATTGACGGATCAGCCAAATCATGCCGAATCTCTCGCACCCTGGCGCAGGAATGGGGCTTGCTTCTTCCGGAATTCTCTGAGCTCATCAGCCCGTGAGTTGTGACCAGCGAACCGTGGTCAGTTCCAGCTCGAACTCAGGTGCGTATATCAATGGCGTGGATTCAACATTGCGTCCGGAGTTTTTGAATCTGAGTGTGTCCCCATCACCAAAGACGCGTGTGTTGGGAGGTGGACGACGCTCGGCTGCTGAGTCATGACTCAGCGACGGCCACCACATATTGGCGGATAGGTGATTATAAAAAGGCCGTGGCGGAGTGACAGAGCATCCACCACGGCGACTGCTGCGGTTGACCCTGAGATTAAGGCGTGGTGTTGCAGACAGCATTTCCGCAGCCGCAGGCATGACCAGTTGTCTGGTCAGCAAACGGATAGGGGAACATCGGAACACTATTGCCGCGGCGGCGAACGATCAGTTCACCAGCCGGCAGCGAGTCCGCCAGCAGGTCGTAGTAGGCGACCAGGTTCTGAAAGTCCGTCCATGTTTTGGCGATGCCATCATTCGTGCCAACGAACTGAATATCGGCAGCCGTCAGCGCGACTCCCTTCACGACAATGAAACCGAGAATGTCTTCATCATGAGCTCCGCCACCGTTGCCCTGCTGGGACTGTACGACGATCAGTGTGTCGCCGGCGATGACTTCCAGTGATCGCAGTGCAACAGTGTGCCCGCGGACCTGGAGAGTATCGCCCTGCTGACGGCTGAAGTCGTTGATCTGCACATAGCCGATAAATTCCGTCCAGTGGTCATGCACATTCTGATTCTCACCAGCAACGCCGCCCCAGTTGATGGTGCCATCGGCGTTCACGTGTCTGGCGACAATGGCCGGTTTCCCGGAAATGTAGGTTTTAATGATGAATTTATCGGCCCCCTGACCGCCAATCATCGTTTTCAGGTGATCGTCGTAGGTCTGCCCGGCGAAGTATGTGCGAGTCGCAGCCTGAACGGGATCATTCGGGTCGTCAGCACGCAGCGTCTCGCCATTCGGGCCGGTGGCACCTGTTCCGGCGGCTTCATAATCCTGTGCGATTTCAGGTTCTCCGGAGATTGCATGCGCATACAGAGTATCTGCACCACGAGTCCCGCGGATCAGCTTTCCTGCAGGAGGTACCTGAAAAGCAATCGCGCCCCCGGTGAGACTTAAAACAACGGCCCCGGCCATGAATTTCTTCAACATCCCTACGAACTCCTGATTCCTCTGTGTTCCATGCTGCCGACCAGATTCACTCCGCGCGCACAGCGATCCCACACAGATCACCAGAAACGCGGAATCCCGCCAACGTCATGTGCACATTTTCCAACGTACACCTCACGACCTCTGTCCGAGTAACGCGCTGCAATCTGTGTTTCATCTCCGTCCGCGCCGGCCGCTGCTTTAGCGGTGATAGCCGGTTGTGCTGCTGTCGGTCACCCCCGGTAGACTGTGCCTGGCAACTTCGGCAACGACCTGCCAAAAGGACCGGACGGTCATTCCGGAATCGTCCCACAACGTCAGCCATGTGAATGCCATAGCTCGCTTCATCTGGATTATTGACTCTGAACCACTGGATGCAGACACGGGAAGTCAATCATCGAGGTTGTGAATAAGGAGATGCATGCGAGGATCGTCCTCGGATCGGAGTCAGCTCATAGACCGTCGGCCGACCATATCAAAGTCCATGTATCGCACTGATATCATGGCTCGATCGCCTGACGACTCGCATCGTACTGCAGTCAGACAGCAGAATCGTCTGCAGAGCGCACCTGCAGAGCGCGCCACAGCCACCACAGGAATGACACATAAAACAGGGGCGAGATCACGAGCGACAATGCACTACGAATGTCCGCAACTTTGATCTCGCATGTCTGATCCTGAGGTGATCGCCCCGTGCATGACACTTACGGGAAGCGAGTCCCGCGACCATCCGTTGGTAAGGGGATTGCAATAGCGTCGGCGTTTACCAGACTGGTTTTTGCGGGCAGTAGGCAGGTTTGAATGCGCGGTCGCGAAAAGGTTCCTGGTAGAGGACAGTGGCCGATGAGGAAAACGGCGGGACCAGCCACATCCATTTGCCGACCGGTTCACGTCCGGCAGACTGTTCGTTGCGACAGAATTCGAGAAACTCGTGACAAACACTGTGGTGATCAGAGATTCTGACTCCAGCACTGTCGAAGGAGTGCAACACAGCTTCGTGCAGCATCAGCATAGCTCGATCACGCCACAGTGTGCGTTCGCTGGAGAGATCCAGCCCCATACGCTCGGCCATTTCCGGAAGCAGATTATAACGGTTTGTATCGGTCAGATTTCGAGCGGCGATTTCGGTATTGAGGTACCAGCCATTGAAGGGGATCAGTCGATACATGATGCCGCCGGCATCCAGAGCCATATCAGAAACAGCGGGGATTGCATACCACTTAAGGCCTCGTTCCTGCAGCCAATGGTGTTGCGGGTGTGACAAGCGGACCTCTGGACGGCAATCTGAGGGCAACTCGAACATTTTCGGTCCGTGTTCGGCGGTCTGAATGACCAGCGGCAACAGATCGAAATCGGTGCCAGCAGGTTCCCACCCCAGCTGAATTATTTTTTCAGTGACCGCGTTTTGGGCGGGATCACCAATCTGTTTTCCGGATCGCAGCCGGTATCCGGCATAACGCAGTAGCTGAGGGTTCCAGATGCGTGGTCCGGGAACATCTCGGGTGCCTGGTGAAAACACGGAAATGGCCGGTCGCAGGTCACCACCGTTCCATGCAAACCGCAGGTGTTCGAACATGGCTTCAGCAATCTGTTCCGGGTCGGCGAGATGACGGCAGTCGCGGAGGTGCAGGCCTTTCCAGTAGAGTCGTCCGACGCAACGTTCTGCATTTCTCCATGCGATTCGGGCAGCAAATCCCAGCTCTTCTGTCGTCATATTCCAGACACCGGTTCGGGCCAGTTGATCCTTTGCCTGCCCGATACGTTCCGAAAGCTGACAGCGTCCCGGGCATTCGGCATCGAATTCCTTCAGGAATTGTTCAGCCTGTTCGACATCCGGCAACCTTGAACCGCGTGGAATGGGAGGTCCGGCAGGGTAGCTGGGCTTGAAGTCTCTGCGTCGCCAGCCCCCGGGCTGCAGTATGTTTCCTTCACCACGCTGTGAGTGGTCAAAACTATCGGCTTTGAGTGTGAGTCCGGGCATACCGGCGAGCAGAGAAAGGACCGTGCGGTTAAAATCTCCCGGCCCGCAAACAACCACCTCGGCTGAGTCAAGTGCTTCAACACAGCGAAGAAGGGTATCAGCATCCAGTCGCCCCGATTCGGCCGTGCAGTGCTGCTGCAGTTGGACACGGCCGGCTGCAGACGCTGCCCGCAGTTCATTCAGATAGGCGGCGGTTGAGGCAGAACGGTAGCTGTAAAGCACGTGAACAGAGCGACTGCTGGCCAGCTTCCGCACTGCAGCAATCGCCGGCGTAACGCCTATTCCTGCAACGACGTAGAGCAATGGCCTCGGGTCATCGGGAGCGGGACAGACATCACCCTGTGGCGGAAGGACTCGGACAAGTGTGCCTTCGGGGACTGTGTTCAGCCAATTGGAGAAAAATCCGTTTTCTTCAAGCTTGACTCCCAACTGAAACGAGGCTGGGGCAGATTCTATCACGGTATATGGTCGACCGATCCATGTTCCGTCAATCAGACCTTCAACACGAATGAATTGACCAGGTCGTGCGATCGGCAGTGGCGCTTTGTCGATGGCCTCCAGCGACACCCCGATGACCCCGGGTACAAGGGGAGTGCGATGCAGTCGGCAGAGGGACACTTCCAGCAGGCCAAGAAACATGGGAAGTCTGGCGCGACAGCCCCCGCAGATGCCGCCAGCCCCCGTCGCGCGAGTCAGGTCATCAATGCAGGACGCAGTGCGTGATGCGGCACGCAGCATGCTGGTGGTAGCATTCGTGCAGGCACATATGATCTCAGCTCCGGCGGGTGTTCTGGATGCGGCGTTTTCAAGCAGCAGTTCGCCGCTGTTTTGAAAGGCTTTCTGCTGCCAATCGGCCAGTACACCACCACGGAGTATGAGCGACATGGCATCCGGCAACTGCTTCCACTCGCCATGAACTGTCAGTCCGGTCACAAGGCCTGCAGGCGTAAGAACAAGCAATCTTTCACGATTGGGCGAAGCGATCGTGAGGGTGCCACTGGAGACATCCAGTCGAGCCGCATCCAACTGCGGCAGGTGGGCAAAATAGCGAACTCGGATACGCTGTCCGGTGGGTTTCGTGTAGTCACTGATCAGACAAGGCTGATAATCCACCTGAGCCAGATAGCGATAGACCGTCCCCAACTGCGGTAACTTATGCGCCGAAGCGAGTGCCGTAAGGATCGTGCTGACACGTCCGCCCTGCTGCTGGCAGTTGGCGAGGCGACGGGCATCGAAGCTGAGCAATTCCACCGTCGTCAGGGCCATGGCCTGTTCGCGCCGGGGTGTACAGGCAAGGACATCCGCATCACCAAACAACAAGCCAGCCCGAATCGTCTCAGAGGGCTGCAGACTACCAGGCTGGGACAGGGCCACTTCACCTGCCACGAGGAACCAGGCGCAATCAGCCGGATCACCGGGGCGGTAGATGACCGTACCAGCAGCATATTGTCGCAACGTTCCCTGAGGAATCGCCGGCGACCCCGACTGCTGGTCCGGTTCGTCCACGAGGACGCCCAGCTTGCCGAGTGCGTACTGCGCAAGAACCCCCAGCCTGTTAATGATCAACGGGGCTGCCCTCGCTGTCAGTCGTCGGGCTGCGATTTCGTCAGCGGCCAGCAGCTCCCGGAACGATGCGCCAGGGAGCACTGCAACCTCTGCGGGGGCGAGCACGACAGCGGAAGTGCTCATGAACTGGTGGCCCTCGAGAAACGCCTGAGCGCCGATCATTTCGCCGATCTGCTCAATAGTTTCTATCAGCCGAAGTTTGTGTTCAGTGTCCTGGCTGTAAATCCCGCAGCGTCCGCTGAGCAGTACGAGAACCTCAGTGGCGGAATCCCATTCTGACATAAGAATCTCGCCCGCCTGCAGTCGTCTTACTTCGACATGCCGGCAGAGACTGGTCAGCGTTTCCGTGGCGGTATTCGTGAACAGGCTGGAAAGAGACTGATGCAGGATCTCCTGAACTGATTCTGATTCGTCCGACATCGGTGACCTGCGTGAGAAACGTCGAGCCGGGATTGAGACTGGCACAGCAACCAGAACTGGCAGGAACTCCGGAGATGACGATCGCTAATTCAGCACGCGATCAAGAAAACTCAGATACTCAACCGTGGCGGGGTCATCGGATTTGCCAAGGTCATCGTTCAACTGACTATGGTTGGTATTGCCTTTGCCGAACGCCTTTGCCGGTATTCCGGCGGCTTCGAGAGCAGCAGACATACGGTGGGCCTGAGCATAGGTGTCGGGGTTGCCGGAAAAATACAACAACAGGAACGGCGGAATGGACTTGCCTTTCGAAACGTGAGTGACAGCAGAGAAGTTGACATGTTTTTCGGGGTCATTGCCGAACTTCTGGCGATGTCCGAAGCTGAACATTTTTCCCCCGTAGAGCATCTGGCGATGTTCAGCGGTGGCGATGATTCTGGGAATGTCATAGGTGTCGCCGTCCACCGGAATGCAGCCTTTTAACGATTTCATCGGGACGTCGTATTTCGCCAGCCAGCGTTCGTCCGTGCAGAGAATTGCCGCCAGCTGGGCGCCGGCGGAGTGACCACCCACAACAATGCGTTCAGGGTCACCACCGTGGGCGGCGATGTTGCGACGCACCCAGCCAAGCGCCGCGGCGACATCATCGATGAGTTCTTCCATCGAGACGTCCGGCAGCAGCCGGTAGTTGGTGGAGACAAACAGCAGCCCCTTTTCCGCTGCCACCATAGGTTTCAGGCCCACATCGCTCTTATCACCTGCCTGCCAGCCACCTCCATGAATCCAGAAGATGATCGGTCGCGGGGTCGTGGATTTCTCGAGGGGCACATAGATATCCAGAACATGTCTTTCATGACCATGATCCCGATACGGCAGGTCGACCAGCTTTTGCTGGGCACTGGCAGAACCAGTCAAAGTGGCGAAGCACAGGCAGATAACTGCAGCGAAACGCATGAATATCTCCGGAACAAAGTCACGTGACGACTCCTCTGTTTTCAGTCTATCGGGAATCGAACTGTGATGCCACCGCTGCCAAATCGCAAAAGGGGACATTCTACTTTACACGAGTGTCGGAGCCCACGCGTCCGTCGGACGCGATTTCTGACGTGGCACATCACGTCGGAACAGTCCCCGCAGACGCAACTGCGGTACCCGTGGCGAAACTGCATGTCAGATCAATATGCTCCAGCGCAGTGACCACCCTGAGTACCTCGATAAATCTGAGAGGCACTCTGTGTCGCAACGGGATCGATCAATGCTCTCAATGCGGCAAACAAATCCTGCGACCGACTCCGTGGACTCACTTTGTCAACGAAGGTCCGACAGAAATGAATTGCGGGACCTGCTGCACACCCCGACTCTCGGCTCTCTCTCTCTGGTGATCATGACTGGCAGGCAAAAACGTCCGTAGGAACTCGTCCTGAACCATTTCTTCGACGACTTTCCCGACAAGGAAACGGGAAAAGTAGAATGTCCCCTTCTGTGTTTCAGTAGCGATGCGATGCACCCAGAATTCTCAGCATAATCGGCACACAGGGTAGGAGTCTTTTCGGGGGGATTGAGTCGTACTGATCGAATTGCCGGTTCAACACGACTTTGTCGACGAGTGATGACACCAGCGAACACGTGGATCAGCGTTGTGGAATGACTGCTGCAAATTGACTATCGTCGTGCAGCAGGCGAACCAATTCGAGGGAAATTCGGTGGTGGGAACGAAATT
>CAIYBH010000127.1 GCA_903924405.1 uncultured Planctomycetaceae bacterium | reverse complement strand
GTCAAAAGCAGCTCCGAAAAACGACTCTTTTGGCAGAAAAACAGCACACAAATCCAACGCTGAAAACAAGTTACGAATATGACTGACAGATGGATGGCCCCGTTTCAGTTAACAAACAATTTACACATATTGCCGACAGATGGATGGCCCCAAAATTCCCGGAAATTCTCCTCCCGAAATTCTCCTCGAAATTCTCCTGAATTCTGAGCAGCGTCCTGCCACATCAGCCGGGGCATGTTGCGAAGCCGTAGAAATCCCGCTACCCTACGGATTCGTGAGCGGGTTTCAGATTCGAGGCCCACCAGCACACACATTCACTTGTCTCAGGTTCCCTTTCGCGCGGACCAAGATGTTTCGCGCAGGAGTTTGCACATGCCCCTTGTTCCCCTTCGTGTTGTTCTGGACCATGCGGCCGAGAACAACTACGGTGTCGCGGCGTTCAATGTCAACAATATGGAGCAGATTCAGTCAATCATGGAGGCTGCCCGCGAGACCGATTCCCCGGTCATCGTGCAGGCATCCCGCGGCGCCCGATCTTACTCCCAGGACAATTACCTGCGACACCTGATGCTCGCCGCGTCAGAACTGTACCCGGAAATTCCGATCGTCATGCACCAGGATCACGGCAACAGCCCGGCGACCTGCATGAGTGCCATTAAGTACGGTTTCACGTCCGTCATGATGGACGGCTCGCTGAAAGAAGACGGCAAAACACCCGCTGACTTCGAGTACAATGTCAAAGTGACGGCGGAAGTCGTCAAAGTCGCACACATGTTCAATGTGTCTGTCGAAGGCGAACTGGGCTGTCTCGGACGCCTGGACACCGGTGAAGGCGAAGCTGAAGATGGCCACGGTGCCTCCGGACACCTGTCTCACGATCAGCTGCTCACCGATCCCGACGAAGCCGCACGTTTCGTCGCTGAAACCGGCTGCGATGCACTGGCCGTTGCCATCGGCACCAGCCACGGAGCCTATAAGTTCGACAAGAAGCCGGACGGCGAAGTTCTGGCCATGAAGCGCATCGAAGAAATCCACAAGAAGCTGCCCAACACGCACCTCGTGATGCACGGCAGTTCCTCGGTACCGCAGGAACTCCAGGACATCATCAACCAGTTCGGCGGCCGGATGAAGCAGACCTTCGGCGTCCCTGTTGAAGAAATTCAACGCGGCATCCAGTTCGGCGTTCGCAAGATCAATGTCGACACCGATTGTCGCATGGCGATGACTGGGGCCATCCGCAAAATTCTGCTGGAAAACCCGGAAAAATTCGACCCCCGCGATTACCTCAAGCCCGCCCGCGAAGCCATGAAGCTGGTCTGCAAGTCCCGCATGATCTCCTTCGGTCAGGCCGGAAACGCCAGCAAGCTGATGAAAAGCGGCAAGCTGTAAAATTCGGTGACGCAGACCAATATCACGTTGCCTGCGAATGATCGCCGCACTCACACCCGGAATTGAGTTGCGTGCCAATCGTACCTCAGAACAGCCCGGTGCCCCAAAGCACCGGGCTGTTCTGCATCCGGTAGACTCATTTCAAGCCCGCACGCCTCGGTCACTGTGCCACTTCGCTGTGTCTCAGCACGCCTCGCCGTCGCGGCGGGCAATGATTCAAACGCGGAACGATCTGGCAGAACGAACTGTTTGTGCGATGGACCGCACCATCGCCCGCCATCGGCAGGATTCTGCCGCCTGATGGCTCCTGTCACCCCGAGCCCCCACGCTGCTGCAGCTTCGGACATCTGACATGCCGGCTGTCAAACCACTACCATGGCCAGTCAAAGGCCAGATCCAGCGCTTTTGCTGAATGTGTGAGGCTGCCGATGCTGATTCGATCGACACCGGATTCCGCAATGGCCCGCACCGTCTGCAACGTTATACCTCCGGACGCTTCCAGCAGTGTTCCCTGAGCGACCTGATCACGCAGCGCGACACACGCCCGCAGCTGTTCCGATGTCATATTGTCGAGCAACACAATGTCCGGCAACTCGCGCAATGCATCCTGCAACTGTTCGATTGTGTCCACCTCAATCTCAATCGGTATCTGCAGTCCCCGCGCTGCCAGAAAACGACGCGCCTCGGCAACAGCAGCCGCACACCCCGCATCCCCCCGCGCTGCGAGGTGATTGTCCTTGATCAGCAGTCCATCATACAGCCCCATGCGATGATTCACGCCACCACCACAACGCACCGCATACTTCTGCAATCGACGGTATCCCGGCAGTGTTTTTCGCGTGTCCAGAATGACGGCTCGCGTCCCTGAAACTTCGCGAACAAACTCTGCAGCCCCCGTAGCAATCCCGCTCAGGTGCGTCATGAAATTCAGTACCGTTCTTTCACCCGTCAGCAGGCTTCGCACCGGTCCCGTGATCTCGGCCAGTATCGTGCTCGGCCGCACCACATCCCCATCAGCCGCATACGTGACCCAGGACACCGGCCCCGACAGTCGCTCAAAGACCAGCGGCAGGGCCTGCAGCCCACACACGACACCGGGCTGCCTGACAACCAGCCGCACCGTCGCATGCAGCATTTCCGGGATCGTAGCCAGGCTGGTGAGGTCACCAACAGTCCCCAGATCTTCTTCAAGAGAACGCTGAATCAGTTCGCTCGCCGCAGCGTACGTCGACGCATCAAAACACAGAGTCATCAGCTTCGCCCTCTTTAGAAGTGACACGGTCGGGCAGCCGACCGGAACGACGTGCAACAGCAGTTCAATACCACGGCCGGCCCGCCGCCTGTCTGTCGAAAACAGTATAACAGGGTTCACCATCGCCGGCCTGGCCGTTTTCCTGCGGCATCCACGAATTCAAAGGGACAATCGCGGCCCGCCCCACCGTTTCACTGGTGATTTTGCATCCGGCCCATTATCGTAAACCTGCAGGTCGTGCCGCCAATCGCGGCACAATCGTCCCCGCCTCCGGATCCTCAACACATCCCTCCATTCCGCTCGGAGTCCCTCATCATGCTCGAAATCTCTCGCCGAAATATGCTGGGGCTGGCCATGGCTCCCGCCGCAGGAGCATTCCTGAATACAGCTCAGGCCATTTGCCCGGTCCGTCAGCACGTTGCCGCCCCGTCTGACGATCGTCCGTTCAAATCCGTAGCAGCCGTGGTCACGATCTATCGGCCGTTCTCCCATTCCGATGTGATTCTCGGCAAAATACTGGAAGGCTGGGAGCAGAAGGGTGGGCCGGGGCCCGCGCTGAAGCTGGCTTCGATGTATGTCGATCAGTTTCCCTCCGACGACATGGCACGACAGATCAGCCAGAAGCACGGCGTCCCGATCTTTGATTCCATCGAAAAAGCCATCACCGTTGGCGGCGATCAGATCCCGGTGGATGGTGTGCTCAGCATCGGCGAACATGGCGACTATCCCTACAGCGATCTCGGTCAGCAACTTTATCCCCGCCGCCGGTTCTTTGAGGAAATCGCCGCTACCTTTGAAAAGTACAAGCGTGTTGTCCCCGTCTTCAATGACAAACATCTCGGTCCAGCATGGAATGATGGGCAGTGGATGTACCAGCGGGCGCAACAGCTCCAGATTCCCTTCATGGCTGGTTCCTCACTTCCCGTCGGACATCGCAAATCCGCAGACACCATTCCCCCGGGAACGCAGATCGACGGCGCGGTCGGAATCGGCTACAGCGGTCTTGATGTCTACGGCATACACGCCCTCGAATTCCTGCAGTGGCACCTTGAACGACGTGTAGGTGCGGAAACCGGTGTGAAATGGGTGCAGGGATTAAAAGGCGACGAGATGTGGAAGGCCGTCGACTCCGGGGAAGTCCGTAAGGATTTGCTTGAAGCGGCCTTTGCAGCGGTTCCCACAGCAGCCAATTCAGTGATGCGTGAGGACGAGCAGGCGGCCTTGTTTCTGTTTGAATATGAAAACGGGCTGCGAGCCGCACAGTTCATGTTCCAGTGCGCCACCGGAACCGGCCTGGCACTGGCAATCCGGAATCGTCCCATCTTCACCAGTGTCTTTGACGAACGCACAGAACCCAAGTATCCGCACTTCGCGTGGCTGCTGAAGGCCATCGAACAGATGGTACACACCGGCAAGCCAACCTATCCTGTGGAACGCACGCTACTGACCGGAGGCATTCTGGACCGCGCTCTGACATCACTGCTGAAGGACGGCGGAGCCCGCCGCGAAACACCCGAACTTGCCATCAGGTACACGCCTGTCGACTACCCCTTCGCACAGCACAATTCTCTGTAGTCGCTTTCAGCGGACGTCTCTGTGGTTCAGTGCCGCAGCATCACACGGGCCCCCGTCTGCCACAAGGTGCACGGGGTGCCCTGCTCCGCCAAACGGGACTCGCCGGGCATTTACTTCAACGGCATTCCCGCTTCCGGCTTTCCATTGGTCGTCAGAATCTGGAAGTGATGCACGTAGGCAGCCGCCGGGTGGTCGCTGTTCCAGACAATCTGTCGATCACGGTTCACTTCCACCATGGACACGCCGGTGCCAGCCGCGTGACTGCCTACGACGGTATTGCCGTTCGCCAGTCGCTGTGCCCCGCAGGGATCCTGAAATAAACCACCGACATCGTCGTTGGTCACTTTCCAGACCAGCTCGCCAGCCGGGCTGAGTTCAATCACTTTATTTCCGTGTGTGAGCGAGACTACGGTGTTGCCATTGTCCAGTCGAATGGCGGTGAACGGCCAGTTTTCCGCAGGACGTCCGCCAAGCTCATCAAAATCCGTGGGGAACTGCTGCACGATGCGCCCGTCTGCCGTGTATTCCTTGACCTTAAACGCCAGCAAATGCGGTACGAGAAAATTGCCGTTGCGCAGTTGTCGTGCCATTCGTGTCTGCAAATGGGCATTGTCCGTTTCCGGCTGCAGCGGAACCTCAACCGCAATCGTGCCGGCAGGAGTGATCTCCAGCAGACGCGGAACCGCTCCCAGTTCCGTCACCAGGGTGTTGCCGTTATACAATCGCTGAGCCGTGCCGATTTCCCGATTTTCCGGGCTGAGCGTCCACAAGAAAACCACCTGCTTCTCTCGCGTCACCTCCTGAACACGATTGCTCCAGGCAATCAACACATTGCCGTTCGGCAGCACAAAACCGTCACGGGAACCTCCGGTGTGTTCCCATTCAATTTCGCCCTGCTCAGAGATGATGGCCGTTCGATTGCCAAACACAATGTAACTGTGCCGAATTTCGGGCGTTTCCTGTTTCGCAGGTTCCTGAACCATTCCGGGACACATCAGCCACAGGGACAGGACCAAGGTCAGCATCGAATCACTCCAGAAACAGAGAGCACAGAAATCGGGAACCAGGCATGCCGTGTCGCCCCGCGTTGCAGACATGTCTGAGGAATCTACCCGGGCCGGGCATCGGACACCAGCAATACGCAACTATGGAGCCCCGCCGCAGTACTACGGTGACCAGGCGGAGTGCAGCCCCCAGACGAGGTCGAGCAGCCAGTGACTACTCATCCGCCAGTTCTGTCTGGTATGAGATCAGACTGGTGACTTCGAGAGGCTGCAGCCGATCGCGTCCTTTGAGAAACGCCAGTTCAATCACAAAGGCAGCTCCAACGATTTCCGCATTTTTCAGTCCTGCCAGCTTCACGCAGGCCTCCATCGTGCCTCCAGTGGCCAGCAGGTCATCCACCAGCAGCACGCGATCGTCCGCGGAAATGGCATCCGTATGGATTTCCAGTGAATCCGCGCCGTATTCGAGGTCGTAGCTGAATCGATGCGTCTGAAACGGAAGCTTGCCCGGCTTGCGAACCGGGACAAAACCCGCGCCCAGTTCCATCGCCAGAGGAACACCGAAGACAAATCCACGAGCCTCGGCAGCAAGGACTTTCGTGATGCCACGGTCCTGAAATGGCAACGCCAACTGCCGAGTCGCTTCTCTCATCGCAGCAGCCGAACCGAGCAGGGGAGTAATGTCCCGAAACATAATGCCGGGCTTGGGAAAATCCGGCACTGAGCGAACAAAATCTCGCAGATTCATGCGACACACCTTTGTCAGAACCGGCCGGTGATGAAGCGAGGCAACACAACGTCACAAAACATCCAACCCCAGCACCTCTTCGCAGGTAGCAAGTGTAGGAAATCCCGCCATTTCCTGCACTCCAGCCTCGACGAGTTTTCAGAAACTACGGGAACACCCGCCGCCCCAGCCGCCCGATCGGACTCGTCAGCTCGGCCCCCCCGTAAAACTGTAGCAGTTCTGCGGAATCTGACGGATGTGCCTTTTCGCCATCGTGATGCATCGTGAATTCACATTTTTGTTGAAACAACGCAGCGACCTCCCGTTCCGACACGACCTAGTTTTCCCCAACTCACCTGTCTGCCCGATCGGAAACGCCGGATTTGTCCACGTTTTGTGATCAAACCGCGGTCATTTCAGTATGTCGCAGACGGGCATGATTCTTATTCCCGTTTTTCAACACATGGTCCGGTCTGGCCACAGAGTCAGCACCGAGGATAAAGCTCCCGAGGGCATCTTTCATGGCTCGCAACTCTTCCGGTTCTCTGCTGGTAGTCGATGACGATCGTCACATCCAGATGGCAATGGCAGACTACCTGCGCAGTCTGGGTCATCGCACCGAGACGGCTTCGACATGTGAAGAAGCACTGGCCCGGATGGAAGAGTTCCCTTTTGAAGTGGTCATCTGCGATGTGAATCTTCCCGATAAGGATGGATTTCAGCTGCTGCAGTGGGCACGTGAACATTCACCGGAAACAGCCATCATTCTGCTGACCGGCTTCGGGACTATCGAAAGTGCTGTCGAAGCCATTCGCATCGGAGCGTTTGATTATCTGACCAAACCGGTGATCGACGAAGAACTGCGGTTCTCCATCGAACGTGCCATCGGACAGCGTCAGATTGTCGAGGAAAACCGCAAACTGAAGGCACAACTGACCGAACGCTTCGGACTCTCAAGCGTCATCGGCAAAGACTACAAAATGCTCCGCATGTTCGAGCTCATGGAGAGCGTGGCGGACACCAAAACCACCGTACTGATCCTTGGTGAAAGTGGCACGGGCAAGACCATGACCGCCCGAGCCCTGCATCACCTCAGCAACCGTCGTGACAAACCGTTTGTGGAAGTGGCCTGCGGAGCCCTGCCGGATACACTGCTGGAAAGCGAACTGTTCGGACATGTGGCCGGAGCCTTTACCGGGGCAACCCACGACAAGATCGGCAAGTTCCTGCAGGCCGATGGTGGCACACTGTTTCTGGACGAAATCGCGACCGCCTCGCCAGCACTGCAGGTGAAGCTGCTGCGAGTCCTGCAGGATCGTGAATTCGAACCTGTCGGTGGAACCACAACACACAAAGTTGATGTGCGTCTGATTCTGGCCACCAATGTGAACCTCGAGGACGCCGTACGCGAAGGCCGCTTCCGCGAAGATCTGTATTACCGCATCAACGTTATCACGCTCACTCAGCCAGCACTGCGTGACCGCATCGGCGATATCCCGTTGCTGGCCAACCACTATCTGCACATCTTCAATGAGCAGACCGGACGCCGCGTCACGGAAATTGACGAATCCGCACTGATGGCGATGCAGCACTATCAGTGGCCAGGCAATGTTCGCGAACTGGTCAACGTGATCGAACGTGCCGTTGTGCTCTGCCGCAACAGCGTCATCACCGCCGCTGATCTTCCGGAAAAACTGTTCGCAGAGGATGAAAATCGAGCGGCCGTGACGGCTCACCTGGGTAACGCGTCACTCAAGGCCGCGCTCACGCAACCCGAACGCCAACTGATCATCCAGGCTCTGGAAAGCACCGGCTGGAACCGCCAGAAAACAGCCAAGGCACTCGGCATCAATCGCACAACCCTGTACAAGAAAATGAAACGTTACGAAATCGATTTCGAATCTGTTTACAAGCATTTCTGACAGGTATCCGCAGATCGGAAGAGCGTGCCAGGAGGGCCCGTAAGACACGCAAACGCTTTTCAACCAGCCCCCGCCCGTTGCATCAACGTGCGGGGGCTTTTTTCGTTCTGCCCCGCGATCGCAGGAGGGAGATTTCGTCTGGGAGGCCAATGGCTCCCTCACCAACCCGAAGCGCCAGCGAGGTCCTGCAACTAAAGCAGTCAATCCCATACCAACCCGAAGCGCCAGCGAGGACCTGCAACTAAAGCAGTCAATCCCTCACCAACCCGAAGCGC
>CAIYBH010000126.1 GCA_903924405.1 uncultured Planctomycetaceae bacterium | reverse complement strand
TTTGAAGATCGGCTTCTCCACGGGTGGCAAGTTGTTGTTCGGCGTTCCCAAATCCGCTAAACAGATCATTTCCGATGTCGCCTGTCCGGTTTCCGGATTTGTATAAGTTATTCTCCGCTGGGTGCACCTGAATGAGCGATAGCAGACGGCAGTCACTGGCTGGATGGTCTCGGCAACTGTTCCGTCGGGGTTTACGACAATCACACTCTCAACTATACGTGTGTGGCGGTGCTGTATGAATAAGCCCGACTCCGCGTCTCTTGGGGCCCGTTCTGCTCGCGTGCTTGCCGCTTGACCTTGCTCTCCACAGGTCACTCCTCGGATTGCACTTGCGTGTCGGGAGAGAAGCGTGATGATCAACAACACCATCACTTCTTCCTTTGCCTCACGATGGAATACGCGATTACCCTCAACGCAATGACATTCAAGGCCGCTGGCCAAATCTATCGCTTGAGGCTCGTTGCCCCGGCCCCTCTGGCAGCATCCAGTCGTTCTGTGGCAAATTCCGCAGCGGCCGCATAATCTTTAGCATCACCTCCTGGCACAAAGCTCGTCTGTGGTTCCGATTCACAGGCAACGGATCCAGGCGCGATTGTCATAGCAAACACGGCGGGATCAATTCCTGCATTCAATTGCGTGCAATCCAAGTCAACGGGCATCGTGTTACCATTGCTGGTTGATCTGCACTGCCCGTCATGTTTCGCGAAAAATCTGACGTAATCGCGATGTTCCTCACGATGCGGCAAGACCGATTGCTAAGCCCAATGCAATCGCTTCAAAAAAGCCAGGCATAATAAAGATCGCCTTCAACGGGGGTGCGACAGAGCATCAGCACGGCAGTGCACGATACTACTGCTTAGGGTGCGGATCAAGATCTACTGCGTTAGCGATTTGGGGATTTTCGGGAATTATTGGTCGGCGTCGTTTGCTGCCCAGAGGACGGCACATTGCGCCTTTGCCAGCTTGTTCGCCACGACTGACGCACCTCCTTCGCGTGTCCGGGGATTAGAAACCTCCCTTGGCGAATCCCGCGGGCAACCTCGTATTTCTAAGTGCGGTTCCGTTGAGGGCGAATCAATGATGTGGCACACGTCCAGTTATCTCGCGGGAGTGCATTTGTGCCGGCTCAGCCAACGGCGGGCGTCAGACGTATTGCGAAACGAGGTGGTGGCGAAAGGAGCGTGGTTGATACGCGGTGCACAATCGGTGGGGTGCAACAGTGATGCCATCCATCTATCGCCTTCCGTTGTAACTGATTCCTCGATCTGGTTTTGCATCGGCGATGTTCGTCCGTGATTTCGGACGTCACGCGAAGACGTTACGTGAGGCGTTGATGCTGATGGCTCGGTTATGGCCTTTTGTTTCGGCGTTGGTGGCCATTGATTTGGGGCGTCCCACGCTTGAGCGGAACCATTTATGAAAATGCGTGACACATTCCACCCACAACTCCGCTGAAATCTGCAGCCGCTCAAACACGGGGGCTAGTTCCGCTGGCGTCGCTCCGCGTTTTCCAGTGCGGATCTGCCTTGCAGTCCAGTCCAGCAGTTGCAGGTATTCGCCAAGGCCCAATGGCAGGCAGCCTTTGTTAGAGGCCCGGCGTTCCGTCTGCTTTGTTCGTACCGCCTGACGCTTGGGCTGCAGCGGAATCGGTGATCACCAGCCAGCCCGAGCCCCATGTTCGACGGCAGCGTCGAAGTAACTTCGCTCAGTGGTTGGCGGTGAATCCGGCGAAACGACTCACTGAGTGCGGTAAACGACGGAAGGATGTCCGTCAGTTTACGTCCTCGACGATGTCGTGATGGCAGCACACCTGCCAAATCCCTCGCGACGATTCCCATGGCTAGTGTGTTTAGAATTTTGGGATCCCCTTGGCTTTTGAAAAAGCCACTTGCAATTTTCACTGTGGCGGGTAGAGTCACACCCACCCGCGGTTAGGGCAATTTTCGTCAGGAGGGGCGGGCGTGATTCTCGTGCTAATGAAGATCATCATGCAGCTGTTCGTGTTATCAGAGGAGATTTGCGATCTCTGTGGTAATCCAGGAGGCGCGAATTCAAAGGCCTGAGATAGTTCGTTTGTTTCACCCTTCGCTCAGGTTGGGAGTTCGTGTTGTGGTCTCAGTGCGTTATTTCTCTCGATCGTCGTTACTGCAAAGGAGTGTGACCGTTCTTGCGGTCGCCAAGTTGGAAGTCGTGGCAGGATGGGGTGTTTGTGAATTCAGCAGAAACGTCGCCGAATTGGGCAGCAAATCATAGTGTCGCGAGCGTGGCGCGTGTGGTTGCACCTATTCCGTGCTGTTCAATCGCGGCATATTGCGTATTTCGGATCGAAAGCATTGGGAAACATGCAGATTCGCCGCTCCGCAAGTGCGGTCACACGCAATCGAGTCTACGTATTTCAGTGATGAAAGCAGCTGTCGATCCAATGCCGGGGCGTCGTTTGCTCCTTTGCCTGGTTTTCGGCACCATCGTTCAGTCTTTTGCTTGATGAAATCTGCAGTGGCACCTGTTGAAAAACAGGCAGCGATGGCCTTCAGCGCCGTTGCAGGTGGTGATGCCGGAGCCTGGTACGGCTTTGCTGATTCAGAAAATGCCAATCCGGTGAACGGTTGCGTACAAATGTGAACGGTCGGACTCTGAAATCTCTGACGTTCAGGAGTCCCACAGAGGTCTACTTCAAATCAGGTCAGTCATGATGCCCACCATTGCACGTCAGAGTTGAATACGCTGTTGTTGAAAAACGACGAGTGAGGATCAGGGAGTTTTGAAATCACACCTGCAAGTAGTGCTCAGGCTGACTCAGCTTGTTTGATGGGGGAATTAAGAATGCAAATGCCATTTGGAAATGTGCGTGCTTCCACGATGGTGACTTTACTTTGTCTTGTTGGCTGTGTCTCCGAGCCAGTTGGAAGTGCTCCGCCCGGCCCCATTTTCACACGAATGTATACTTTCGCCCCAACAGATTCATCATTACGAATTGACATTAATGCTTCGTCAACCAGTCTATTTCACAATGTTGATTTGACCCTGAGTCGAGAACCATCATTAGACAATACAAATCGCCCCGATGGAATTCCTGAAGATTGGGTGGCCTACGCAACTGGGTCATATTTTTTCGGTACAGAAGAGTTGATGGGCGACTTGGAAAAGTGGAGCGATGATACTCTGAGATGGGAGCATGTGGGTGAGGTGGATTCATGGACTGGCGACAGCACGCTTTATCTGGTCAGGTAGTTCCGGGAGAATGGGTGGGCTGCGTTCTGTGGTCTGAGAAAACTGAGAGGTGTTTCTTTTGATTCGAGGTGGAGAGTTGAAACGAAGAGCGGAGGGCCCTGTTGTGGCTCGACTGCCATGCCAAACCGGATTCACAATTACTGAGGTTCTGGTATCAGTCGGCCTTGTGTCGGTGCTGATGTCGTTGATGTTACCAGCAGTGCAGCAGGCGAGGTCGGCCTCGCGTTCCATGCAGTGCCGGAACAACCTGCATCAGCTTGGAATTGCTGCGCACAATGTGCACACTCAGTTCGGATTCCTCGTCACCACAAACCCTTGTCGACGTTTGTTGGCACCACTTGGCGAAATGCCGACGTCAGCGTTGCTTGACGACTTTGACAAAACGTATGCTTCCGGAGGGATAGTGGATGGCACGAGAATGTCGACACCATCCGTTTTGATTTGCACATCCGACGAGGGTGCTGATGCTCGTGCACATGATCTTTCTTATGCGGTGAATACAGGAGCAACGATTGGTCGTGATTCCGGGATTCGAACTCGCAGTGGGCGAATTCGTTTCTCCGACGTGACAGATGGGCTTTCCAATTCAGCATTCCTTGCGGAAAAGCTTGTCTATCTGGAAGAGTTTGGCAAACGGTCTGTTACCGAAGGGCGACAACGGCCGTTGCGGTATTCGTGGCGGACACTTCGGGAGTTCGGCACCGGGCAAGAGGACGAACTTGCGTCGCATTGTCTTTCGTCTGAAACGAGGGCGATTTCGGAGCAAGGAAGTTGGACCGGAAACAAATTGTATTTCAATGGTTCTGAGCCCATTTATAACCACCTTGTCCCGCCGAATAATTGGTCGTTCGGCACAAATGGAGATTACGAGGGACCTATTTCACCGACCGGCAATCACGCAGGGGCAGTCAATATTCTTCTACTTGATGGCTCGGTGCAATCGACATCTGCCGATTGTGATACTCAAGTCTTTCGCGCAATTGGCACTATCAACCAGGGAGACTAAGGTGCTACATGACTGTGGGTCGATTTCCACTGGTGCTGTCATGTTCTTGCTTGATGTTCGCTTTGATTATCTATTTCACAGTTGATTGGAGGTTGCTCGGCCGCCCGACAGCGCCGGAGATACTCGTTGAGGCTGATGGCCGAATAAGGATCATCGAATTCGCCGTTGGCTCCACGATCGTCCGTGAGAATGAAGGGCTGCAGCTGGATTGGTCGCAGACTGTCGACGTGACTGTACGTGGCTGTGCAACGATTGGTTCCTTCAAAACATACGCACGAAGCTCAGGGTTTCAGGAAAAGTCGCAACACTCAAAGGTGCAGGCAGATTTGGCTGCCTTATCGTTCCGAGTCGAGTTTTTGCGCGAATCGTCGAAATCCCCGGGGTTAATCGTGGTTTCCAAAACATTCGGCGGCACGAAATGTAATGAGGACGGTAGTTTCGTTTGGTCTCGGAAGATTTGGGTACCCAATGTTCCTGGGGCTTACAGGATACGAGTCACGGCAATCTCCTCAAAAAATACTCAAGGGGATGAGTCACAATCAAAAGAGACCATCGTTGGCAGCTACTTAGCTAACATTGTTCCGACGACGAACTGAAGTTTTCAGCGATGCACTTGTGTATTGCGCCGAACAAGACAGCGGAACTGGCGTTTCAATTTCTCTTTCCCGGACACTCTGCGTGTTATAACACCGTGCTGAACATGGTACCATCCATCTATCGCCTTCCGTCGTAACTGATTCCCCGATCTGGTTTTGCATCGGCGATCTTCGCCTTTTGTTTCGGACGTCACGCGAAGACTTTGCGTGACGCGTTGATGCTGATGGCTCGGTTATGGCCCTTCGTTTCGGCGTTCGTGGTCATCGCTTTCGGGCGGCCGACACTGGAGCGGAACCATTTATGAAAATGCGTGACACATTCCACCCATAATTCCGCTGAAATCTGCAGTCGCTCAAACACCGGGGCCAGTTCCGCTGGCGTCGCTCCTCGTTTTCCCGTGCGAATTTGCCGAGCTGTCCAGTCCAGCAATTGCAGGTATTCGCCAAGACCCAGTGACAGACAGCCCTTGTTTGAGGCCCGTCGTTCCGTCTGCTTTGTTCGTACCGCCTGACGCTTTGGCTGCAGCGGAATCGGTGATAACCAGCCCGCGCGAGCCCCGTGTTCGACGGCAGCGTCGAAGGCATTTCGTTCCGCGGCCGGCAGTGATTCCGGTACTGCAATTACCGGAGGTACCGGCACAGACGAGGCTGACGCTGCCGCTGATGATGTGGTGGTTTCCGGATGGGACGGATTCGCATCAGCACACTGGTTTTTCGCCTGCTTCAGGTCTTCAATGCGGTCCTGAACGCTTGTGAAAAGACTGCCTTCCAGCGTCTTAGTGAGACCAGCGCGAATCGGGTTCAGATCGACGTACTGCAGGCATGCGAGAATCGCAGCGTCGTCGAGCAACACCTGGGCTTTGAAGCGGCCTTCCCAGAAACGACCGGTGCACTTGTCTTCCCTGTTCGAATCTTTCGCAATGCGTTCTGACACGAACCGCATGAACCACGAGATGCTGGACAGCCGCCGTCGCTTTTCCTTCAGCGATTTACGATCGGCGCGGATGGCTTTCAGTTCTGTGTCGGTGGGTTCCGCGGGGCTGCCGTCTTCGTTCTTTCGCAGCGGGCAGAGCATCCACCACTTTCGAGCGATCTCCGCGTCTGACCATGTGGCCACGACATCCGGTCGGTTGCGCAGGACCGCGTGAAAATGGTTGTTCATGACGGCATAGCCGAGAATCTCGATGCCCATGATGCCGGCGAGAAACTCCAGACGCTGGCGGATCAGTCCGCGTCGATGATCGAAGTTTTTGCCGGTAAGCTCGTCATTGCCGCAGAGAAATGCACGTCGGACACAGCGATTGACGCAGTGCACCACCTGAATGTCCTGATCTGCCAACACATCGCGCCGATTTGTTCGAGCCATGATGAACGCCCCCGTCTGATGCCCCTGTGGGTGCAAGACAACGAAATGCAGTTGAGAGGGAAAAACAGTACCAGGACTGATAGCGGATGTCAAATGACAGATGGATGGCCCCGGGAAGCCGGAAGTCGTGACTACTGGCAGTTGGCTTCTCGCTCTGCTATCTTCTGAACATTGACTGAGGGGAGTGGTTCAAATGGCTCGGCATACGGCGAATCAGATGCGGACGCGACGGAATCTGCTGGGGCTTCTGCCACTGCTGGTGACGTCGGCCGTCGTCGGGAGGGATGAGCGCCCTGATGCTCTGGAGAAGAGGATTGACGAGTCCATCCGCAGGGCTCTGCGTTGGCTGGCGGGTGAGCAGCAGGCATCCGGGGCATGGACGACTAATGATTTTGGTGAATCGACGGCCACAACAGCTCTGGCAATGATGGCGTTTCTGTCCGCAGGCCATGTGCCGGGTGAGGGGCCGTATGGTCGTCATTTGCCGCGAGGGCTGGCATGGCTGATGTCTCAACAGCAACCCAACGGATTGCTGGTGGGACGTGATGGTGGTCATGGGCCCATGTACAGTCACGGAATCGCCACGCTGATGCTGGCTGAGATCAGTGGCATGGTTGAGGACTCGCAGGCGGACGCCTGCCGGGAGTGTCTGCTGCGGGCGGTGAAATTGATTGTGGATGCACAAAATCATCCTCGGCCACCTGAACATGACGGTGGCTGGCGGTATCAGCCGACCAGTGGAGATTCCGATCTGAGTGTCAGTGCCTGGCAGCTGCTGGCGCTGCGTGCGGCAAAGGATATCGGCTGTGATGTACCGGCCGAGAACATTGACCGGGCCGTGGCGTACCTGAAGCGGCTGCATGTGAAGCACGACGGTGGCTTTGGCTATATGGTTGGGCACGGCAGCACGATTACTCGTGCTGGCACAGGGATCACGGCGCTGGAGGTCTGCGGGGAGCATCGGACCGCTGAAACTCTTGCGGCAGCCAGGATGATTCTTTCGCGTCCGCTGGTGAGGACAGAGCACTACTTCTTCTATGGGGCTTACTACTGCACGATCGGTATGTACAAGGTCGGTGGTGAGGAGTGGCAGCAGTCGCGGGAAGCGTTGTATCGCACCATTCTGGATCTGCAGAATCCGGCCGGCTACTGGACTCCGGAAGACGGTACAGAGCGGCAGGCTGGCAAGGTGTACTCCACCGCTCTGGCAGTGCTGGCTCTGGCCATTGAGTATGGGTATTTGCCGATTTATCAGAGGTGACCGAGGGGGGATGGCGAAACGAGGTCAATCCCTGGAAGAGTCACGTTTCGCTCCGACGAAGCGATCCCCCTGGATTTTGCCTCGCGAATTCAGCAAACAAACATCTCCCGGAAATCCAGCAAAAACGACCCTGATTTTCCAGATTGCCATCGTTTTGCCATCCCGGACCGAGGGGGCAGGTCGTCCCGTACTGGTGATGTTTCGGTCCCGGCGTCTCGAGAGACCTCGGCAGAAACTGCCGAATTGGGGTCATATGGCGTTGGATGGCGAGAGCGTCTGAGAAGCGGTGTCAGGAAGTTGTCGAAGCGGAGATCCTAGGTTTTTTCGCGAATTCAGCATGCGCTTGCTTTGTCGTTTTCCCGCCGGGTGACTGGGAGGGGGCGTTCAGAGGCAACGGCGCGGTTTTAGTGACGGCAAATTCTGATTTCCCCTGCTGCATGCTGGCGGGGATTTCGTCGAAGATTACGCAGAGAGGGTGGTTTGTTTGGGTCTGCACGGACTGTGGATCGGCGACCGCCATGTTTTTTCGTCGGGATGGATGCCACCGTGAAACAGTTTCTCAATGTACTGATGTTTTGTGGGCTCTTGAGTCTGATGAATCCTGTTGCGGGTCAGGAGCCACGGGGCGCGGCACGGGATCCGCGTGTGGGCAGCAGGATCCTGATTGTGCGGCATGGAGCCCCGATCAAGACGCCGGACGCCACTGTCTGGACGTCCTATCTTGGAGAAGTGTTTACGGTCGCGCTGACAAATGGCGAATGGCTGTGGATCAGCGAGAAGGGGGGATGGTTGTGGGAAAAGGAGACCGTCCCATTCGACTCAGCGATTCAGGAATTGTCGGGCCGGTTGACTCGTGTGGCGACGTCAGAAAATTATCATCTGCGAGGTGTTGCGTATCTGGCCCATCAGCAGTATGAGAAGGCGATCGCTGATTTTTCTGAAAGTCTGCGGAAGGCTCCTAAGAATTCCGGAGCTCTGAACAATCGGGGGAAGGCCTATTATCTGCAGGCAAATTATGCGGCGGCGATCAATGACTTTACGCAGGCGCTGGCACTTGAATCGGGAAGTGTGCTGTATCTGAACAATCGAGCTCTGGCATACATCGAGACGGAGCAGTACAAGGCGGCACTGAACGACCTGAACGCGGCGCTGAAAATTGTCCCCGAGTTTGCTGAAGCGTTGAACAATCGAGGGATCGTGCATCAGAAGCTGAACCTGGTGGATCAGGCCATTGCGGACTTTACAGCAGCGCTGAAAGTGGACGCAAAGTATGTGGATGCGCTGGGAAATCGCGCATTTGCGTATCGCAGAAAGCAGCAGTATGCGAATGCGATCGGTGATCTGGAGCAGGCGATCCGCATCAGCCCATTGACGTATGAGGCCACGAATGATCTCGCGTGGCTGCTGGCGACCTGCCCGGACGATACAATCCGGCAACCAGCCCGGGCCTTGGAACTGGCGAAGGCGGCCTGTGGGATGACTGAGTATCGGCAATGGAATACTCTGGACACCCTGGCGGCGGCGCTGGCGGATCAGGGGCAGTTTGATGAAGCGGGAAAATGGATTAGCACGGCGATCGAGACTGCGCCTGAGGGGGAAAAGGCGCGATTGATGGGGCATCGCGAATTGATTGCCGCGGGCAAGCCAGTGCGGGAGTGATCGGGAGACGAGAGATTTCCGGAAATCGTATGAACAGGCGTCTTTAAGGGTGCCCGGGGCCGGATGTTTTGTAAGAATTTCGTACTGGATCTGTGGGCAGAGTGGTGCAGGTGCGTATCAGCAGTAGGAAAGAGGGGGCCGGTGATGGACCAGGCATTCAGACAGCGCAGACGCGACTTTCTGACGGCGGGCGGTGGCGGTTTCGCCGGACTCGCCGCGTCCGTGGTTCTGGCTGAGCCCTCGTCGGTATCGGGCGGAATGGCGGAGCTTGCGCGGAGCGCCGGGGCATTAGTGCCGGAACTGCCGGGCACTGCGAAAAGTGTGATTTTTCTGTTTATGGAGGGTGGTCCCAGCCATCTGGACCTGTTTGATCCGAAGCCCCTGCTGAATCAGCTGGCGGGGCAGCAATTGCCGGCAAGTTTCGGAGACGTGATTACTCCTATGGGAGAATCTCGTTCGCCGTTACTGGCCAGCCGTCGTCGGTGGCGACAGCATGGGGAATGTGGCACGTGGGTTTCAGACTGGCTTCCGGAGACAGCGAAATGCGTGGATGATCTCGCCGTGCTGCGAGGTTGCTGGGCGGATGGAATTAATCATTCGTCCGGAGTCTGTCAGATGAACACGTGTTCGTTGATTGGTGGCCGTCCATCTCTGGGAAGCTGGGTCTCCTACGGGCTTGGCAGTGAAAACAGCAATCTGCCGTCCTTTCTGGTGATGCAGGACAACAAGTCCAGTGTGGTGAATGGACCGCGGAACTGGAGTGCGGGATTTATGCCAGCGCAGTACCAGGGCGTGCGTCTTCAGGAAGGATCGGATCCGATTCCAAATCTGACAGCGCCGGAAGGTTCGGGACCGCGTCGGCAGCAGCAGAAGCTGCAGTTACTGAATCGGCTGAATGGCCGATTTGCGGCGGAGCATCCGGAACAGACAGAACTGGAGGCGAGACTGGCGTCGTATGAGCTGGCGTTCCGGATGCAGGCGCATGCGCCGGAAGCGGTCGCCATTCAGGAAGAGACCCAGGAGACTCAGCGGCTGTACGGACTGGACGACAAAGAGACCGCGGTGTTCGGACGGATGTGTCTGTTGTCACGACGCCTGGTGGAACGTGGCGTGCGTTTTATTCAGCTGTATCACGGCGCGGGCAGCAAGTGGGATGCGCACTCGGGGATTGAAGCCAATCATACGGGCTTGTGTCGTGCGAGTGACCGTCCGGTGGCAGGTTTGCTGCGGGATCTGAAGCAGCGGGGCCTGCTGGATCAGACGCTGGTGATCTGGGGAGGCGAATTCGGGCGAACTCCGATGTCGGAAAAAGGTAATGGCCGCGATCACAATCCGACCGGCTTTACGATGTGGATGTCGGGCGGTGGGGTTCGAGGAGGCCAGACGATTGGTGGGACGGACGAGTTAGGGCTTCGTGCAGTGGAGGATCGATTGCATGTGCATGACCTGCACGCCTCAATTCTGCACCTGATGGGACTGGACCATCGTCAATTGACATGGATCTACAAAGGTCGTCCCGAGCGTCCCACGGTGAATGAAGGTGAATTTCTCGGTCGGCTGGTGACGGGTTGACCGACGCGGCAGGTGCTCACCGATTGGGTGAGCATGATCCTGGCGGGGCCGTAGAGTCTGGTGGTTTGAATTTTATCAGCATGTGATCTCGGGGGAACAACAGATGAAGTCATTGAAGCGTCGTCAGGTTCTGTCGGCAGGACTGTCTGCCGGATTATTTCTGGCGGCCCCGCGAAGGACGGCAGCAGCGATCCGTGCCAACAATTCGGTGCGGATGGGATTCATCAGCTGTGGAGGTCGATCCAATGAGTTAATGGGTGCCTTTTCGAAGGTTGACGACGTCGACGTTACGGCTGTGTGTGATCCGGACGAGTCACGTCTGGGCAAGGCGCAGGAGCGATTTCCGAAGGCCATGGGGGCGAAGGATCTGCGGCGGCTGATTGAATCGCCGGATGTGGACGCAGTGGTCGTCGCCACCTGCAACCACTGGCACTGTCTTGCCGCGATTCAGGCGATGCAGGCGGGCAAGGATGTGTACGTCGAGAAGCCTTTGTCGCACAGTCAGTGGGAAGGTGACCAGGCGGTGGCTGCGGCGCGGTTGTATGATCGCATCTGTCAGGTTGGAACTCAGCAGCGGTCGGACCCCATGCAGGCGGAGTTGAAGGCGTTTCTGCACGACGACAAGGCGCTGGGGGCATTGCAGTCAGTCCGGGTGAATCGTTATGGGGTTCGCGGGCCGATTGGCAAACGCACTGAGCCTCTGCCGATTCCGAAAACTGTCGACTATGATCTCTGGCTGGGGCCAGCGGCGGACAAGCCGATTTTTCGGGACAATCTGCAGTACGACTGGCACTGGGACTGGAACACCGGGTCGGGTGAGATGGGGAATTGGGGAGTGCATGTGCTGGACGATGTTCGGAATGTGGTGTTCCGTGACGCGGTGACTCTGCCAAAGCGGATTCTGGGCGGTGGTGGGCGAGTTGCATGGAATGACGCGGGTGAAACACCCAATGTGCATCTGGTCTATTTCGACACGGGTGTGATCCCGGTGGTGATTGGCCTGAGTAATCTGACGGCGGGACCGGATGCCAAGGGTTCACCGAAACATCCGGGGCCGGGCAGTGGATACGTGGTGTACTGTGAGGGCGGTCGTCTGGAAGGGCAGCGGGGCAGTGCTGTGGCCTATGACCGTGACGGCCGGGAGCTGCGAAAATTCCGGGGCACCAGTGGTATGGGTTTGCACCAGCAGAATTTCATTGAGGCTGTTCGGGCACGGGATCGCCGCCTACTGAACACAGACGTCGAGGTCGGTCATCACTCCACAGGCTGGTGCAATCTGGCGAACATTGCGTGGCGTGCTGGTGGTCCGTTTACTCACGAGTCGCTGCAGGCGGTCGATCTGGAGCTCTGGAAGACTCTGTTGAGTGAGACGCACGAGCACATGCTGGCGCACCGTGTACGGCCGGATGACCCCACGCTGCGAGTGAGTGCGTTGTTGACGCTGGACCCGGCAACGGGTCGATTTACCGGGGACTCAGAGTCTGCGAACCAGTGGCTGCGTCGTGAGTACCGGGAAGGATACGAAGTGCCGGAGCTGGTGTGAGACTGAGCGGGGCGGCGGACGAGTTGCCGCATCCTGACCCTGCGACGATGGAAAGAAAAAGCCCGAAGCGATTCCGTGAGGAATTGCTTCGGGCCTTTCAGAATCATGGAGTGAATCGTCGCGGCTTACTTCTTTTCGAATTCTGCATCGATCACGTTGTCATCGCTGCCACCCGGGCCACTGCTGGAAGCGGAACCCGGTTGTGGGCCACTGTTGTCAGCGGACATATGCTGAGCGAGAGCCTGTGCGGCCTGAGCCAGTTCGCTGGCTGCGGACTTGATAGCGGCTGTATCACTACCCTCAGATGCAGACTTAACTTTGGCGATAGAGGATTCGATGGCCGACTTTGAGGCCGCATCCAGTTTGTCGCCGTGTTCACGCAGCGTCTTTTCGGACTGGTAGACGAGCGAGGAAGCTTCGTTCTTCGCTGCGGCCAGTTCCTGACGTTTGCGGTCTTCGTCTGCGTGCGCTTCGGCGTCCTTGCGGATACGTTCGATTTCTTCCTGAGACAGTCCGCTGGACTGTTTGATCTGGATCGAATGCTGTTTGCTGGTGGCCTTGTCGCGGGCGGACACGCTGAGAATACCGTTGACATCGATATCGAATTTCACCTCGATTTGTGGAACACCGCGTGGAGCGGCGGAGATTCCGTCGAGAGTGAATTCATCGAGCAGGCGGTTGTCGCCGGCCATCTTGCGTTCGCCCTGGAAGACACGCACGGTCACTGCGGGCTGGTTGTCAGCTGCGGTGGAAAAGGTTTCGGTCTTTGTTGTGGGGATCGTGGTGTTGCGTTCCACGAGTACCGTCAAGATGCCGCCTTCGGTTTCGATACCCAGTGAGAGTGGTGTGACGTCGAGCAGGACGACGTCCTTTACGTCACCGGCGATGATCCCGCCCTGGATAGCAGCACCCAGCGAGACGACTTCGTCGGGGTTGACACCCTGATGAGGTTCTTTGCCGAACATGTCGCGAACCAGTCGCTGCACACGTGGGACGCGGGTTGAGCCCCCGACGAGCACAACTTCGTGGATGTCGGAAGGCTTAAGTTTGGCGTCTTTGAGTGCGTTCAGCACAGGTTGCCGACAGCGTTCGACGAGTGGGTCAATGAGTTCTTCGAACTTTGACCGGGAGATGCTGAGTTGCAGGTGCTTTGCCCCGGACGCATCGGCTGTGATGAAGGGCAGATTGATGTCGGTGGACTGCTGGGTGGAGAGTTCCTTTTTGGCCTTTTCAGACGCTTCACGGAGCCGCTGCAGGGCCATCGGGTCCTTGCGAAGATCGATACCATTTTCTTTCTGGAACTCACCGGCAATGAACCCGATCAGAGTTTCATCGAAGTCGTCACCGCCGAGGTGTGTATCACCGTTGGTGCTGAGCACTTCGATCAGTTCGTTTTCGACTTCGAGGATCGAGACGTCGAAGGTTCCGCCGCCGAGGTCAAACACGCAGATTTTTTCTTCGCGTTTCTTTTCGAGTCCATAGGCGAGAGCGGCTGCCGTGGGCTCGTTAATGATACGGGCCACTTCGAGGCCGGCGATCTGTCCGGCATCCTTGGTTGCCTGGCGCTGAGCATCGTTGAAGTAGGCGGGCACGGTGATGACCGCCTTATTCACTTTGTGACCGAGATGATTCTCAGCGGCTTCTTTGAGTTTTCGCAGGACGAGAGCGGAGATTTCAGGAGGCGTGTGTTCCTTGCCGTGAACGTTGACTTTGACGTAATCGGTTGTGGCACCGACGACCTTGTAGGGCACCAGTTTTTCTTCGGATTCCACTTCACGGTGTCGTCGGCCCATGAAGCGTTTGATGGAGTAGATGGTATTTTGCGGATTGGTGACGGCCTGACGCTTTGCGGGTTCGCCGACAAGGGTTTCGCCTTTGGACGTGAACGCGATGACGCTGGGGGTTGTGCGGCTGCCTTCCTGATTCGCGATCACGCGCGGCTCGCCGCCTTCCATGATCGACACCACGGAATTTGTTGTTCCCAGGTCGATGCCGATGATTTTTTCTCCGGAAACAGCCATGACACATGTCCTTCAGAGAGGGTCCCATGTCCGGTCAGGAAAGCACGGGACAGCGATAGATGGAAAAGCGAGAAACGCCGACCGAAAAGCGTTGGTTGACATCTGCGGAGCGATTGAGCCGGGCTGACGTTTAGGTGCCAGCACTGCTGATGACAAAGGACAATAGCACGTCTCATACCGCAGCCGGAAAGATTGCTGAAAACCGTGTTTTTTCGGGTTTTTTGTGAGCCAGTATCGGCAGGCAGACTGCGATGAAGGCAAAAATGGCAGTCTGGCGGCTATGGGGCGGCAGGCGACTGGGTGCCTTTTTGGCTGCTATTCGTGTTTGTGGGTTGCTGCCTAAATGGCGTGCGGCGTTTGAGTGGCTTGTATTGGGTTGCGGGTAGTGGGGTGGAGGGATGTGGGTGTGTGCTCTGGTGAAGTTTCAGCGGATTTGAGACTCCCAGGGCGGGCGGCTTGACACTCAAATTGCCCCTGATTACAAGGTTGTTCCTTGAAAAATCTCGTTGTAATTCGAGGTTCAGGCGAGCGATTGGCGGTGGCTATCGCTGCGGTTGTCTGGCGGACTGGTTGCTGTTCGCGGGCGAAGGTGGCTGGCGGCGCGTTAGGCACAAACTGGCAGGGCAGAGTCCTTGCGGGCACATTTACTGGTGAGGGCTGGGCTGGTCGATGGCAAAAAAACCTGCATCAAAGAGACCTGTAAGTAAGATCGCAAAAAAGGCGGCTGTGCCCGCGGCGCGTTCGCGGCCGGCGACAGGGTCTGGTGCGGGTGTGGAGAAGACAGCTGTTGCCAGGAAGCCTCAGGCGCCAGCGCCAGTTCCGCGGCCGCGTCCACCGGCAGTTTCAGTGGCAGCTGCGGCAGGGGAAGCGGGTATTCCACCGGAGATTGAGATCAGTCGGCTGGACGAGCAGTTGGTTGGGTTATTGAACCGTCGCGTGGCGTTGTATCTTGAGAAGATGAAGGGGGTTCAGACGCCATCGCGTGCTGTGTTCAGTGACCTTGATCAGCAGCAGGTCTGGGGGATGATTGATCGGGTTAGTCAGGGGCCATTAACCACAACAGAGTTGCGAACGATTTTTCGGCCGTTGCTGAGTGCCGGGAGGCAGCGGATCAAGCAGACTCGGGTGGCCTATCTGGGGCCTCCATTTAGTTTCACGCATCAGGCGGCCATTTCGCGGTTTGGGGAATCTGCGGATCTGGTGCCGGTAAGTACGATTGCGACGGTTTTTGAGGAGGTGAACCGTGGGCATGTGGATTTTGGGATTGTGCCCATCGAGAACAGCACCGACGGTCGGATTGTGGACACACTGGACATGTTCACTCGATTGCCGCTGAGGATTTGTGGCGAGGTGTTGGTGCATGTGCATCACAACTTGCTGGCTCGTTGTGATCGCAGTGAAATTTCGGAGATTTACAGCAAGCCGCAGGCGCTTTCGCAGTGTCGCGACTGGCTCTCCCGCAACATGCCGCACGCCCGCCTCATAGAAGTCACCAGTACCTCCACAGCGGCTCAGTTGGCTCGTGACAAGCCGAACGTGGCGGCGGTCGCCAGTCGTCAGGCAGCGATACAGTATGACGTCCCGGTGGTGGCGGAGTGCATTGAGGACAACCAGAACAATGTGACTCGGTTTGCCGTGATTGGTGACAGTGTGGCTGAGCCGACGGGCAGTGATCGTACTGCGGTGCTGCTGCAGATTCCGCACAAGCCGGGATCGTTGTCCGAGGCCCTGGAGCCATTCCGTCGGAATAAAGTGAATCTGACGTGGATTGAGTCCTTTCCATTGCGTCAGCCGGCGGTGGGTTACTTGTTTTTCCTTGACTTTGAGGGGCATGTGACGGAACCCCGGATTCGCAAGACTCTGAAAGATCTGGAAGCATTGCCTCCGGATCGGCTGGAAGTCCTCGGGTCCTATCCCCGTGGGGAATCCTCGAAATAGTGAATGGTCTCGTGGATTGAGATTGTTTTTTGGACAGTTGACTGCGGAAGGCAGAGTGATTGCATGCGTCGGTTCTTGATTGCCGGAAACTGGAAGATGAATACTCTGCGGCAGAGCGGAGTGGCTTTGGCGGGCGAATTGGCCGCGGTGGCAGTTCATGAGGAAGCTGGGGTAGAGGTGTTGATTTGTCCACCGTACCCATATTTGCTGCCAGTCGGTGAGCGGATTGGTGGAAGTGCGGTGCAGTTAGGGGCTCAGGACGTCTATTTTGAGTCTCCGGGTGCATTTACCGGTGAAATTGCCGTGGAGATGTTGAAAGACTGTGGCTGTCGTTATGTGCTGATTGGGCACAGTGAGCGGCGTGCGATTCTGGGCGAGACGGACGCGGTGATCAATCGCAAGGTTCGTGCGGCATTGGCTGGTGGTTTGACGGTCGTGCTGTGTGTGGGTGAATTGCTGGCGGAGCGACAGTCCGGGCAGACAGAGGAAGTGCTGGATCGGCAGATGGAAGGCGGATTCTCGGGGATTTCCGAGGCGGAAGCGGCGTCGATCGTGGTGGCATATGAGCCGGTTTGGGCGATTGGAACGGGCGTCACGGCAACTCCGGAACAGGCTGAATCTGCACACGAACATCTTCGCAAATGGCTTGCGCGACGTTATAGTCTGGCTTTTTCCGAGAAAACTCGTATCCTGTACGGCGGAAGTGTGAAAGCCGACAATGCCGAAACACTGCTCAGCCAGCCCAATGTAGACGGGGCCCTGGTGGGTGGTGCAAGCCTGAAAGCAGCCACATTCGTTCCGATCATCGAGGCTGCCAGAAAGCTGGCCAATTGATGGCAGAACAGGTGCGGATTTGACCGCATTCTGGTCGATTTTGTGCGGGAGACGGATGCAAGTCCGTCTTTTCGCGTTTACTGAAGTTTTGACAGGGTATTCTGCCCAATCCGTTTCCTGGAGCTGCCGCTCAGATGACATTTCTCATTTACCTGCTGACTTCGATCATGACCCTGGTCAGCCTGTTTATGATTCTGCTGGTACTGATTCAGCGTGGGCGAGGCGGTGGTCTTGCGGGCGCGTTCGGTGGCATGGGTGGACAGAGTGCCTTTGGGACGCGGGCGGGTGACGTCTTCACCAAAGTGACCGTGATTCTGGCTGTGGTCTGGATTCTGATCTCCGGCGTGCTGGGGATGGTGATGCGAAAAGAGTCGGCGACGGCAGCCACCACGGCCGAGCGGTTCAGTGAGGGCGAAAATGCCCGGAAGGCCGAAGAGGAAGCAGCCAAGGCAGAGGATTCGAAGAAGGGTGCTGACGACAAGGCCGCCCCAGAGGGTGCTCCTGCAGAAAAGTCGGCACCAGCAGACGCTGCGGCGCCTGCGGCAGACGACAAATCAGCTCCTGCGGCAGGTGATGTAAAGGTTGAAGAGAAGTCGGAAGCAGCACCGGCAGAAGCAGCACCGGCACCCGCGGAGTCTGCTCCGGCAGCACCGGCGCCAGCTGAGTCGGCACCTGCGGCACCAGCGGAGCCTGCTCCTGCAGCAGCACCGGCGGGTGGCGAAGCGGCTCCTGAGGCACCAAAGCCCTGAGATGCTGGCGAGTGTTGCGGTGTGTTTGATGGATCAGGGCAGTGAACAGTGAACAAGTGTCAATGGGGTTGTTCTGCCGCCTTCCAGAGGGTGAGGCAACCTGACGGGCGCGTGGTTACTTCCGTGGGAAGGTGTTGTTTGTGCTGTTGAGCATGACGGGTTTTGGGCATTCCTCGCAGCAGTCGCACGAGGTTCAGGTCAGTACAGAAATCAAATCGGTCAATAACCGTTATTTGAAACTGTCGCTGCGCCTACCCGACACGGTGGCTCGGTTTGAAGCGGACATTGAAAAACTGATCAGGGCCCGAGTGTCTCGCGGCACGGTTCAGTTGTCGTTTCGTGTTCGATATGGATTGGGTCAGAGTGAGTATCGAATCGACACGGATGTGCTCAGGGGATACCAGCAGCAGTTAGCTGTGTTGAACGACAATGCAGCGGGCAGCCGTCCTGTACCGCTCAGTGAGCTGCTGGGTTTACCGGGTGTGGTGGCTCAGCTGGAGTTTTCCGACGAGGAGTTGGGGACGATCTGGCCGGTGGTAGAGAGCAGTTTGAAGGATGCACTGGATCATTTCGACGATTTTCGGCGCCGGGAAGGCGAATCCATGCGAAAGGATCTGGAGCGGCAGTGTGAGGTGATTGAGACGGAAGTGTCACGTGTGTCTGAGTTGGCACCGGTGGTTGTGACTGAGCAGCGGGACCGCATTCTGGAGCGTGTGCGGCGGCTGATGGCGGACACAGCGGCGACGATCGGGGAGAACGATCTGATCCGTGAGGTGGCTCTGTTTGCGGATCGATGTGATGTGAACGAAGAGATGACACGACTGCGCAGTCATACGGAGCAGTTTCGACGACTGTTGAATGGCGAGACATCTCAGGGACGGAAGCTCGAATTCATTGGCCAGGAAATGTTTCGCGAGATAAACACCATCGGTTCCAAGGCCAACAACGTGTCGATCGCACTGAGTGTTGTGGAAATGAAAGCGGCCATCGAGCGGATGCGGGAAGTGCTGCAGAACGTGGAGTAGGTGGTTGTGGCTGCGGAGCAGGGTGCCGGGGTTAGTAGTCGGAGCAGTGGGTGAAGTCAGGGGCGGTGTTGGGTCTGCTGAAACGAATCGAAAGAGCCCGGAGAACGCATGTTGTTCGGGAGTGAGTGTGAAGAGCGAGTCTGAGGCCGGAGTTTTCGGGTGAACCTGGAACCGGATAACAGGGGTTATGAATCAGAAAAGCGGCCATCGTATCGTGGTTTTATCCGGGCCCAGTGGCAGTGGGAAAACGACGCTGGTACGGAGGCTGATTGAGTGTGCGCCGGTCAGGCTGATAAAGTCTGTTTCGGCGACGACGCGTCCGCCGCGACCGGGCGAGATTCATGGTGATGACTATTGGTTTTTAAGTCCGGAAGAGTTTCGGCAGCGGTTGAGTGAGGACAAATTCATAGAGCATGCGGAGGTATTTGCCTCCGGGTTTCTTTATGGGACACTTTGGTCCGAGCTGGATCGTGCCTGGGAACAGGCGGGATGGGCATTCCTGGAAATTGACGTTCAGGGAGCCCTGAAAGTGGTGCAGCAGTATCCCGATGCTGTTACGATTTTCGTGCGCACCCCGTCGTCTCAGGAGTTTGAACGACGATTGAGGGCACGTGGGACGGAATCTGAAGAAGTGATTCAGCGCCGTCTGGCAACAGCGGCGACCGAGCTGCAGTTGGCAGACCGTTATAAATATGTGGTTGTGAACGATCAGCTGGAAACCGCGGTCAGCGAGATCTGTGCGATACTGAAGGCGGAGGAGATGGCTCGAAATGCTTGATGATTTTCGTGAAGATGACATCGTCCGGAAGGTGGGTGGCCGTTTTCGTCTGTCGTCCCTGATCCAGAAGCGCATGGTGGCACTGAACCGTGGGGCTCGGCCGCTTGTGGACCTGCAGACGAAAAACCTGATGGAAATTGTCGTGGCAGAGATCATGCACGACAAGATTTACCTCGACACATCGGGAAATGTGAAGGCCGTCGACGACGACTCTTCATTGGTCGACAAGATGGACAGATACCTTGCCCAGGATGGTGGTCCGGGAATTGACGATCTGTGATCATGCCGGCGATTTGCCGTAACGCTGTGTCGGCAACTGTGTTGTCGGCGCAGTTGCGACCAATCCGGGACAAATTCTCCCCTGGGCACCAACTGGTGCGCAGGGGTTTTTATTTCCTCAGGCGTGGCGAAGCAGCCGGCGTTTGTATTTGGTAAGCGGCCATGAATTGGCTGCAGAGAGGCAACTCGTGACGATCATTTGCCGGAGCGCGTCCATCAGCCACAGTGACGCGGGTGTGATCAGCAGGTATTGAACACGTGGGAGGCTGTGTGCCATGGTGGACGTACTGCAGCAACGGGAAGTTTTGTTGGGAGTTGCTGGGGGGATAGCCGCGTACAAGGCTGCGGAACTTTGCAGTCGGCTTGTGCAGCGTGGCGCCAGGGTCACGGTGATCATGACGGAATCGGCGAAGGAGTTTATTGGTGCTGCGACGTTTGAAGCACTGACGGGGCGTCCGGTTTACAGTGATCAGTTTCAGGCGAGGGAGCATTTTCAGGGGGAGCATATTGGGTTAGCGCGTCGAGCGGAGGTGGCGATTGTGGCCCCTGCGACCGCGCGGACTCTGGCGCGGTTGGCGCTTGGGTTGTCCGATGACCTGCTCAGCACCACTCTGCTGGTTTGTACCTGCCCGATCCTTGTGGCACCGGCGATGAATTGCGACATGTGGTCCAAGCCCGCGGTGCAGAGGCACGTTGCGCAGATCGCTGCGGATGGGTTGCAGGTGATCGGCCCGGAGGCGGGTTGGCTGAGTTGTGGGCAAACAGGATTTGGTCGCATGTCTGAGCCCGGGGAGATTCTCATGGCGATTGAGAGGGTCCTGGGTGGTACTGCAGCAAAAGGAAGTGCAGGGCATCCATGAAGATTCTGATCACGGCCGGTCCGACGCGTGAGTACATCGATGATGTCCGCTTTCTGTCGAACGCCAGCACCGGGCGAATGGGATATGCTCTGGCCTCAGCCGCATTGGCTCACGGCCACGAGGTGGAGTTAGTGACGGGACCGGTTGAGTTGACGCCGCCGGCAGGGTGTCATGTGCACCGGATCGAAACGACTGATCAGCTTCGAGAGACGTGTCTGCAGATTTTCCCGGAGTGTGATGGCGTGATTGCCACGGCGGCAGTCTGTGATTATCGACCGCGGCAGAGGGTGTCCGGCAAGATCACCAAGACCGGGCAGCCGATTGTTCTGGAACTGACCGAAACGTCGGACGTACTTGCGGAGCTGGGAAGTCTCAGACAGCATCGCTGGATTGTGGGTTTTGCGCTTGAGTCGCAGGATCCGCGAAACAATGCCATGCGAAAACTGCGTATGAAGAACTGCAGTTGCATTGTGTTGAACGATACTTCGGCGATCGGTTCGGCGACGAATCTGGTCGAGGTGCTTTCGCCGGAGGCGGAAACGATAGCGATCTTTCAGGGGCCTAAGGAAGCGGTCGCGGAACAGCTGATGGGGTTGATAGAGACTTCGATTGTCGGAAAAACAGCAGAGTGATCCTCGCAGAGGATGCCTTCTGAACCTGTGTGTCAGGTCTGTCCGGCAAAGCGGATGAAAGAAGGCGATGTGACGCGTGTGTGCGGGGCGTCTGGCAGATGGGGTGTGGTGAACGTACCGGGAGAGAGTCGCCATGAAAAGGTATGTCCGGGTTCTGGGTGTAATTGCTGGTCTGCTCTGGACGGTGGTGATTGAAGCACAGTCCGGAGTGATTTCTCCCACAGAGAATCTGGTGGTGGAGGGGATCCCGGAGATTCCTGCGGAATTGGCGGAGTCGGTTCGGAGGTATACGGAATCCCGGGGTGCTGCATTTGTGGACTGGCATCCGCAACGTCGGGAGATGCTGATTTCCACTCGATTTGGCAATACATCTCAGATTCATGAAGTGCGGATGCCCGGTGGCGCACGGCGGCAGTTAACGTTTTTTTCTGAGCCTGTGGGAGCGGCATCGTGGGAGCCCGTGCAGGGGCGATATTTCGTATTCAGCCGTGATACGGGCGGGAATGAGTTTTCGCAGTTGTATCGCTGGGATGCGGAAACTGGTGAGGTCACGTTACTGACGGACGGTGGCCGGTCTCAGAATGGCGGGCTTGTGTGGAACCACGCCGGGACTCAGTTCTGCTATGCGACAACGCGCCGGAATGGTGCGGATCGGGATCTGTGGATCATGGATCCGTTGAAGCCGGCCGACAGCCATGCGATTGTGCAGTTGCAGGGAGGAGGCTGGTGGGCCCTGGGCTGGTCACCTGATGACAGCACTCTTGTCGCGAGGCAGTATCTGTCTGTGAATAAGTCTGTCCTGTGGTTGGTGGATGTTGGCACGGGGAAAATGCAGCCGTTGACGGACGCGACGGAAGAGGTTTCGTGGGGTGGTGCGGAATTCCTTCCGGATGGAAAGTCACTGGTGGTGACATCGGATCGAGGCAGTGAATTCAAGCGACTGGGATTTCTGGAACGGGCCACGGGTGAGGTGGCCTGGATGACGACGGAAATCCCCTGGGACGTGGAGGCGTTTGACCTGTCACCGGATGGACGATACGTGGTGCTGGAAACGAATGAGGCGGGCATTTCGGTCCTGCGTCTGCTCGACACTTCAACTCGGACGATGAGGCTTCTGGAGGGAGTTCCGGTGGGTGTCATCGGCGGGATTCTGTGGCATCCGAACAGTACGGAAATTGCGTTTTCCATCAGTTCATCGGAAGCGACTTCCGATGTGTACACGTTGCAGGTTCCTGGTGGTCAGGTTGAACGCTGGACCGAGAGTGAGTTGGGTGGACTGAATGCGGCACAGTTGCCGGCGGCGGAGTTGATTCGCTGGAAGAGTTTTGACGACCGGGTGATTTCCGGCTTTTTGTATCGAGCGGCGAAGACGTTTCCAGGTAAGCGTCCCGTCATCATCAATATTCATGGTGGGCCGGAGGGGCAGTCACGTCCGGGATTTCAGGGGCGTAACAATTACTTCATGAACGAGTTGGGCGTGGCCATGATTTTCCCGAACGTCCGGGGGTCTGTGGGGTATGGGAAGACCTGGGTCGCGCTGGATAATGGATTTCAGCGAGAGGACTCTGTGAAAGACATTGGTGCTCTGCTGGACTGGATTTCGGAACAACCGGACCTGGACGCTGAGCGAGTCATGGTCACTGGCGGAAGCTATGGCGGATATATGACTCTGGCCTGTGCGACGCGTTACAATGACCGCCTGCGTTGTGCTCTGGACGTCGTAGGTATTTCACACTTCGGGACATTTCTGAAGAACACGGAAGCCTATCGGCGGGATCTTCGTCGTGTGGAATACGGGGACGAGCGGGATCCCCGCATGGCGTCATTTTTTGAAGAGATTGCGCCGTTGAACAACGCCGGAAAAATTACAAAGCCACTCTTTGTGGTTCAGGGCGGCAATGATCCTCGTGTTCCCCTGTCTGAAGCGGAACAGATTGTGAAACGAGTCCAGCAGAACAACAGCCCTGTGTGGTATTTGATGGCCAGGGATGAGGGGCATGGATTTCGTCGCAAGAGCAACGCGGATTTTCAGTTCTACGCGACGATCCTGTTCATCAAACAGTATCTGCTGGGTCCTTAAGTCAGATGCCGTGTGTGCGCGGGATCCTTCCGTTGGTATCTGGAAGCAGCGTGGTGGGTCATGGTGGCGAGATGGCGGGACGTCACGTGCTGCCGATTGCCGGCGATTTTGTGTTGAAACGAGACCGACACTGCTCGTAATCTGTTGAATTCGACGGCCCTGGACTTTCGTCCCTGTGAAGTCTTGTCGAGTGACCGTGGCAGCTGGAGCGAGTTGCATGAGTATTCGTTGGTTGCTGTTCCTGGTGTTGTTGCTGATCGGGCCGGCCTGTTGTGCAGCGGCGGATGTTTTCGACTGGAGTCATGCGCGGGAGTTGGCGCCAGGCATTCAGCTGCACACCGATACACGAACTGCGGGTGTGGCCGTTTGTCGGTACGTGGTTCGAGTGGATCTCCAACAGCCAGGATTGCGGCTGACGACGACTGGGCGACTACCGGACTGGGAGAAGAATGTCAGAGAAACGCGGCGTCAGACGGTGCGTAGTTTCATGCGGTCAGAACGTCAGGCATCGCGTCCCGTGATTCTTGCGTTTAATGCGGATGCTTTTACGCCGTGGCCGGCGCCTTTTGATCAGGAGACGGAGTCTGATCTTCGTGGACTTGCGGTGTGTCGAGGTGAACTGGTCTCGCCGGGAGCTGATTCACCGTCGTTTGTTCTGGATCGTCGCGGGCGAGCGTCGATCAGAGTGACAACGAAATCGACGGACGTGGAACAGATTGAGCTGGCTGTCAGTGGTTTTGCTCTCTGCCTGAAGGACGGAGTCGTGCAGAAGTCGGGCGAGGATCTTCATCCTCGCACGGGATTGGGACTTTCTGCCGACGGACGGTGGATGCTGGTGCTTGTGGTGGATGGTCGTCGGCATTCCAGCCAGGGTGCGACGACCGCAGAGCTTGGCACATGGCTGCGGGAGTTTGGGGCGCACGACGCCATTAACATGGATGGCGGCGGATCATCGACGCTTGCCTGGTGGAATCCTGAAGGTTCTGAGGAGGATAAGACGGAGTTATTGAACCGTCCGGTGGGTAATGGACTGAAGTTGCTCACCCCGGACGCGGATCGGGTGGGCATTTCAGAGCGAGCCAACGGAAACAACGTGGGCGTGTACCTGCTGGCACCGTGAAATCCCGGGGATTGTGAGATCTGCGTTTTGCAATATCACGGTGTGACAACTGTGGTCTGAGAATGAGTGACGACGTCAGTGCAGGACCTGGCAGCGGGCGCTGTCCGGGATGGTGTATGTTTCAGCGGCATGCCGGGGCGTGATCGCTGTTGAACCGTGCCTGAGGGTGGAGGTCTGTTAAGTGATGGACCGCAGTTGTCGCAGTGTGCGTGTGACGTGTTCGATCAGAAGTTCGAGGCTGCCGGGGGACGTTGCTGCGATGACTTCCTGGTAAATCCCGTAGCCGAAGGAGGAGGCTGGGGGGATATAACCCGGTTGCCAGTCACCGGTCAGTGTTGTGACGAATACCGGGCTGGGGGCAAATCGTTTGCGGAGTTCTGTCTGAAACACCTGGTACAGTTCTCCGGGGACGAAAACCCAGATGGATTCGCCCAGCAGTCCGATGTTGACCGTGAGGGGCCATGATCGACCGGGTTTCAAGGCCTGCAGTCGTGTCAGTTGTCGGGTCATCTGTTCTGCATTCGCCCGACAGCGTCGAAGGTATTCCGTATCAGAGTTCCCGCGTGCTTTGTCTTCTTCGGACTGCCAGTGTTGCCGCTGTCGTATTGTGTCCTCAATTGTCGGGAGGTCGTGGCGGTAGGGAAGTTCGACATGGATGCTGTGCCATGAGAACTCTGAAAGTTTTGCTGTGGCGTCGTCTGGAAGCGGAACGTGTTTCCATGTGCCAATCCATGTCCCGGAAAGTATGGGGCCCTGATAGACGTAGTGCGTCCCCGGCGCGGGGAGTGACTGAAGTGTTGCAAGTACGGCGAATCCGACTTCCCGTCCATTTTTTTCTGCCACAGCCAGATCGCCGGTGAAACCTTCACGTGGTCCAAGGTCACCGGAAGCGCCCTGAAGAAACAGGCACAGCGTCTGCGTGTGCTGCTCGACAATGTCTCGCATGGAACCGACCCAGTCCGGGCTGATCAGTGTGTTGTCCCATGCGAGAGTTGTTGGGTGACAAGCGTAGTTGACGACCGTGGCGAGGGGCTTTCCGTCAACAGTCGAGATCTGAGTGACGAGGAGTGTGTCATCGGAGGCACCATCCGGGTTGAGTCCACAGACGGCGTGCCGTCGATCTGTATCGAAGAAATCTCTGTGTCGGGCGAGAGAGCATTTGCCGGTCCCGGTTACTGCTGCACAGGGGACACGACTGTCTCGGGCTTCAATGGCGAGGCGAACCAGAGTTGAGCGAACGCTGAGGAGGTAGGGTTCGATCAGTTGTCCGCCAGGAAACTCAGACCTGCTGCGTGCCATCCAGCCACTTCCGTGAGTGTGTGTCAGCGTGATCAGCACGTTGTCCGGCTGGATCTGCACTGCGGCGGCGACATCATTCGCGATGGCCTGCAGTTCGGTGGATTCAAGGATGCAGTGATCCAGAGAAATGAGGAGGCGTGCCGTCGCGGGGTCTGCGTGGAGAGATTCCAGCCAGAGCAGAGTTGCGGTGAGGGGCTGATGAATTCCGGTGGCCTGATCATGCAGCGCCGCACCCCACATGCGGTGATAGATGCCCACGGGTGGCGTGATATCACCTCGAGAGGCTGCGGCAAGGCATCGGAACTGGGGCGATCTAAGCGACGTCATGACGTTTCCCGATATCTGAATCTGAAAAGAGTGGACGCTGTGGATTGAGGAAGGCCCAGCAGATGGCGTCGATGGCCATGATCGCGGCGAAGAAGAAGAGCATCAGTTCCCAGTTTCGGAAGCGTTCCACCATCCAGCCTGAAGTGATGGGAAAGAGCATGGCTCCGAAGTTGCCGCACATATTCATCAGGCTGAAGACGGTGGCGACCTGAGAGCCACCGAATTCGATCGCGACAGTGTAACCGCTGACACCACCGAACGTCGCACAAAACGCTCCTGCGGCAACCAGAGTGATACTGAGGTAGAGATTGTCGACGAAAGCTGAGCAGACGATCAGGAGTGAGCAAAGGGACATACCGACGACGGCGATTCCCTGGCGGGACAACCGTCGATTGCCGGTAGTTTTCATGAGCCAGTCTGAGGCGATACCGCCGGTCAGACTTCCCAGGACTCCGCCGATACCGGCCAGCGACGTCAGATCAGCGGACTGCTTAATTTCGATGCCGCGAGTTTTCTGCAGAAAGAC
>CAIYBH010000125.1 GCA_903924405.1 uncultured Planctomycetaceae bacterium | reverse complement strand
TGAAGGTGGACAGTACAGGAGCAATCACCTGTGGAGCCGGCGCAATGTAGAAGTCCCTGCGAAGACTCCAGTTTCCCGTGAAGCGTCCCGCACCAACTGCCTGGACCCACAAATAGTAGCGTGCCATGGGCAGGTCTTCCGACGGAGTCCATTCGGGGGCAGTGACACCGGTTCGCACCAGCTGCGAAACACCCGTAGTCTGCGCGGTCATCCAGACGTTGTAGGATTCTGCCCCGGGAATAGCAGGCCACGTGAACTTCGGACGGGCGGTCTCCTGGCGATTACTCATCGGGGCCAGGGACGGCGCTGTCACGATATTAAAGCGATACAACCGCGACCATGGCAAAGGAGATTTCAAACCTTTCATGCCGCGAACATACAAGTCCATTTTGCCAATGCCCAGATCAACGGGGACATCGAAGGATGTGCTGGCAGAGGTGGCTTTGTAATAAGGATTCTGACCGGTACTGCCGTTGGCAATCCAGATTTCATAGTACAGGGCGTCCGCAGCGGCGGTCCACTGCAACCGTGGTCGCTGCGATGTCGTGTTCAATTCAGGGCTGAGAATTGTGGGAGCCGCTGGTGTGACGGTGATCGTGAATGATCGATGGGCTTTCTGGTTATCGGCTTCGGTCTCCAGTCGTCCATCCGTTCCGGCGTTTTCGACTGTGACTGTGATCGTGGCACTGCCGGTGAAATTCGGATTTGGAGTGAATCTCAGAGTGGCGGTGCTGGCCGGAGATTCGTAGTCAATCACTGGTGTGGGAATCAGATTGGCGTTGCTGCTTGCAGCGATCACTCGCAGCGAACCGGTCAGAACACTACCAGCAGAGATTCCCGTCAGCCCGAGACTGGTTTCGCTGGACTTTTCCGGCACAGTGATATCGGCAAGGGCATCCAGTGAGGGACCCTGTGTCAGAAACAGAATGTGCACAGCTCCGCGAGTCACGCCCCCGGCATCATCCACGTCTCCGCCTACCGCCAGGTCAGTAAACCCATCACCATTCAGGTCTCCCAGTGAAGTCACCGAGACGCCGAACTGGGCATTGTCGGTCAGCGACGGGCCTCCATTGGTTTGATGAGCGATCTTTCGGGAGCTCTGTACAGTGCCGTCGGAATTCATCAGTAGAAGATGCACTGCACCTCGTCCGGGACCACCAGTACTGTCCATGCGCGCCCCGATGGCGAGGTCCGGCACACCGTCTCCGTTCAGATCACCTACTGCCGCGGCAGAAATACCGAAGTGATCTCCAGCCACGAGGCTGGGGCCACCGTTCAGCAGGTGTGCGATCTTTCTGGTGCTGGTCGCACTGCCCTGCGCGTTCAGAAACAGCACGTGAGCCGCGCCGCGGTTTTTGATGTTTCCGCCCCCGGTTTCATCATCAAAAGCTCCGACCACCAGATCGGCCACGCCGTCACCGTTGAGGTCACCTGGAGAAGCGACGGACTGGCCAAAATAATTGCCCCCCAGGAGCTCCGGACCGCCATTCAGGCCACTGGTGATCTTTCGCGTCTCCGCGGCACTTCCATCCGGGTTCATCAGTAGAACGTAGACAGAACCCGTTCGGCCGGCTATGACCCTGGTCAGGTCGTTAAAGGCCCCAACCACCAGATCCGGCACGCCGTCGCCGTTCAGGTCTCCTGGTGAACAAAGGGCTGATCCGAAGTAACTCTCGCCCGTAAGAGTCGGGCCGCCATTGGTCCGGTCGGCGACCTTCGTATATTTCTGCACCGTACCGTCAGCGTTCAGGAACAGAATGTAGACCGCCCCATTTCGGAGGGCACCGGTGTTGTCGCTGTAAGCTGCAACCGCCAGTTCGGGCAGGCCGTCCCCATTCAGGTCGCCCACGGCTGTGACCGCTGCCCCAAATGCATCCCGATCCGCCAATGTCGGTCCACCGTTGGTCTGATGGCCGATCTTCGTGACGCTCTGCGCTGTACCGTCGGCGTTCATGAATAACACATGCACAGAACCCCGGCCATCTCCCAGGGTGCTGTCATTTCGACCGCCGACAGCCAGATCGGGGATACCATCTCCGTTCAGGTCCCCCAATGACGCCACGGAGGAACCAAAGAGGGTCCAGTCCGCCAGTGGTGGCCCGCCGTTCAACAGGTGCTGAATCCTTTCGGCGCGCGCCACATAGCCGTTGCTCGGACTTGTCATCCTGAACTCGTAATCTTCCGCTTCACCGTCGCTGGCTGTGCCGTTGGGGTGATCAGCAGCAGGATCAGTGCTGATTCGAAACCGTGCAAAGGTTCTACCAGCAGCCCCGACCGGGATAACAGGGAATGTCAGTGTCACGCGAGCGTCAGTTGTTCCACTGAGCACCACTGCCTGAATTCTTTCTGACGTGTTGTCGAAGACGAGGTCCTGGTCGTAGTCGATCCAGCCGGACAGAGTGGCAGTG
>CAIYBH010000124.1 GCA_903924405.1 uncultured Planctomycetaceae bacterium | reverse complement strand
TCCCCAACCATGTAGGCATCGAATCGCTCAATGAGCCACAAATACTCGTCGTCCGTGGATAACAATCCCCACTGGGGAAGCTGTTCCGGTTGAGTGTCCCAGATCCGCGTGCTCTCAGTGGGATCACTGCCGGCTTCCCCCGCTTCCCCCGAAACGCCACGCGTTGTCAGCAATGACCAGCACTCCTGCCCAGTTGCGGGATCCAGTGCCACCAGGCGAAACGGGGTTCGACAGACCAGCCAGGGGGCCCACCTCACCGGTGGCCAGTTCTGAAAGTCTGCGGGAACTCCGGCTGCGTCCGGGGCATAACCCGCCAGCAGCCTCGACGCCTCCAATTGCGCGTGCCCTCCGGACATCCAGACCGTCTCATGCCAGGTCCAGTCTGCCTCCGGCCACGCCGCAGCCACCGTCGGCTGAATCCGTGGCTCTCGGGATAGCCCACTGAAACTCGGACTCCCGGAACGTTCACCTGTGACAGCCGCACGCTTCTGCCACCTGCCGTACAATGGGGCCAGCAATTCCTGAAAACGATCCTCCAGCAGACTACCCAAGTAGTCAGCGGAAATCCGCTTCCAGTGACTTTCAAAGCCCGCGGCATCACCTCGTGACCAGAGCGCCGTCAGTACGAGTCCCTGCGCCTTCAGACCAGCCATCGACAACGGATTGGATTCCGCAAATCGCTCCAGCATCCGCACGTCACCAGTCGCCAGCACAGCCTGCCATCGGCCTGCACTCGAGACAGCGATCGTTCGATCCCACGCGCGTTGCACTTCCACCGGCGACTGCTTCAGCAACTCCAGCGCAAATCCCCGCAGACTGCGCCAACGCCTGCTGTTGGGGTCCCAGAGAAAACCGTCAGCCGTCCGCGAAAACACCTGCTGCAGAATCTCAAACGACGAATCCGAGACCCCACGCGCCCGCAACGCCAACAAGGCCTCTTCGTCGGTACGAGACTGCAACAATGTTCCGGAAAGCCAGACCTGCTCGGAATCCTGCCCGATCGAGGATTCGTCCGTTGCACTGATTGCCGCCGGTGAACTCCCGTGACACACGTTCCAGACGACCACCAGAGCCAGCAGCACTTTCCCGAGACGCCGTCCTGGCACCGGGTCTGCCCCAAAAGCAGCGACGCCACCTGCCCGAGTCATCCGAAGAACTCGTCGAAATGCAACAGGTCGTCTTCCGTCACGGTCTCGAAACCGCGTTCACGGAGCACTCGCAGGGTTTCCTCTTTCTCATCCACATAAATCGCCACCGCCCCGCGACCGTTGCGGCGGTACATCATCGGGTACACGTACTGCACGTTCAACTCGGCAGACATCAAGCCCGCCAGGACCGCGGTATGCGGCTGCTCGCTCGCCGGCAGCAACACCCCAATCACGTCTGTCTCAAAGAAATGCACTCCCGCAAACGTCAGCAATTCGTGGGCTCGCTCGTAGTGATCCACGATCATGCGCGCCACCGCGCAGTCCGAGGAATCAAGGATCGAAAGAGCCACTATCTTCAGATCCGATCGCTCCACACGCCGCAGCAGGTCGTGCAGTGACCCCACTCGATTTTCAAGAAACACAATGAACTGACGCAGACAGGGCCAATCCCGTCCTCGTGTCGTCATGGGCTCTATCGCTGCGTCATCGTCGCTGTATGCCGAACTCATTTGCTGTGCTCCTGAATCCTCCCCGGGGTTCCGAGGAATCAACGGCCGCTACACCCCTCATCGGATTGTAAATGTTGCCCACAGATTTCGGAACACCAAACGCTGCACAGCGACCGGATCACGTGGCTGATCTGCACACTTCATCCGCACTCACAAGCGACTTCCGAAACCTATCCGCCGTGCCACTCAACGGCCACCGTCCGAATCTCTTCAGGTCCCCTCGCCCAGTCCCACGGAACCCGTCGCCAGGATGACACCTACCAGCAGGTCGTAGGCCGCATGGCAGCCTACCGTGATGCCAAAGCCTCGCATAAGAAAGATCGAGGCAAAAAACAGGCCGGCCGCTGCCCGAAATGAAAACGTAAACAGGTTGAAGGCATCGGCTGACGGTCCAATATGATGCGCTACGGCAAACAGAAAACTGGTGGAAATGGCGGCCATGACCGCAGCCAACCCCCGCGGAAATTCAAACATCCGAAAGACCAGCATTGCCGCAGGGATCAGACACAACCTAAACAGAACTTCCTCATACACACCGGCACCCACATACGTCACCGCACGCGTCACCTGTGCTGAAATCGCATGAACACCGGGAATCGGCAACTCCCCACCCCGACCATACCAGTGAAATGCGTAATCGTGCAGTCGACCAATCGCCAGCAACGATGTCGCCAGCAACAGACTTTCCGCCAGCATCCCCAGCAAGGTCCCAGCCCGCAATCGCCACGGATATCGACCAACCAGATGCCAGATCACGAGGATCCCCAGAACCAGCAGCGGCAACAACAATTGCTCCGCTCCGGCACTGGTTAATGCCGAACGCATCCAGAAGTCTGCCCCGTTGCGTATCGAATCCGGATCCTCGCCGCTGACGGTCAGCACTCCCGCTTCATACACCACAATCCATGGCAGCAGAAAACACAGACTGGACAACGGTCGGCGCGCGTCGTCCCAGTAATCAGTCTGGCCGGCTGAGGATTCGTCGGACATCGTCGACTCAAAAATACAGGGCAAGGTGACGCGGTTCGGTCCCGTCTTAGTATCGGTCCGATTCCCCCTCGCGGATAATTCACCCGCTCACGACGCCCCGCACGATCTCCACTCACTCCGCCACTTCGGCAATTACCGCCGATTCAGCACACCTCCACAGGGGTGGGATGGTGAAACGATGTTAAGCCTGCGAAAGTCGCGTTTCGCTCCGCCGAAACGATCGCACTGGATTTTAGCTCGCGAATTCCGCGAACGAACACCGCTCCGAAATCAAGCAAAAAACGACCCTGATTTTCCATATTGCCATCGTTTCGCCATCCCAGAGGTGGCCACCCCTCCGAGACGTCTGTGTTTGTTGATGTTCAGCTCAACGCGTTCGTCTCGGTGGGCTCACGCCGCACTGCTCGCCTAATTGGGTTGTGGAGGGTTGGAGCGAGGCAGGTATGCTCATCCTGCCCGCTCTCCCAGTCACACTCGAACAGATCCCGATTCAGTGGCCCGTCGCCGCCTCACCGCCGTCCTCCGGCACTTCCGGATGCGTCCACGCCTTCAGAATCGGTGACAGTGCCAGGCAGATCACCGAGGAAATCACCGCAGCAATGGCAATCTGCAAGAATACGTCGCCAAATCCTCCCACACTCTCCATCGGAACCGGTATCGATGAGGAATCACCTCCACCATGTTTCGAACCGGTAAACTGGGAAATGATGGCCGCAAGGTACTGAGAAAACGCCGTCGCCAGGAACCATGCCCCCATCACCGTGCTGACCAGCACTTTCGGCGATAAACGAGCGATCATCGACAACCCCACCGGCGACAGACACAATTCTCCGGTCGTGTGCAGCACATACCCCAGGATCAGCCAGGAAACCCCCGCCATACCACGCGGGTCATGCTGAGTCGCTCCGTACCAGAAGGCCGCAAAACCAAGGCCCACCTGGAACAACGCCAGCGCAAACTTGACCGGGGGGGACGGATCAAGTCCCCGAGCCCCCAGAGCAGACCACAAGCTCGTGAAGATCAGCCCGAAAATCAGAATGCAGACCGCGTTGATCGCCTGAAACGTACTGGCCGCTAACTCGTCCTCACGCTTCGCAAGGCCCATCCCCACATCGTCCGCGGAGACCTTCCATTCAATTTCGAGGTCGGGATTCGCCTTCCCCTCTTCGCTCGACCGCAGAGCATTCAGGTCGTCCAGTGTGAAGACGTCGTCACCGTTCGTGTAACCCAACTGCTCCTGAGTCGGCTGGAGACGAATCACTGATCCCACGTCCCCCTCAACAACACGCTGCTGCTCAGCCACACGGTCCACGTTGCGGTCGGCGAAGTTGTTCAGACTGCTGCCAGCCTGTTCAAAAAACGCCCAGAACAACATCGAGAAGAACGTCAGCGTCAGCACCACCGTCATTCGATGACGAGCCACGGTATCCAGCGTCAACGTCTTCAGAATCAAATACCCGAATGCAATGACTCCAGTCAGCGTCAACATCAGCCCGGCCGGCTTGCTGACTTCTTCAAGGAATACCGCAAGGATCGCACCCATCTTGCCACCCCCGGCCGTCAGAGCCTCAATCCGCTCCTTCGATACCAACTGCAGCGGCTCACCATCCCGAATCACCGAGAACCCGGAAACAAATAATGTGATCACCGGGACCACCACGGCCACACCCAGCAACACGAGGCCGATGCTGCGACCGCTCACACGTCCATGCCGCGAGGCTCCGGCTCCGGACGGCAGTCCGCCCTTGCCCAGTGCCAGCACAGCAATCACCGCCGCAATTCCCAGACACACTGCCACAAAGGCGTTCAACAAAATCGCAGCCGTATTGTTGGCTCGATAAACCAGCAGTGAATAGACCGCCCCCGCCGCGCCAATTCCGATCAAGGCCTGCGTCAACCGAGTGGGCATCACAAACACGGCCAGACCCACCAGCATCCCAATCGTCGCCAGGCCAAATCCCCAGTGCCAGCCATACGTCTCGCCAATGTAGCCGCACAGCAGCGGGCTCATCGCCGCTCCCAGGTTGACCCCCATATAAAAGATCGTAAACCCGCCGTCCCGCTTGCTGCTGCCCGGGGGATACAGCGTTCCCACAATGGAAGAAATGTTCGGCTTGAAAAAGCCATTGCCCACAATCAACAGTGACAAGGCCAGATAAAACGCCCGCGGGTCTTCAACACCCATAATCAAGTGCCCGGCCGCCATCAGCATGCCGCCAATGACCACCGCAATCCGCTGTCCCAGCAAACGGTCCGCCAGCAACCCGCCAATGAACGGTGTCATGTACACCAATGCCGTATACGCTCCGTAGACCGTATACGCCTGACCGTCGTCGTACCCCAGAAAGCCTTTCGTCATGTAGAAAACGAGCAGCGCCCGCATGCCATAGTACGAAAATCGCTCCCACATCTCGGCAAAAAACAAATTGAACAGCCCCGTGGGGTGCCCCAGTAACTGCGGAGATTCTGACCGGGAGTTGGTCGGCGAAGTCGCACTCATACAGGTTCCTCAATCAACGTTGCTACAGAAACTCAGGCCAGTCCGGACTGTGGGCACAGGAGCAGTTCGGGGAATTCAAAACTACCCGCTCCCGCATTTTCACACTAGCTTAACGGTAAGCCCGTTCTGACGACAACCGGAACCCCGCTCTTTCACAAAAACACGCTCCTGCCGAGTGACAAGTTCCGCGTCCGACACAGCCACCCCCGCCCCGGCAGCGAGGCCCACGAAGGGATTTCCGGAATCGCAGGTCCAGGCCGCAGCGAGGGCCCCTGTCCTCATGGTCAGGGGCCGCCGCCATTCCTCAGCCGCCATTTGCGTACCGCTCCCCGCGACATCCCCCCCAATTGCCTCACCCACACACACCGAGGCGTCATTCCACTTGTCGACAGCACTGGCCATTCGTCGGCATTCCGCGCAATCCTGCCGCAAAACGCAGCGACAACGCCAGCACCAACACCTGAAGCACGTTCACTCTCACTCAGACCATCTCGGATTCCCGCTCAACAGTCATGCAGGGCTGCTTCCTGTTTGAGCGATCGAGCACTCTCGAAGGGCAAACCGTGCCGATCCACCTCGCGCTGCCTGGCGTTTTGTGAAATCCGGTCACCTTTCCCGCTTCGGCACAGAAAGTGGCGCAGTGTTTGCCTTGTGCTGCCAATAGTAAATTTCTTCGCATGGCTCGCGTGTCCCACCACCCACAGAGCCAGTCTCGTGCCAGTCCAGACGCCGTTCCACGTGCAGTCAGGGTCAGGGAGTGTCCAATGAACCAGGTGGTCGACGATATCCGCAGATTCCAGTTGTGGTTTCCCTTCTTTCAGGTGCTGATCGCCGCCGTTGCACTCTACGACAGCTATCTCACCCTGCGTTTCCGCGAAGTCATGCTCTACACCGAAGAAAATCCACTGGGACGCTGGCTGATCCAGACCTGCGATGGCGGTGTCTCCGTCTTCCTGCAACTCAAACTCGCCGGCACACTGCTGGT
>CAIYBH010000123.1 GCA_903924405.1 uncultured Planctomycetaceae bacterium | reverse complement strand
CATCTGATCGAAATTTCCGGAGCCTGTCATGTCGCGCAGCGCTGGGTTGTGGTGACGGATCTGAACCCCGGTGGAGGTGCTACCCGCCAGCATGCCCGTCAACGCTGCCAGCAGCGCCAGAAGCCCACCGCCGAAGATCAGTCCTTCGTACAGCAGCGGCAGTTTTGATGTCACATCCTGTGTCTGCAGCAGACGCAGGAGCAGGATGCACCCCGCAATACTGAGCGTCAGCAGTGTTCCAAGGGGCAACGCCAGTCCTCGATATCGCCACTCATACCAGAGCTGGGCCTCTATCGGACTGCGAAATGGACTCACGGCCGTTCCGCTGGAATTTCGAAAATTCAGTATTCGATTCCACAGCGAATGGAGCCGTGATGCGTGGGACAACTCTCCGCATCGATCGCGTGCCACCGCGCGGCAGGTCAGCCCGAAAGACACTGCTACGGCCGCCATCATGAACAGCAGCTCAGTCCATCGCACTTCTGTCCAGTAATGAACCGGTTGCGAAAACCAGTCACCAAAACGGGATTGAAGCCAGAGAAACATGAGCATGCAGGGGATTGCAGAACGCAGAAATCTGAAGACCGTCCGCTGCGGGACAGAGATGAGTGTCTGGGCCGATGCCCATGCAGCGAAAGCAAACAGTGACGGACCAGCAACGGCGGGCTCCCGATGGAACAGTTGTCGCTGCACCTGGAGTGCCACAGCAACTTCAAGAGCCAGCAAGGCTGCTCCGGGAAACATGTGCCATGCCACCAATGACGCTGTGGAAATAGGTGCCGCGTACAACCTGGCGAGTGAACCCTGAGCCGCCATGATACCGACGCCAAACTGGAGCATCATGATCGGCAGGAATGCGGTATAGACAATGAGGCAGGCCTGCTCACCCGGGTCCAGCCCTTCTCCCTGCAGAGCGCTGAAGACCAGCAGAGGAAATATATTCCCGAGCAGAAAAAATGCGGGGATCTGTAACCGGCCACGTGCCCACAGTTCCCAGAAAAGTGCCTGAGCAATTGATCGCATTCTGCAACTCCCTACTATTGCTCTGATCGCTGACGACCCACACGTAACAGAAAAATCTCATCCAGTGTCAGAGTGGATTCGTTGAGGATCCTCGCCTGAATGGATTCGGTGGTCTGTCTCAACTGGTCAGGGGCCCCCGAGCACCAGTAAGTCCACTCGGTTCCGGATCCTTTCCGATCAATCATCCCGTGCAACGGCGGTGGGTCATTTGTGGGGTTGCGGAACTGCAGAACCAGTCGCCGATGAGATTCGCGAAGCTGTTCCATCGCAGATGTCAGCAGGATGCGGCCCTCATGAATAATGGCGACACGATCGGCTACACGTTCCACTTCATCCAGCAGGTGAGAGGAGAAGAGCACCGTTCGACCATCGTCCGCTACCGTGCGAATAATGGACCCCAGAATATCGCGACGGACGACTGGATCGAGCCCCGACGAGGGCTCGTCCAGCACCAGCAACTCGGGGCGGTGTGCCAGCGCAATCAACAACCCCGCACGTGCCCGCTGACCACGGGACAGGGACTTGACGCGAGTCGCCGGATTCAGATCGAAGTTCTTTCGCAGTTCTTCGGCGTAGGCCGAATCCCAGGCTGGATAGAAGGCCTGCGTGTATCTGAGCAGGTCCTGCAGCCGCATCCAGTTCGGCAGGTCCCGATCCTCGGACAGATATCCGACTCGCCCCAGAACGGCCGCGGGGGCCGCAACGGGGTCGAGGTCGAACACGCGCACGGAACCCTGCTGAGCCTTGAGCATGCCCAGCAGATGTCGAATCAGTGTGGTCTTACCGGCACCATTTCCACCGATGAGTCCGAAGACGCCACCGCGGGGAACGGTCAGTGACAGATCGTGAAGTGCCTGCCGGTCATCAAAGCTGCGAGAAAGATTCTGAATCTCGATAATTGCTGGCGACGCACTTGTAACCTGTTCAGTCATTGCCCGGCCTCTTTTCGGTTGGGTTTCCGCAGGACTTTGTGACGGACATTCAGTAAACGGATTACATCACGCAGGTCGAAATCCAGTTGCCGGGCTTCGGCCAGCAACTGATCAATTCTTTCGACCAGAATGCGCCTTCGCTCACGACGAGCCAGTGGTGAGCGTCGGGCCGTGATATAGGTGCCGACGGTTCGCCGTTTTTCAACGATCCCCGCCTGCTCCAGTTCTTTGTAGGCACGAGCAACCGTGTTGGGATTGATCAGTAGTGACTCGGCCAGAGTACGGATTGGCGGGAGCTCCTGGCCGGGCTTCAATCGAGCAGACGCCAGCTGATACTTGATCTGATTGACAATCTGCTGATAGATCGGAATACCATCCTGAGCATGGATATGAATCTGCACCGAGTCACCTTTATCACAGAAGATTGTTGTATTAGTACATTAATACAAGTAGACAGTTTTGTCAATATCGATTTCACTCGATTGTTCGGGGGGGGGTGATCAGGCCGAGACGGCTGACGCATTGCCGAGGATCATCGCCAATGATTGCTGAAGGCTGAGTGAGACCTGGGTTGGCAGCGACCAACTCTCAGAAACTGGCGGTCGTCAACAGCCACCAGAGCAGACCAGCACGGAGTCGATCTAACACGGGCGACGGCGTTGCCGGTTTGCGACAGGCAGTGCGGAATACCGCGGCAAAGTCCCCTCTGTCTGCCTGAACTCTGTGTATTTCCCCCGGAATTCGATGATCCGGCACGGAATTTTCCCGTTTTCCAAAGAGCTGGCCAGGAATCCCACCCGGTAGGCGAATCACCAAAACCTTTGGATTCTGCACAACGACAACCGTAAAATGCGAGAGAGTTCTGTCAGAATAGCGGCGGCACTCCCAATTGTTCCGGGAAGTGCCGCTACCTGAGGTGGCGATGGCGAGCTGAATTGGTGGACAGTGTGGGTCGGTGCCTGGTCGGCAGCGTGAGCTCCGGGGCTCGACTTCCGGTCCTCGCAGCGAAATTCCGCAGTTTGTAAAGGGTGCTGCATGCGACGAATTTCGTCACATGGATTTGTTGTTTCAGTCTTCCGGATGCTTGCCGTTGTGATCGCGATCTTCCCGAACTACATCGCCTGCGCGCAGGAATCCGACATAAAGGCTCCCCTCGGTCAGTTTCTGACCGTCAAAGCCCCTCTTTCCGATGAAGCTCTGAGTCAGATTCGAAATACCGCCCTGGAACTGAAGGCCGCGGCGGCGAGGGAATCCCGGCCCGGAATACTGATTCTGGAACTGGAGTCCGGGTCCAGCCGATTCGGTCAGATCCGTGATCTGGCAGGGCTGCTGGCGTCAGCCGAATTGTCAACGTTGCGGACCGTCGCGTGGATTCCGGATTCCCTGCGAGGAAACCATGTGGTCGCGGCACTGGCCTGCCAGGATCTGGTGATGAACCCCGAGGCCGAGATCGGGGACATTGGCCGTGGTTCCCCGATAGACCCAGCGGACGCGGAGTTCATTCAGTCGCTGGGGCGGCGTCGGCGAAATCCGCGATTGTCCTTCGGAATTGTTGCCGCAATGCTCAGCAGCGAAACATCCCTGCATCGAGTTACGGTCAGGGGCGACGATGGTCGGGAGCAGCAGCAATTCCTGACGTCCGATGAGCTTCGACAGCTCCAGCAGCAGGGACTGGAGATTCCGCGTGTGGAGGTGATTCGTGAGCCCGGGGCAGCACCCGTGTTTCTGGCAGGAGATGCTCTAAAGGCTGGGTTTCTGGTCACACAACTGGCACAGGACCGAGGCGCGCTGGCCGATCTATACCAGCTTCCCCGTGAAATCATGCGCAATCCCAGTGCAGCGGGACAGAAAAAATCACGCCTGATTGAAGTGAAAGGCAATGTGAGTGCCTCGATGCGGGATTTTGTGCTGCGAGAGGTCAGAAATGCTCAGGCGGAGCGCGTGGATCTGCTGGTTCTCGAAATCGATTCTCCTGGTGGGGACAAACAGATTGCCGAAGAAATCGCAATGACTCTGGCGGACATTGAGCCGGAGCAGATGAATACCGTGGCGTGGATCCCGCGTGGGGCATGGAGTGGCGGAGCACTGATTGCGTTTGGATGCGCACAGATTTATATGCACCCGGACGCCCAGATTGGTGACATTGGGGTGATTCGTGAGACGGAACCCGGCGGGGCGTTTGAGCGAGCACCGGAGAAGATCGTCAGTCCGTTTCTGGAATTCGCAGCCTCACTGGCTCGTCGCCGAAATCGTCCGCCCGCACTGCTGCAGGCCATGATCGATCGTGATCTGGAGGTGTTTGAGGCAACTCATCGTCAGGATGGGCGCGTGACCTGGATGTCGGAACCGGAACTGCGGTCCCAACCGGAGGAATGGTGGCAGGGACCACTGGTCCCGGAGAGCCGCCGTGGGTTGCTGCTGACACTGCGTGGAGAGCGAGCCTACCAGTTGCGATTGACCGAAGCCCCCTGCGAAAATCTCCAGCAGCTGCAACTGCGACTGGGATTGCCCGAGGGCGTCTCGCTGCGACCGCTCAGAAAATCATGGGTGGACAACCTCGTTTCGTTCCTGAATTCCGGTTTTGGTGCCTTCCTGCTTGTGGCCGTGGGACTGCTGTGTGTGTACGTCGAGGCACATGCTCCCACCGGCATGTTTGCGATTCCTGCCGCGTTGTGTGCCTCACTGTTTTTCTGGAGTCGATTTCTGGGAGGTACTGCGGGGACTCTGGAACTGGTGCTGTTCGTTCTGGGACTGGCTCTACTGGCACTGGAGATTTTCGTGATTCCGGGTTTCGGGATCTTCGGGGTCTCCGGAATTCTGCTGACCCTGACATCGCTCGTGATGGCCAGTCATACATTTTCCGGCATCACGGCCACGCAGTCATTTGAGAAGGCCGTATCCAGTCTGACATCGATTGCAGCGGCCATGATCACCGTGATCGCCGCTGCAGTGATGATGAGTCGCTTCCTGCCGAGCATTCCATGGTTCAATCGACTCATCCTGACACCTCCGGTTTACGGTGTGGAAACTGATGGGCCGATGCTGGACCCGAGCCTGTTGAGTCCCGCGACAGGCACTCCTGTCGCCACCCTGGGAGAAATCGGCGTTTGCTCATCCGCACTGCGTCCGGCGGGAAAAGTCGTTTTTGGAGACCGGTTCCTTGATGTTGTCAGCGATGGGGCGTATATCGATGCCGGGAGTTCTGTGGAAGTCGTCCAGGTGATTGGACATCGTGTCGTGGTCAGAGTTGTTTCCGTTTGACACGCGCGCTGGTTTCAGTCGCCTGATGCGGGCCCCTGCGGCTGTCTCCCCTTTCAACCTTTCAGGATTCCGGGCCGGATCGATTCATGTCTGATACACAGAGTTTTCCGCAGGACGATCAGTCTCCAGTGGCACAGTCGTCGCTGGCCGGACTTTCTACCGAATCACAGGAAGCCCTGCAGACCCTGGTGGCACGCAGTCAGAACGTGATGGCGCATGCGTGGATGATTCGTACGTTCATCAAACACTGTGACGAAGTGGAGGATTTTCCTGAACTGAACGAGATGGCTCGCACAATCTTTGATGTGTTTCGAGCCGTAGAGACGCAGGTGGATGATCCAGTCAGCTATTTTCGGACGGTACGAAAAAAACTGAGTCGGCTCCAGGCTGCTGCCGTGCAGTTTCAGAAGGATGCGTGGCATGCGTCCACGCACACGAACTTTCAGCAGTGTGCAATCGCCGCGCTGTTCCTCGGACAGCAACTGGCGGAACTGGTGACTGATGCCGAAAAACTGATCCCCCGCCCGGCGCCACCAAAGTTCACTCCTCCTCGACCGGGCAATTGAGTGGCGTTAGTCCGGAGTGACGATGGATGTAATCTGACTCAGGTCAGTCATCAGCCGATCCGGACGCGTTGTCGGGCCTTTCAACAGGTCCGCCTGAAACTCCAGACCAGACTTTTCAGCGGCCAGTAAAGCCGTCTTCATGCCAACGGCTTTGGCCGGGATGAGATCAGTCATCAGGCGACAGCTGACGTGCAGAATCTCCTCGGGGGCAATGCCTTCCCTCTGCAGACTGGACACTGCCTGCCGGAACAGGGTTGCCGAGGGCTTTCGCACTCCGGCGTCGCAGGAGAACATCAGTGTGGCGGGGCGAAAGACTTCAAACAGCGGCGGCAATTCTCCCTGAACGCTCAGCGCCCGCAGCATCTGCACCAGCGTAAATGGCTGCCCGTCGCTGAGACAGCCCTGGAGCGTTCCCTGGCCGCAGAGATCCGTGATCGCCCGCACGGCACCTGTTCGGGCTTCAACGGCCTGCAGACAGGAATGAAAGAAGAACGCCACCTTCTCAGAAAACTCATCGAGGTCACCGTAGAGGTCTTCGTCGATGACGTAGTCCTTCTCAAACAGTTTTTCGATGAGTGCTCTCCAGACGTCCGACAGATTGACCTCGGTCACGTCGCCGCGGGCAGACGCACGCATCTGCAGTCGCTCAATCGTCGACCGATAAATCCCGATGAGGGACTGCCACGGCGGACCAGGCTTCCGATACATGTGATTCCACATGTTGAATTCATGAATCGTCTTGTCGAGCGCAATCTGCAGTGGCAGTTCGATCTTTGGAAGAATGCAGTAACTGCCGTCTGAAATACGCAGCAGCGTCCCGTACACGTCCCACAGCACGACTCGGATTCCCGGCAGTGGCCGAATGGACGGAGTGGCAGGAAGAGCGACAGCGGCCGGCACCTTTGGCCAGATCAACTGACGCTGATCGAGTGCATCGGCATATTCTGCGAGCGATAATGCCATAGTGAAACACACACGCTGAAGACACGAGGTTGAAGTTGCCGCGGAGTCATGCAGAACAGGCAGATCTCATGCATCTGCGGGGCCGATCTGCGAATCAGGCCCAGTCGCATGCGGAAGCCAGTCGAGATGGCCGTATTCTGACACACGTCGCCAGAAGTTGGAATCGCCAGCAGACGGCCGGTTGTCGAAGACAGGGAGTTGGCTCAGGTGGAGCTTCGCCCCTGCAAACGGGATGACTCGGCTCAGGTGGAACTTCGCCCTCCCGCCAATCCCACCAATCCCGCACATCCGGGACGCCCGATTCAGCGACTGGTTTTCGTACAATCAGGCGGCGTCTTCCCACGCCACACCCTGCATGCGTCCCTCGACCAGACGCACGGTGCGATGGGCCTGAGCGGCAATGGATTCGTCGTGCGTCACCATGACAATGGTCAGCCGCTGTTCCTGATTCAGACGATTCAGTAACTCCATGATTCCCGCGCCAGTGGCCGCGTCGAGATTACCCGTGGGTTCATCAGCCAGCAGGATTTCCGGCCTTGCCACCAACGCTCTGGCGATGGCTCCTCGCTGCATTTCTCCCCCGGACAATTCAGAAGGCCGGTGCCGTAGTCGATGACTCAAGCCCACCTGGTCAATCATGCTCATCGCAGCATCCCGAATTTCACGTCGCTTTTTCCAGAATCCAAGGAAGGAGTGACGAATCATCAGCGGCGTCATGACATTTTCAAGCAGCGACAGTTCGGGCAGCAGATGGTAGAACTGAAAGATGAATCCGAAGACGTGATTCCGCAACTGATCACGGGCCGCCTGATGCAGGTTGTCGATGCGTGTTCCGTCCAGAATGACTTCGCCCACATCGGGCGAATCCAGCAGCCCCATGACGTGCAGCAGTGTGCTCTTTCCGGAACCACTCTGACCGATCACGGAAATGAACTCACCGCGTTGCGCGGTAATTCCCGCACCTCGCAGGACAGGCACTTTGTGCTGACCTTTGAAATACGATTTCGTGATCGCTTCAGCGGAAATCAGCGGCTGTGTCATTTTAAGGGTCTCGGCCATAACCTGGGCTCGGAGCACGTTGAGGGGAGTTTTCCGGATCTGTCAGCAAACGACTGACGCGCGAACTATTCAAATCGAAGCGCTCGGACCGGATGCAGTCGTGCCGCTCGACGAGCCGGCAGGATGCTGGCCAGCACGGCGATCGCGATGGCACCAGAGGCAACTGAGAACACCATCCATGGATTGACATAGGTGGGGATCTCAAAGAAGTAATAGATTTTCTCATCAAAGACCTTGCGGCCCGTGATCCAGCTGAGGGCATCTTCAATTTCGTTGATGTATCGCACAAACAGCAGTCCAATGACCACTCCTGCCGTACTGCCGACAATTCCCAGTCCCAGGCCATACGACAGAAAGATGGACATGACTCCGCTGGAACTGGCTCCGAGGGACTTGAGAATTCCGATATCCCGAGTCTTCTCGACAACGATCATATAGAAGATCGCGAGAATGCCGAAGCCGGCCACTGCGATGATCAGAAACAGCAGTACGTTCAGAATCGCGGTCTCCACTTCCACCGCGGACAACAGCAGACCCTGTTTTTCTTCCCACGTTCGAATGGTGACCGTACCAGGTTCAAATTCCCGTTCGAGTGCTGCCAGCACGGCGGGTGCATCGGCGTAGTCTTTCAATCGAATATGAATGGAAGTGATCCAGTTGCCGCGTTCCATTCCCCGGTACTTCTGCAGCGCCTCAAGGTTCATCAGCACAATGCTGGAGTCATACTCGCTCATGCCACTGCGGAAGGAATCCACAACCGTGGCCTGAAACTTGGTGACTTCCGGCGGTCGGCCTGCAGTCACAGTACTCAGAATCACGTCATCCCCCGGTTGCACCATCATCACCTTCTGCTGCTTGTCCGTCTCGGGGTCCCGGACCAGGAAGCTGATCAGACCTTCACCGATATAAACTCGGGCTGGCAGAGGCTCGGCCGACTGTTGGGCTGTCGGTGCAGGTGTGTCCATCAGGAAGGTATCCCCGGGCATCTCAGCCACAGCCGATTCCTGCACCGGAGACTCAGTGGCAGTCTCCGGTGTCGAACCCTGCGGCGAGTTCCCGTTCGCGTTGCCTTCATCGATGGGTGTCTCGACGTTGTTCCCGGAATCAGCGGCAGCTGCCGCGGCATCCGGCGACTCCGGTACGGCTTCGCTGTCGAAGACTGGTTCCATGCTGTCCGTTGCTGGCGGTGCCTGGTCGGTCGTCGCATCGGCCTCTGGCACAGGATGACCTGTCGGCTGTCTCGGCCGATCCTGCAGAAACAGTTTCTGCCGTTCCTGGACCAGCCTGCGATGCTCTGCGCCTTCGGCAGTCAGATTCCAGCCAAGCGGTTCATCCGGACTTCGCAGGGCCGGCTTCAGAACCACTCCATCGTCCAGCGTGGGGTTGTAGCTATCAAGGTAATCCTGCAGCGGACCAACACGGGCTTTTCCGACAGGATCAATGCCCTGCATCTGCACCGGCACCGTATAGGTCTGACCACTGTAAGGATCCGAGAAGGTCATCATTCCCGGGATTTCAATGGTTGGTGTCATGGCCGCGATGTACTTCCCGGCGGCCCGTTCCACGAGTGCCATCTGCCGGTTTGCGTCCGGAATGCCTTCAGTACCACGGGACTCAATGACGATGTCGGCGAGGAAGTTGTGCAGGCGATCACGCATCTCTGTCGTGAAACCAGCCATCACACTGTTCACGACAATCATCGTGGCCACGCCCAGCATCACGCTGATGATACATGCCAGTGCGATGTATCGCGTCCGGAGGTAACGGACACACAACAGCAGTTTGTACATTCCCTGTACTCCTATGATGACACAGCAGGGTTGCATCGGATCGAAGATCCGGACAACACCTCGCTGTTCCTCCCTGAATCACACTTTGCTCTGCACACGATATCGCCGTGACTGCGTGTGCAGATTCCTTCGGTTCTGCATGAAGCCTGCTGCTTCCGGAATGGAAACAGTGACCGCATGACTTCTTCATCCGTATTATCAGCAATTACTCAGCCGCAGGGGGCTGTTTACGACTTTCTGCTGGCCCGGACTCCGCTTGTTCATGACGTGTCAGGGGGAAGAAAATCACATCCTTGATGGCATGGCTGTTGGTGAGCAGCATGACGAGGCGGTCAATTCCAATTCCCAGACCACCGGCTGGTGGCATACCAACCTTCAGAGCCCGGACGAAATCATGGTCCATTTTCGCCATGGAATCTTCTTCGGACTGGCCAGCCAGCTGCGTCCGAAACAACTCTTCCTGAAGTCGCGGATCATTCAGTTCCGTGTACGCATTGGCAAGTTCCATCCCGCGAATGTACAGCTCAAATCGCTCTGCAATTGCAGGATCTGACTGACTGCGTTTTGTCAGTGGGCAGATTGACGCGGGATAGTCCATGACGAAGACCGGGCCGCGCAGGTGATCTTCCACGGTGCGTTCAAAGACTTCATTGACGACGACATCCGGATGCACCCCGTTGGTCTCAATTCCCAGGCGATTGGCGAGTGCTGTGACGGCGGCCGTGTCACGCATGTCACACCCGGCATGTTCCAGAAACAGATCTGCGTACTTACGTCGCGGCCATGGCGAAGTGAAGTCAATGACATCACCTTCAGTTCCCCACGGAATCTGTGTGCTGCCACTGATGGCAAGGCAGGCGTTGACAACAATCTGCTCCGTCAGGTCCATCATGGAGCGATAGTCACCGTAAGCCTGATAAATCTCGATCATCGTGAATTCAGGATTATGCGTGGCATCCACACCCTCGTTCCTGAAGACCCGGCCGATTTCATACACGCGTTCAATGCCGCCCACCAGCAGACGCTTCAGGTGCAGCTCAAGAGCAATCCGGAGATAAAGCTCCATATCGAGCGCGTTGTGGTGGGTAATGAACGGACGCGCTGCAGCACCTCCGGCGACCGAGTGCAGTACGGGTGTTTCAACTTCGTGAAAGCGATGCGAACGCAGGGTCTGGCGGACGGAATCAATAATGGTGGAACGCTTGAGCATTCTGGCCAGCACGCCCTCGGTGTAGATCAAATCGAGGTATCTCTGGCGAACCAGGATTTCTTCATCCTTCAGCCCGTGAAACTTCTCCGGTGGCTGAGCGAGCGACTTGCACAGAATGGTCAGTTGCCGCACAAAAACCGACACTTCCCCGGTGTTCGTCCGTCGCAGAGGACCATCAATGCCGATCAGGTCCCCATCATCGAGGGCACTCACCAGTTCCCATTCCGGTTCTGTCATGTCACCGCGAGAGCACAGCAGCTGAATGGTCCCGGACTGGTCCTGCAGATCGATGAATCTGAGCTTGCCGGCTTTGCGGCGGCCCATAATTCGCCCGGCTATGCGGACCGTCTCTCCATCCGTGCCGGACTGTTCCGGACATCGCGCACGAACGTCCGCAATCGCACTGTGATTGTCGAAACGCTGCCCCCACGGATCGTGACCAAGAGCCTGGATTTTCTCCAGTTTTTCAAGGCGAGCCAGTTCGAGCCGATCAGGTTTCTGTACTGAAGTCATGAGGGCACATGCGAGCCGCGGCGACAGGTCCCCCCAGAGCGAGGTGCCAGAGCCGTCGGACAAGTGAGAGAAGGCGAGAGATTTCGGCAAAAATGCTGCCGATGAGATTGAGACCGGCGGAGTTTGCTGAAATCCACGCGGTTGGTCAATGCCAACTCGCCCGCTGTTCCAGGTTCCGGACGCCCCTGCGACACGGGGAACTTCAGAATTCGGGTGGCCGTGAGCCTGCATCACGACTCAATTGCCGCCAGCAGCACAGGCCCGCGTTCGAACTGAAGGGCCTGCCCCCCGAAACGCGACGCATAGGACACGCTGCCAAACTACCGGGCAGACTCAGGCAGGCTTGCTGCCGCCGTGGTGGCTTCCGGGACAGCCGGGGAAGATGCTGCCGGCGCCGGAGGTGCCTGATTCAGACGCAGTACCAACTGGCCACCAATCAGCAGCCATGTGGCGAGGCAAACGCCAAGTGCGTACGGAATTCCGCGCTTTCCAGCGACTTTCTTCTCTGATGTGCCCGCAGGCTGCGCAGACGGACCTGTGGGAGACAGTTCAATTCCCGTGTTGATCCCGATTTTTCGCAGACCAATCACCGCCAGCAACAGGCACAATGACGTCACCAGGCTGCCCAGCATGACATAAAGCACAGTCTGCAGCCCGACCCACATGCCAAGGCCCATCATCAGTTTCACGTCGCCCGCTCCTGTCCCACCGGCGACCCACATACAACCAAGGATCAGAGTCGCCACGAGCATTCCCAGTACGCCATCCACGAGTGGTCCGTAACCAAACCTGCCACTGGCTGTGAGATGAAACAGAATTCCGGCCAGCAGAAACGGAGCCGTCAACAGATTGGGAATCCGCCGCTGACGAACGTCGATGATCGCAGAAACCAGCGTGATCGCCAGGACGCAGATGACTTGCAGCAGATGGAAAGTGTTCATCACGGCCTCCAGCGGCAGTCCGAAACGACCACCAACAATGAAAGGACAGAGGTAAAGCGAAATCGACGGAGGGTCTCACCAGGTCACGCAAAGCCTGCAAAAACCCTAAGTCTTCTGGTTTACCATACTCTTCAGTCTCGCCCGATTCCACGTTTTCCTGGCAAATTCGGTATGTCGTCGGTGGTCAGAATCGGGCCTCGTCGGCAACAAAGGTCTGGTTGTGCGGGTTTGAGGGATCGCAACAGCCGCAAAGCAGCCCGTTGTTGCAGAATGGCAACGGTGAGAGCAGTGTGGCTCGTGTTCGGGGCTTGAGGGGCAGGTGCGTTTTTTCGGCATCGCCTGCAAGGTGCACACCCAGGTGCCAGGGGTGCACACCGAGGTGCCAGGCACCTGAGACGGGCACCTGAGACTCGCCCAAGGTGCATGGCACCTTGAAGCGGGCCCGGCCGGTCAGGGTGCATGGCACTGTGAAACAGGTCCTGTGCGGCGTCGTCCGGAGTTTCTCGGGCTGGACGCCGTGTGTCCTCGGGATTCAATTGGTTAGGATCGGATTTGACTGAGGAAGCGGAGTCTGCGGACGCGCGGTCTGGAATTGCTCCTGGAGTTACGCTTCTGCTGACGGGTTGTTCTGGAAAATCCCCACCTTGAGTGGTATGCTAGTCCATTGGCAGGGTGCCCGTGTGCCCGTCCTGCTGTCAGGCAGGCCTGCTTCGTGAAATCCGCCAGGTGAGCTCCGTGGTGTCCGACAGTGCTGTCGAATAAATCCATGGATGAATTCCGGCTTCTGAATAGTTTTCTGCAGGGAGACGCGTGAATGATCCGTCGAAGAAAAAGTCCAGGTTACAGCTCCGTTGTCTGCTGTGCTGCATCGGTTCAGCCGCTGGAAACTCGACGATTGCTGGCGGCGGACGTGCTTAAAGAGTCGCCGGCCACGGAGGTCGTGGATGATTCACAATTCGTGGTGACAACGCAGCAGGAAGTCACCATTCAGACGACGGCCGCTCCGCTGATTTCTGCCGGAACGGTGCGTGTGTCTGTCAATCGTGCGGGCGATATTCTGATCACCGGCGATGCGGATTCGAACACGGTGTTTGCAGAGATCACTGCAGGCAAACTGCTGGTGACTGGTGGCGAGGCTGGCACGATGTTTCTGGGTTCCGGTAAGGAGCCTGTCTCGTCGCTGGAATTGCCATTGCCAGCGAAGGTGCGCAGCCTGACGGTGAATCTGGGCCGGGGTGACGATTCGTTGACGGCCGTGATTCGTTCCGACGTGAGCATTGCCCGGGATGTTACCATTGCAACCGGAGCTGGCAACGACTCGATTCGTGTCGAGCTGATCGGAGGCGATGTGCGTATTGGCCAGGATCTGACTGTCGATACAGGCAATGGGGACGATCAGGCACAGATTCTGTTGGGTGCAGGGTCGGAGCTGACAGCGGGTCGTGATGTCAGCTTTCGAGGTGCTGCGGGTGCGGATCGTCTTCAGATCGCTAACAACTCCTCCGAGGCCATGAGTTCTGGTTTGACGGCAGCCATCTTCAAGTCACTGCCAAATAACACAGCGACGGCACTGTCCCAGCAGATTCGTGCAGGGCGTGACTTTGTCGTGAATATGGGGGCCGGCAATGACGCGGCCCAGCTGCTGACGGCCGAAGCTGGCCGCGATGTTTCCATCACGGGTAGCCTGGGTAATGACGGTTTATTGCTGAGCAATGTTCGGGCGAAGCGGCACGTCACGGTGTCTGATGCAGAGCAGATGGTGGTGCAGAATGTAAACACTACAGGATCACTGATCGTCCGATCCGGCAACGGCAATGATCAGTTTATCGGACGTGAACTCAACGTAGGGAGGCTGGAAGTTGACACGGGGGCTGGCAATGATGTCATGGTGCTGACGGGACCACTGACGATTCGAACGAGCGGGGTACTGAATGGTGGAGCCGGTGCGAATTCTGCATATGTCGCAAATCAGCAACCAAGGCTGACTGTCCGTCGTGCGACAGGCTCGCTGACGGCGACTCGTGCGGAAGAGTTGCTGGACGAGGTGCTCAGCGGATTGTTACCGGAACTTGATGGCGTTCAGCCATTGCAGCTGGTTCTGGCTGAGTAGCACTCAATCGGTTGCGATAACTGTTGCTGAGTGCAGCACCGTCGTCTGATCAGGCGGCCTGTTCGAAGTTTCTTCGGTCAGGCCGTTTTTTTATCTGCCGTCTCTGCAGCACTGGCGATGGAACGGAATGTTGCTTACTCTGCCTGAGCCGAGGTTTTCCCCGAGATGCAAAGCTGACAGGTCTGTGATCCGTACAGGACTGCGTGTCTGTCAGGGAGGTGGTAGCGACTGTTTTCTGGTCTGATGGCGTCTGCATGCGTGCCTGAAGATTTTTGATCGCTGCCGTGTTCTGTTGCAGATGGCGGGCATTTGTATTCGAAATCTTCTGTCCCGGAGACATCCAAATGATGTACGATCGTCGTCGGTTTCTGCGTTCAACGGCTGCACTGACAACGGCCGCGCTGTTGACCGGGTTCAGCAGGCGAGCATTGCTTGCTGCGGGTGAGGTCGTGTCAGAAAAGCACTTTGAGGTGGCGGAGATCAGCCGAACCACCGTGCGGATGGAATTTCGACCTGTGCCGCGGCGAAACATGGACCGCGAGATTCCGCACTGGCGATACGCCGAGCTGTGTGACGTCAGGCTGCGTTGTGGTGTTCAGGGAACCGGTGAAACACTCTCGTTTTACACCTGGGGCGCGACGACGGACGCCGCAGTGCAGCGGGCTCAGGGGAAAAGTGCCCTTGAGTTGATGTGGGACGATTCCATGGGAGCCGGTCTGCAGATGGCGTTGTTCGATGCCGTTGGCCGTGCGGCCGGACTTCCTGTGCATGCCCTGCTGGGCCCGAAGGTGCATCAGGTGACCCCGCTTTCGTGGTGGAACATTGATACGTCGGCAGCAGACATGGCCGCGGAGTGTCGCGAGGCGTATCGACTGGGCTACATGTCCTACAAGACCAAGGGTCGGCCATGGTTTGACATCTTTCAGCAGGTGGAAGCATCCGTGAAGGAAGTGCCGCCTGAGTTCAAAATCGACATGGATTTCAATGACACGCTGCGTGATGCGGACCGGGCCTTGCCCATTCTGAAGAAGCTGGAGCAGTATCCACAGGTTGACATTTATGAGTCGCCGATACCGCAGGCGGATGTGGAAGGCAACAAACGTCTTGCTGAAGCGACTCGGGTGAACATTGCCATGCACTACGGGACTCCGACACCTGCTGTGGTGGTGAAGTCCGGTTGCTGTGACGGTTTTGTTGCTGGTGGGGGAGCGACGAAACTGATGTCGACGGGACGATTCTGCAGTGAAACAGAGCTGCCCTTGTGGCTGCAACTGGTCGGTAGCGGCGTGACAGCCGCATATTCACTGCATTTCGGCGGAGTACTTCAGCAGGCGATCTGGCCCGCCGTGAATTGTCATCAGCTTTATGAGCAAAGTCTGCTGACCGAACCCATCGTGGTGAAGAAGGGCGTCGCTGAAGTTCCCGACCGCCCCGGACTGGGGTACGAGATCAATCGTGACGTGGTCGCGAAACTGACCGTTGCAAAACCTGCAGAACGTCCGGAACCAAAACGCCTGGTGGAGACGACGTGGAGCAGTGGTCGAAGGATGTACACGGCGAACACCGGACAGGTCAATTTCATGCTGACCGCGGCAAACGAGGAACGATATCCCTTCTACGAAGCAGGTGCGGAATCGCGGTTGTTGCCTGATGACGGAACGGCACGCTGGCAGCAACTCTACGAAAAATCGCGAAACGAAGGTCCGATTGAGGCTTAGGTGAGGGTGGCTGTTAAGCCGAGTCTGTCGCTGCGGTCTGCACAGAGTCTTTGGACCGCAGTCTGATGCCATGGGAATGAGTTTTGGGAACACATTTGAAGCGAAGAATTTCGGCTGGTTACTTATGGAGAACTTATTCCTCGCAGGCTGGTGTATTTTTGCGGGTGTCTTTGTGACGTCTGTGCCGGCGATCATCGCGCTGAAGCTGAAGCGGATGATCAGCAGTCACGCAGGCCTGGTCGACACAGGTGGACGCCAGTCTGGTGACTTACCATTGATCAGCGTGATCATCCCGGCTCGAAATGAAGAGGCGCAGATTGGTGAGGCATTGAAGGGCCTGCTGAAAACTGAAGGCGTGCGGATCGAGATTATTGCGGTCAATGATCGTTCGACCGATCGAACGGGGGTGATCATGGACGAGGTCGCAGCAAGCGATTCGCGGATCCGGGTCATCCATATCGATCAGTTGCCAGAGAACTGGCTGGGCAAGAACCACGCGATGCATCAGGCGTCGCTGCTGGCACAGGGCGACTGGTTGTTGTTTACCGACGGCGACATTCTGTTTCAGCCGCGTACGATTGCCGCTGCTGTGGGGTACATGCAGAGTCGGAAACTACAGCATTTGTGCCTGCTTCCGAAAATGATCCCGGGCAGTCTGCTGGAGAACGTGCTGACGATCTTCTTCGGAATGTGCTTTGCCATCGGAATGCAGTTGCACCTGATTCGAACGCGATTTCCCCTGTCTTATGCCGGAGTGGGGGCCTTCAATATGGTGGATGCAGCGCTCTATCGGAAAGCAGGCGGCCATCTGCCGATCCGCCTTGACGTTCTGGACGACGTCAAGCTGGGAAAAATGATGAAGGCCAATGGCGCCCGATCAGACTTTTTACTTGCCGAAGAGTGGTTGTCGGTGCGGTGGCAACCGTCACTGTGGGGAGTCGTCACGGGGCTTGAAAAGAATGCGTTTGCATCGATGAATTACTCGCTGCGTCGCATTGGCGTCGTGACACTGCTGTTCATTGCAATTTTTGTGGCTCCATTTGTCCTGCCCCCGCTGGTGCCGTTCGGAATTCTGACGTTCAGGCAATCCACGGGTTTTCTGGCTACCGCACTACTCTGGCACATGCTGTTTGCGTGGATGGTCTGGTCCATACCCAGCGGCCTGAAAATGATCCCCTTTTTCATCACAGGCCCCTGGTTGATGGCATTTGCCTACTGGAGATCTGCCGTGATTACTTTGCGTCAGGGCGGCGTACGGTGGAGGAATTCCTTCTATCCACTGAAGCAGCTGCGCGCGGCAATTTATCGATGACCGTCCGTGCGACGCGGACCTGAGGCTGGCAGAGAACCAAACGCATCTATGTGTTTGCGTGTCAGTGTGCAGCAAGGGTTGCCTGAGCCTCGATTGCGCACTCGGTGACGCGGCGTCGAATCATCTCACACGATTCTTTGTCATCTTTGCCGTCGTGAATCCGTTGTCGTTCTTCGTCAGACAGGGGTTTGCCAAACACGACATGAACTCGACCCGGGCGAATCAGGAAGGCTCCGCGCGGTAAACGGCCGCTGCTTCCGGCCACACCCACGGGATAGATGGGCTGGTTTGTTCTGCGGGCGATTGCGAGGAAGCCGGGGCGAAAGGGAGCCACAGCTCCGTCTTCAGACCGCGTGCCCTCGGGAAACATACCGACAAGGAAGCCTTCATTGAGTCGTTCAAGGCCGGCACGGATACTGCCGCCTCGTGCCGATTCGCGGCTGATCGGAATCACAAAGGTTCTTCGCAGCAGAGCCCCCAGCAGCGGAATTCTGAAGAGACTGTCACGTGCGAGGTAGGACACAGGGCGAGGCAACCAGACACCCGTGACAAGCGGATCCAGAAAGCTCTGATGGTTGATCAGCAGCAAGCCGCCGTGTTTCAGATCGAGGTTTTCCATCCCGGAACAGGAGACTCGCATCCACGACGAGCAGAACAGGCGAAACAGCCATCTGAGAACCACCCAAATCAGGTTCCATTCGCGGGAGGGATCTGCCGGCGACGGCAGGTTGCGTTCGTCGGGCGTTTGCTGGATCGCCATAATGTTCTGAGGGTCCGCCGGAGAGTTGGTCATCACACCCACGCAATGGTCAACAAAATCAGGAGATTGGAGACGTCACACCACGGAAGAACGGTGTCGCAGTCAACCGTACCCGGCCTTGGCAATCTATCTGAGTTACGGCGCGGTGGCAACACATCGCGCGGGGCACGCGGCACAGGGGCTGCCGATGAGATTGCCAAGTTCGGCACCGGGATGGCGAAACGATGTTCACAGGGGAGATCAGGGGCGTTTTTTGCTTGATGGCAGCGAGGCGTCTGTCAAAAGGCAGAGCCGTGCGGCGTGTCAGCCCACCGCTCGCCGGTGTGCTGGAGAACGATGGACGCACGTTTCGGCGGAGCGAAACGCGACAATCGACGGACAAGTGTGGACAACTATGGTGTGGCAACTTCCGGAGCTTCGATCGCCGCAGGATTCTCTGCTGGTGGCACTTCAGTCACGCCTGTCGATGGAGCGATTTTCTGCTGGACGGCACCATCCATCGTCAGCAGATCGTCGACCTGAAGAAGCTCTGCAAGATCCACAGTTGCGAGCCATTCCGTTTCGAGAGAGGTCACGTAACTGGACACGACCTGTCCCAGAGTCTGCTGAGCAACGACAATCTGAGCGAAGTCGACCGACTGCCCATCAATCAGAAATCGATCGTAAACACCTCGATAGACGCGCACCTGATCCGGAACGAGATCCTTACGATAGCTGCCGGAGATTTCCCGGCTGGTTTCGTAGCGGTTGTAGTTATCCGCCAGCTGCGACATCAGTTTGTTCATGGTGTCCGCGTAATCCTGGCGTGCCTTGATCACTTCTGCATGTGCGGCAGTGATGTTGCCCTGATTTCGATTGAAGACCGGCAGCGGGGCAGATACCTGGACGTTGGTGGAGTAATCTGAAAGCGGAGTCGTGTCATCGTGCTGGAACGCGGCGTAAAGGGTCACATTCGGGCGAGCGATGGCTTCCTGCAACCGCAGATTGGTGGTAGCTCTGGCGATGGAGGCATTGGCTGCGACAAGGTTCGAGTGTTTCTGAAGCATGCCGACGGCGGTGTCATAGCTCATTTCGGGTGATGGCATTTCGACCGTCCCCTGCACACCGCGTCGCGCCATCAATGGTGTTCCCATGGCGGCGGCCAGTTGTCGCCATGCGGCATTCAGGGAGTTTGTCGCCTGGGTCACATTATTGCGGGCCTGCACCGCGAAGACTCGCAACTGCAGGGGTTCGTACGGTGCGGACTCGCCACCAGCCACAAGGTCAATCTGTGCCTGATAGACTTCGTCACTCAACTTCGAAATGGCGCGGGTGAATCGCAGTTGTTCCTGAGCAATCAGCACGCGGAAATAGTTACGGCGTACATCGCTGGCAAGCGTGATACGCGCTTTTCGGAGATCAGCCTGAGCGACACGGACCTCCTGCATCGCAGTCGACTGAGCCAGCCCGAGTTTATTGGCTGTCACAAATTCCTGACTGACCAGCACGCCGTTGTAGCCGGCCGTGTCTGCGGTTCCGATGGTATCACCCTGATATCCCACCGTGGGATTGGGTTTCAAACCCGCCTGAATCGCACGTCCACGTGCTTGTTCAACAAGAGCGGCTGACTGTTGGATCACGGGACTACTGCCAACCGCCATCTGCTGCAACTCCGCGAGCGTCAGCGGGGATCCCTCCGCTTCCACCAGAGTCTCGGCGGTAACCGGCTTCAGATCCGGAAACAATGAGTCTGCCAGTGAGCGGCGTGTTTCGGCTGGCGCGCTCGGGTCCAGCGGAGGAAGTGCTAATGGAGCCGAGTTGGCTCCGGGCAGTTCTTCGGGAATACGAAAGCGTCGGCCCGGCGGTTCAGCCTGCTGCCCCTCGGCCTGCTGCTCAGCAGCGCCCGATACAGCAGAAACTGACTCCGCATTCCCGTTTGCCGAGTCACGGTCAACGGGTTCCGTTTCGCTGCTGTAGGAGGTTCGGCCAGGCACCGGCGTCTGATCCGCAACCGTGGCCGCTTTCGCTGCCCAGCCACCAGAGTAGAAGTGCTGTGTCGTCTGGCAACCGGTGGTCAACAGGAGTGCGGCAGCACACACAATAGCCGATGTTTCGCGAGTCTGCATGGAGGTATCCATTCCTCGGGTGAGTTGGTATTCCCTGAGGCTGTACGGGCCGAGGCGCGAGTGAGACGCGTCTGGAACATAGCGATCACGTCAGGGATGTGACCCCCGAAGGTGTCATGTCGGACGATTTGCGGCAGGCAATGGCCCTGCCGGCGAAATCATCGTCGCGATCTGGCAGAAGACTGCAGAGGGGAAGTCGACAGGTACAATCGCTTCGAAGCGTTTGTTCCGAATTCACGCTACAGACTGCGCAGATTGCCGAAAAGCTAATGCGGTCACAGTCGGGGCGATGTTCACAGTGCACTCCGGCATAAACTGCCGAGCTGCGGAATGCCCGGCCGGCAGCGTACGAATTTCAGCGGCACCCCACTGCGGTGGTCTGCGGAGGAGCAAGACAACGGCGTGATGAAGACTTAAAGGGGCTTGCAGGTGAAGTCGCCGCAGGAAACGGTTTGCTGCCTGCGACGAGGCACGAGCCGACGGGAAGGATTCAATGACGCGAAACGCCACGATCATCAGGCTGTCTGCTTTTTTAACGCCACCCGTTTGGCTTTCTCGAACGTCATTACCCGGGCCAGGCCTGGTCAGTCGAATTTCACCTGATAACCGGCAATCATCATACCTCCATCAACGGTCAGCGTCTGACCGGTGACAAGGCGACTGCCTGTGATCAAACTGACGATTGCGTCGGCAACATCTTCCGGTTGGCAGACCCGTTTGAGGGGCAGGGATTTTTCCCAGGCCTGCACCACCGTTTCGTAGCGATCTCCAAGACCGGCCTGCGTCCAGCGACCGGCGATAAAACCAGGGGCAATTCCATTCACTCGAATCTCCGGGGCCAGCGTTCTTGCGAGGGAGACGGTGAGGTTATCCAGCGCGGCCTTGGAGCAGCAGTATGGAATGGAACTCCCCTGGCCAAGTTGAGCCGCCACGCTCGAGACATTGACAATCATGCCTCCGCCGATGCGTCGCATAGGTTCCACGACAGCGCGAGCACACTGGAAGGCGCCCGTTACATTGACTCGGAACAAGCGATCCCACGTCTCTGTTGATACGTTTTCGAGGTCTGAAAAAGGAATGAAGTCCGTCGTACCGGCACAGTTGACAAGCACGTCGATACGTCCGAAATGTTCCAGAGCGACAGCGGCAAGGCGTCGGCAGTCTGCATCGATGGCGACATCCGCATGCAGACACACAGCGTGGCCGCCCGCTGCCTGCAGTTCTGCTACGGTCGCTTCAGCCTCTGTCTGTGACCGCGAATAGTTCAGGACGATGCGGAAACCGAGCTTTGAAAGCTGCAGGGCCGTTGCACGACCGACTCCCGTGCCTCCCCCGGTAACAATCGCGACGCCGGATTCCATACAATGTCTCTGATTCTGATTCTGTTTTCGTGACTGTCAGATTGTCCAGAACAACGGATCGGAGTGCCTGGTGCCTTTGTGACGCAAATTCAGCACCAGGCAGTTCTGTCGCAGGCCGCGTTGTCTGCCGGATTGGGACCAGTGGCAGCGACGTCCAGTGATCAGGTCCTGTATCCTGAACACGCTGCGTGTGAAACGTCCACGGACAACGAAATGCTGTTGTATCAGACCAGTTCCGGCATGATTTTTCCGCCATCTTCCACCAGAAACTGCGGTCGCCCGCTGTTGTCCGAAAGCGTCGTTCGGTCCACGGGAACGCCGAGGTGATGGAACAGCGTGGCGTAGATTTCGGAGTATGTGACGGGTCTGGAGACAGCTTCTCCGGCGATACGATCTGTGGCACCAATCACCTGCCCGTGCCGCATGCCTCCACCAGCCATCAACGCGCAATTGACCTGTGGCCAGTGATCCCGTCCGACGATGTCACTGATTTTCGGGGTACGTCCGAATTCTCCCCAGACAATGACTGCACAATCGTCTGACAAACCACGTTCGTGCAGATCTTCGATCAGTGCACTGACGCATTTGTCAAAGATCGGGAAGTCTTCCTTCTCCCGGTTGAAGATGGTGTTGTAGGAGCCACCGTGCCAGTCCCATTTGCTGTAGTTGAGCGTGACGACTCGTACACCAGCTTCGATCAGTCTTCGAGCGACCAGAAGACTTTGAGGAACACGCGGAGCGCCGTTGTCATCGATAAAGACTTTCGGATCGCCTGTGCCGTAACGAGCCAGAGTTTCGGGGTTTTCACGGGACAGATCCAGCGCTTCGGCCAGCCGCGATGAAGTCAGCAACCCCATCGCCTGGTCCGTAAAGGTATCCATCCCCTGCATGGTCATGGTCGAATCAATGTCGCGACGCAACTGATCAACACTGCGCAGCAGGGATCGACGATCATGCAGTCTTTCAAGGGTGACACCGTTCAGAACCATGTCTTCGCGCGTGGGTCCCATAGGACGAAACGGTGCGTGAGATGTTCCGAGGAATCCTGGTCCGGGTTCATTGTAGGGACCATGCGAACATGGATAGCACAGGCTGACAAACGGAGGTGCCGTGGGAGTGATGGGACCGAGGACTCTGGAGACAAGAGAACCAAACTGTGGCCAGCCTCCCAGTGGTTTTGGTTTGCGGGGATCGCGACCATTGAAGACCTGCACGGCGTCATGATCTGCCTGGTTGCCAACCAGAGAACGGATGATGGTCATGCGGTCGGCGAGCCGTGCAAGCTGCGGAAACGCTTCGCAAATGTCCATCCCGGGAACATTGGTGGCGATCGGCTTCCACGGGCCGGCAATTTCCTTTGGAGCTTCCGGTTTCAGGTCAAACATGTCCTGATGCGGCGGGCCACCAACCAGGTAAATCATGATCACCGACTTGTTCGATTTTCCATTTCCCTGCGCTTCTTCAGCACGAAGAATCGATGGCAGTGTCCACCCGCCAGCTGTTCCCATAGCCGCCAGCGTCCCGATGTTCAGCAGGCTGCGGCGGGAAAGTCCGTCACAGAACCGGGAGGAGCGGTCACGTTGCCCGAGAAGTGTCAGCATAAGAACAGACCTCCGGATGACTGGGGTTACCGGGTTTGCAGGGGAGGGCGCGGAAGGTGATCGGTAGCTGTTGAGCCGACATCAGTGACTGAAGGAGTGCGACGGTCAGAAGCCACCGATATATGTTATCAGTGCTTTCTGCTGCCACATCACAAGCAGTCCCCGGCATCAACTGGCCATCCGGTGGGAGCCTCCTGTTTACCATCTCCGTCCATGGAAATCCAGATGATTCGCCGGCAACGCTTCGAAAAACGGCCTTTTACAGACCTGTTTCACGTGGAAACCGGATCCCGGGGAAGGATTTCGATTCGACACCACCGTTCGATACAGTCAGTCCAGGGGACGAGTTTAAGCACGTTCAGGGGGCAGCGTTTTTGCCATACTGAAACCGGACAAATCGCCGCTCGAAGCTGAGGCACAGCTGACCGTTTTCGGAATCGGGGCTGAGCCAGAGTTCGTTCTGCGTCAGCCCGGTATTGGCATCCTCGTAAAGCACTTTGCCGTCCCGAACGTCAAGCACCTGAGCTCCAATCACCACCGCCGCTTTGCCGGAATTCGGTTCCCGGTCCCGCGACAACAGCACCAGCAACGGCAGATTCGGGAGCAGTGGCCGCGTTTGTGTACAGGTCAGTAATCGAACCTGCCGATGCCGAACGGGTTGTTCCCATGCGAGGGCATTGGTGTCCCGGTTCACGGCGTAAATTGCTCCATGCACATGCACGGCATCGATAATCGGATTAAAGAAATCCAGCGAGGGATCTTCCTCAGACAACGCTTCCGGAAGAACCACAAAGTGTCCCTGAGACGCCTGAAGGTAGAGCTTACGTGGATCCGGAATCGGCGTCACCGTCAGGTCCGAAATCACCCGGCCGCTTTCGACAGAAACCAGCTTCAGCTGCTTCCCCTCACTCAACAGAGCCACCACATCCTCAACCACATTGCTGAACACCGTCTGCTGTGGCAGTGTCAGAGTCCAGACGGGTTCATCCTGCAGCAGATCACGACATTCCAGCAGACTCCGGCCGTCGGTCAGACGAAACAGCACGCACCGCCGTCCTTCCACCGACACGCGCCACAGGACCTCTGTGCCGACTTCCACATCGATGTCCTTTACGGAAGCTCCCACGTTGGCATTCGCTTCGCCCCACCACTCCGGAAGTCGTGACGTCGACAGCAGTTCACCGTCGAGCAGCGAACGTACGTCGATCCTGCGTGCTGATTCTGACAGGATCAGCAGCGTCTCTTTTTCAACCAGCAACCGTGCGTCCCTGGGAAGGCCATCGGCTTCCCACGATCGGCGTCCGGTCAGGGCATTGAGCATCACCAGTCGCTGACCCACAATCAGTGGAACTCCGAAGGCCGTGACGGGCCCGCAGGGATAATGTCCGCCCGGAGAGTGATAGAAGTGCTCAATGCGGTCTTCCGGGGCGATGAAATCCCGGGGCTCCGTCTCTTCCGGCTGCAGGTCTGAACTCAGAGCCGCCTCAAGGCTTTTCTGCCAGAGTACGGCAGGACTGCCATCCGCATTGACCGTGCTTCCATCGACCGCGAAGACAATCCCCTGCAGATGCATGATCAGCAGTTGTCCCCGTGAAAATGCCCACGAATCCGGCTTGTAGCCCCCATAGACGAGGGACTGATTGCGTAACGGCCGGAAGCTCCAGCGAAGCCGTCCATCCGGGTCGTAAGCCCCGACTTTCTCTGAAGGAAAGATCCACGCAAAGCTCCAGCCTCGGTACAGTCCGGGAGCCCCGTAAAGGGGAATCGGGCGGTGGGGAATTGCTGAGGCAAACTGGCGAACCGGCAGCATGGTTCGATCATCGGAAACTTCAACTTCAGGTGTGCCAACCCAGGCAGACGCCGGGGCCGTACGGAATTCCGGAAAGGCACTGTCTGCCGTCGCGAGGATCGCATCCCGCTGCGTCTCATTGTCCACTGAAAACCGCAGTCTGCTCCCCTCTTCTACCGGTTGCTGCACGTCTCGCAACCATGTAAAGGCTGCCCAGCCGGCTTGCCGATTTTTCCAGAGGTCCAGTAACGTCCGTGCCATCTCCGGTGCTGGTTCCGCTGTGGTCTGCAGGCTGTCGAGCAGTGCCGCTTCCAGCAACAGTCGCTCGCGAGGTTGCTCCAGGCTGGCAGCCAGATCCTGCAACACACTCACGGCTGTCGACGGCAGCCCGGCACGCAGAAGATTCATCACAAACAGCTGCCGGTCGTCAGCGACAGAGATTTCTGAGGCCACCCGGACCACGTCCGCCGCGAGGTTTTTCTGAAGCGTCTGTCGTTCTTCAGCGCTTCGCTGTTCGAGACTGCGGCGAATGACGGCCACCAGAACGTCAGCCTGCGTCCGTTCAATCCCCGGACCACGCACCACCTCGATGGCTGCTGCCGGCAGTCGTTCAAGCATCCGGGACAATCGTTGCTGCAATTCAGAAAGCGGCACGCCGCCTCCAGCCTCCTCACCCCGGGCCATCAGCTCAACCAGTTCGTCCTGCTGCCGACGCGTGGTTCCCCGCAACTGCTCGCCAAGTATGACCGCATCCGCGATGGTCATGCCAATCAGGGAATGCACCAGAGGAGCTATCTCAACATCCTTAGCCGACTCCGCCAGCAACTGCTGCACTCGCGGGATCTGCTCCTGATGAGCCCTGTAGTCCGTCCGCAGCTGATCCAGCAACAGGTCAATCAGCATGCTGCGCGCTGCAGAATCCGCCGGCTCTGCCTGCAGGCGATCTTCCAGCAGCTTTCGGGCTTCCGGTGGTCGTCCAAGAACGAGCAGTTCTGCGGCCTGTTCAACCGGCAATGCCTCCCCGGTTCCGGATCCAAAACGTGACAGAACGGTGAGCCCCTGAGAAATCAGACCATCCGGCGTGGCCATCAGATTTCCCGGAAGTGTCGGTTCCGTCCAATCCTGGGCGACCAGTATGCGGCCTGTCTTCGTTTCCAAAGTGACGATGGATGGAGCATCGGTGGGAATCTGCAGGATGTCCCCCTGCAGCACGGCAGATCCACAGGTGGTCCCTCGACGCAGCTGAGTTGTCCAGAGCGCTTTGCCAGTCTGAAGATCCAGCGCTCCAGCCTGGTTCGCGCCAACAAGGATCACGCGATTGTCCTGAATCCCCGCGATCGCATGAAAACTGCCCCGAGCGGCTGTCCAGAGCTGTTGTCCTGTCAGCAGATCAAGGCAGAACAACTGATCAGAATCGCGCGGAGTGATCAACACTTTGCCATCGACAATTCTGGGCAGAAAGTCTGTCCAGCGATTGTCTCGGTCCACGCGATCCGAATCCGCAAGGCTGTTCGCCCCGAACAACAGAAATCGATCACCTCCGATTTCCTGTCGTCTGAGTATTCCACCGTAGCGAAATACCCACCGAAGACTCAAATCTTCAGCCGAGACGGCAATGATGCGATCGTCACAGGTGGGACAGATCAGCAGCCCCTGTGCAAACGAAGGAATCAGTCCGGCATGTTTTCGCAGCGGATGCTCAGCCAGCGGTTGCTCGGGAACTGTCAGTAGCTGAGATGCGGGGATGGTCGGGTTCGAATCCTTTTGTCCAGGCACCGGCTCACCGATGCGAATCAGAAAGATGCCCTCACCATTTTCAGCCAGCACGTAGATCCTGTTTCCCAGCACAAGCGGCGCACCAAGGAAGTAGTAGCCTGCCAGCAGGTTGGCCGAACGTTCCTGTGTCGGGTCTGCATTCTGAACCTGCCCACCGATCTCCCAGCGAAAGAGCCCGGTTTCTGCATCATAAGCCCGGATAAAATTGGTGGCGATGCGGTTGTTGCCGGCGGCATTCCGCATGGTGCCCAGCATGACGTTCCATGTCGCCCCCGATGATTCCTCAACGGTGAATAAGGTGCGATTGCTGATGGACATCTGGGCGGATGTATTGGTTCGAATCATCTGAAAGAATAAAGCCGTATCGGCGTTCAGCAGTCCCGATGCACGCCCAGTCAGATACTGTTCATCCTCACCTTTTTCCAGCGCCTGAGTCAGTTCCACCAGTTCTTTCAGCGGACGTTCCGGACGTGCGATTTCCCAGAGCAGTTCCCCGGTCTGCTGCTGATAAGCACGGACTCCGACCGGAGTCCGCACGTAAACAGTGGAGCCGGAGACCAGGGGTGCAGCGACAGGAATAATCGTACTGTTCTGATCCAGCAGCCGCTCCTGCAGTCGCTCGAACGGCTCCTGAAATCCGGTCAGCAGCGGATTCAGCTGGTCGGCATAAAGGACGTCCGCCACTTCCAGCAGACTGGAAGTCCACCCAGCGCGCAGCCGCGACGGTATGCGTGTCTGAGTTCTGGTGCGGCGATAGTTGCCCAGCGGTTGCAGCCATGAATCGACGTCCACCCCGGCCGTTTCGTCCGAGGTCGCTAATTCCTGTTCGATCTGCTGCCGTATCCCGAGGGCCGCGGCATCCGCATCGATCAGTGTGCTCCACGGATCGGTGCCAGCTCGTTTCAGTACGTCACGAGCATCCTGAAACAACCCGGCACGGGCATAGCACCACGCCGTCTGCAACAGTGCTCGCGGATCAGCAGCCACAGCGACCTGCTGCAGTCGCTCAAGAACCAGCGCCGCTTCAAGAAAGTCGCTGCGATCAAGATACAGACGAGCAAGCACTCTAAGCCCCTGTGCTGCTGCCGTTGCAAACTGATACCGGGCCAGCAGACTTCTCAGCTGAGCCACGTCACCGGCTTCAATCGCCGCCTGAATCTTCTGGCGTGCCACATCGTCAAATTGACGCGAGAACTCGGTCCGAAACTCATCAGGTGCCTGGCGGAACAGAGTCTGCAGACGCGACTTGCCACCGGCCATCAGATCCGTTTGCCCGGGCGCCAGTTGACGAATGTCCGCACCACGCGGGTCAAGGACGGCATCGTCGCCATCACAAGCCAACTGCCACGCTTCGTCAAACCGCTCCGTTGCCTCAAGCCACTTCTGGTTCTGCAGCAGCTCCTGAGTTTCCTCAATGCGACGCAGCAGCTCCCGCTGCTCCACCTCTTCCTGCTGCTCAGGCACATCCTGGGCACACACGTGAACAGACAGCGGCGGGCAGAGTGAACAGAAAACGACAGCGATCAGGAATCGTCCCCTGCAGCCGTGGAATCGACTGCCCCGAAATCCACAACCACAGATTCCGGTGATCCTGCGAACATGAGACGCTGCGAACACAAACATGCTGGCTCCACTTTCCTGACGCAGCGGACGGACGTTCTGCACGAACGATGTCGGCACAGAACGTCCCGTCGGCAGTGTCGTCCGCGACAACTCTACTTCTTCCTGAGACTCTGCATGAACTCCACGACGTCCGCGAGTTCCTGACTGGTCATCGTCTTCTGCAGATCAGCAGGCATCAGACTGATCTTCTGTTTCACAAGCTCTTCCACATCGGCTGCAGGGAACCTGCGGACCAGCGCGTCATCACCGCGGATCACAATTTCCGCATCGGTTCGGCTGACCAGCAACCCGTTGACTGTCGTGCCGGAATTCAGCACCACGGTCCACGCTTCATAGTTATGACTGATTCCCGCACTGGGATACAGAATGGACTCAAACATGGCCTCGCGGCTGAGCTTGCTGCCAATCTCAGTGAGGTTCGGACCAATCTCTCGTCCCATGCCATCCACAACGTGACATTTGTGACAGGTTCCCGTCGAGAAAAAGACAATCCGACCGTTGGCCACATCGCCTTTTATCTTCGCCAGCTCACTGATCGGTGGTGTGGGCTGGTTGTCACGCGATGCCGGCAGCGGAAACAGCCTCTGAGCCTGTTCCCGGGCCTGCCGCGAGGGAGCGCTGTGCAGTGCCGCAGCGACAGCCTGCTCAAGGTCGCTGTCAAGTGCCTTTTCATCCACAAGCCGTACCAGTTCAAGGGCACCGTTGTTCACACGAGCAACAGCGCGAACGGCAGCTCGACGTACATCAAGGCCGGCACTCTTATCCTGAATCACCTCCATCAGCGGCTTTGTGATTGCCCCGTTGGCGGTATTTCCCATGGCTTCCGCCGTGGCAATGGCCAACAAAGTCTCCTCACTCTGCAAAGCGGCCCGCAGCAAGTCCCACTGCTGCATCTCCACCAGGGCCGCCATCGACTCGACCCCCAACTGCTCAGCAGGCTGTTGCTGCGCCTGCTTCAGCAGGTCCGGGTACCGATCCGCTGCTTTGAACTGTCGCACCATGCGCACAAACTGCGATGTCCCGACGGCTTTGTCCAGAACCGAACCAACAATGCCGGCCAACTGTGGATCCGCCATTGGGTCGCCACCCATGCGCTGAAGAGCTTCAGCAATCACGAAGGTTCGTTCCCCGGATTCCGCGTCCAGAGTGTTCAACGCTTCACTGCTCAACAGCGACTTCATGGCGGCCGTCACTGTGTCGGCAGGTTGAAAATCAAGCGATCGGAACCAGCGTCCGGTGGCCTGGGGCCCCTGATCCGCATCCTGACCAACAGCCTCCGCCAGAATACGGTTGGCAATCTCTGCCGCAATTGCCGGTCCACGGGCGCGCCAGATCAGTTCCTTTTGAGTCTTCGCCCAGCGAGCCTCGTCTTCCGCAGTCGCTATTCCCCGGCTGGCATCCGCTGCTCTCCATGCAGTGAGCACTTCAGTCCAGGCCCCTTCCGCACCGATGCCCAGGGCCTCAACTTCCCAGCGATCGTCGGGATTCAGGGAGCGAGCGAGCGAGGCCAGCAGGGACGCTTTTTCTGCTGCGGGAAGTGCACGCAGAGCGATCGCACATTCGCGGCGAACCTGAGGCGACATGTCATTCACAAGCCTGCTGACAATCGGAAGCAGATTCAGACCCGTTCGCCGCGCAATTCGAATACCAGTGATTCGCAGGTCCTTGTCCGCATCTGCTACCGCAAGCTCCACAGCCTTCTGCGCGTTTTCGCCCAATTGAGCCAGCAGCCACAAAGCTCGCGCACGATAACGGGGGTTCGGATCGGCAGTGGCCATTTGAGCCACTGCAGCTTCCGCACTGACTCCAGTTTCCTTCAACTTCGTGTATGCCAGATAGCGAGTCGCCACGTTCGGACTCTTCAAGCCCTCAATCGCTCCCTCAATCGTGGACAAATCCAGTTTCGGGATCGAATAAGGCTGGCCCGGCAGAGAAACCCGGAACAGACGACCGCGTTCCACGTCCCCCTGACGATGGCCCCCAACACCCGGATCATACCAGTCGGCAACAATCAATGACCCGTCCGGCGCGACACACACGTCCGAAGGACGAAACCACTGATCTCGTACGCCCGTCAGAAGACTGTTCACCTCAGCCGCATAGCCCGCTCCGTTGTCCTGAACAGCATAGCTGCGAACGACGTTCGGTCCCGCATCACAGTGAATCAGCTGATTTCGGAAGCGATCCGGAAGATTCGCGCCTTCGTAGATCAGAATACCGGTCGGAGATCCCGCTCCGGTCTGCAGCAGGTTCGGAACAACTCCCGGATCATTCAGATGCCAGTGACGCTGAGGAATCTCGGCTTCCAGATTCGTACGAGCGGTCTGCCATCCGGCCCCGGTGATCTCATCCTTGTAACCGTAGTTGCCGAATTCCATGACGTAGTTGATCCGCACGCCGCGATTGCCGTCGTCGTCATTGTCCGATTGCCAGACTGTTCCAAAGCTGTCGACACACAGTTCCCAGTTGTTCCGGAAATTCCAGCCCAGCGTTTCCACCTTGCTGCCATCCAGTTCGCACCGAAATGCCATGCCTTCCTGATACGGCTTTCGAGCGGCCCGGATTTCATTGCCGGCCTGGTCAACGACAATCGAACCATCCGGTCGATGCAGTTCCTCACCACTGTTGCCAAAATTGAAATACAGCCGGCCATCCGGTCCGAAGGTGAAACTGTGGATGCCGTGATCATGCTGAGTTCCACGAATGCCGGTGAACAACACTTCGCGACGGTCTGCCTTCAGGTCCCCGTTGTCGTCAAACAGACTGATGACGCTGTCCCCGGCGGACACAATGACTCGATTCCCCAGCACACACACGCCATGCGCTGAATCGATGTCACGCCCCTGATAAAACACCGTCTCTTTCTCTGCGATGCCATCACCATTCGTATCTTCCAGCACCAGAATCCGGTCACCCTCGGGCCGATCGGGATTGTTGCCGTTGGCAAAGCGGCGATAGTTCACAACTTCGCACACCCACACGCGTCCCAGATGGTCGACATCAATATTTGAGGGACTGAGCAGCATTGGTTCGGCAGCGAAGAGTCGTGTCTCCAGCCCCTCGGCTGTATCCAGACCAGCGACAGCGGCATCGGGTGTTCGTTCCACTGCGGAAGGCGCTGTGGAAATCGGCCCGGGATTAACGGTGTACACCAGAAACTGAACACTGCCGGCCCCGTTCTGATCGGTACCGCCATTGTCCAGTCCCACACGCGCCGTCAGCTTGTCATATCCTTCCGGCAGCGCAAAGTGAATGACCGAATTCGCGTGTGTTCCAATCCCGAATTCCACGGGCTTGCCATGGATTCGCAGCGGACTGCCGTCCGCATTTTTTCCAATGCCGGGCTTGCCCCATTCCGCCTGCGCTGACTTCCATGGCAGGTCCGTCAACTTTAATGTGCCTTTGGGCCCCGTTAGCCGCGGTTCGGCCCAGTCCGCCCAGTCACAACCGTATCCGTCTCCGCCGTCCGTCGCGACGAGATACAGATCCTTCGCACCACGAATGTCCGCTTCCAGTGTGACCGCATGCCCGGGAGTCTGTGTTGTGACAACCGCTGACGATGCAACAGGGCGTGGGGGAGCAACAGCAACGGCAGTCGATACTGCCACAGTCGCGAAGAGCATGCCGGGAATCAGTGCCAGTGAACAATGCCTCACAGGAAACCTCCAGAGCAGTCCTAAAGATTCAGCCTTATCAACAGAGGACCAGCAGCGTGGTTCAGTCAGGGGAACCACGCCACACGCCAGCGTCAATTTTCATTCAGCATTTGGATTGTACCAGACCGAGACGACTTCGCAGCAGGTGACGCCGGGGAATCTCAGCCCCCTCTTCAGAAGCCAAACACTCGCCCGGGAAAAACATCCTCACCACACTTTGCCAGCCACCAATCGACGGTCCTTCCAATCACCAGACGACCTGTCCACGAACGGATCATGTTCAGGCTCTTTCGTCCGGTCTGTATCCTTGCCGGATTTCCACCTTTTCGCCAGTGTGGGCTTCCGGAGATTCCGCTGTCCGTCCCGGATTTCAGGGAGATTTACGGAGTACAACAGGCTTCGAAGACGGAATTCCCACCTTTTCCCGGGTTTTTCTGCCGCCCCTGGCTTAGGCTGGAATAACGAAAGATCAGCAACATGGAAAATCAGGGTGTTTTTTTCTTGATTTCCGTGCGGTGTTTGTCTGCTGAACTCGTGAGGAGAAATCCAGGTTGATCGTTTCGGCGGAGCGAAACGCGACTATTCCAGGGATGAACGCCGTTTCGCCGCCCCTGGCTCGGAATCGCCGTCGTCAACCGCCCCCGTTCCCAAGTGTTCCGCCCGCTCCAACCACACGCGCTCCCGCCTCAAAATCAACTCAATCAAGCAACAACAACTGCGTTTTCTTCCCCGGAGGTGCCGGTTTGAGCGGAACCGCAGTCTGCAGTCGGTCACGCAGTAAGGCGGCAATCACAGCAATCACCGGAACAGCGACCGAGTTGCCAAACTGGCGGTAGGCCTGCGTGTCCGAGACGGGAATCTGAAAGGTATCCGGGAACCCCATGAGTCGGGCACATTCCCGTGGTGTCAGTCGCCGAGGATTGCGGCCAGGCTGATCAATCAGGATCTCAGAACCGTCCTTATGATATCGTGCCGACAATGTTCGCGCCGTGTCGGTGGGGCCCACCAATCCAAAACCAAAACCATTCCCCTTCGCCCGATGCTTCTCCGCATAGTTCTGCAGATACCTCCAGAGATGGTCGCTGAGCGTATATCGGCTGCCAATCAGCGCCAGGTCGCCCGACGTGTAGGGCTCTTCAGGTCGCTCCGTTCCGTCTTCCGAGTGCAGAATGCTGCGAAGCACTGGTCGCTGTGCCGTCTTGTCCGGCAGCTGCAGGTCAGACCAGGAAAATCCCCGCTCCTCACGAAAGCCCACAATAAAGATGCGCTCGCGATGCTGCGGGACAAAAGGCTTGGCATCGAGGATGCGATAACATACGTGATATCCAAGATCCTCTTCCAGTGTCTGCAGAATCACCTGCAGCGTTCGCCCTTTGTCGTGACGTTCCAGATTGCGCACGTTTTCCAGCAGAAACGCAGCCGGACGCTTTTCCTGAATGATACGAGCGACATCGAAAAACAGTGTCCCCTGAGTCCGGCAGGCAAAACCATGCGGCGTGCCCAGTGAATTCTTTTTAGAGACACCCGCGATCGAAAACGGCTGACAGGGAAATCCGGCCACCAGCAGGTCATGATCCGGAATCTGAGCGGCATCAATCTCCGTGATGTCGCCGGCAATCGGCGCCTCATCCGGAAAGTTAGCGGCGTAGGTCTGACGCGACCACTTGTTCCATTCGCTGGTGAAGACGCACATGCCACCAGCGGACTCAAGCCCCAGTCGCATGCCGCCAATCCCGGCAAACAAGTCTATGAATCGAAACTCCGCACCCATGAAGTCACTTCACCGAAAATCAGATTTGCGACCACCTGTACAACATGACCGCAGTTGATTCATCTGCCCGCCCCCGATTCGGTCCGCCGGACGCCAGTCGGTCCCGCAGACCGTGCCGTCAAATACCCCCCGTCTGTCCACATGTGCTTCAGGTGTGAATCGCGCTGCTGAACAAGTTGCACGGCAGCGCGAACACAAGCTGCATTTGTCGCTGTTATCTAACGGGTGCGGCGTTTGTTGTTGGCTCGGCCTTCACTGGGTCGGCGAGTCCTGGTGCCCTGCGACCGACCAGCACCGGCGGCAGGGCGTGCTGAAGGCCGTCGTGCCGCTCCGGAAACTCCCGCGGGCTTTCGACCCTTCGGCATTCCCTGAGCAGGTTGAGACCGTGGTGGTCGAGCTGCTGCGGGGGCTTGCCCTGCCGAGGCAGGTCGCGTCTGCTGGCGTGCTGCTCCACGTCGAGGAGCCACGGACGCTGGTGAACCCGAATTGCCAGCGGGTTGCCCAGCCGGGGCGGGCTTGCGGTGTTTTTTGCCTCGTGTCTGCCCGGGGCGATAACCAAATCCCAGTTTGATCCGCCGACCAGTTTTCTCGCCGGTTTCCAGGAAATGCCGCAGGTCCCGGATTTCGGCCGGTTGCAGTTCCCTAAATCGTCCGTAAGGCAGCGAACCCAGCTGGAGCGGACCGAAGGCGATGCGCTCCAGTTCAATCACCTTGTGACCGACTCGTGCCAGCAGTCGACGGATTTCGCGGTTCTTGCCTTCCTGAAGTTCCAGTTCCAGAACTGTGCTGCGTCCCTGATGTCGCACCACACGAATGCCCTGAAAGCGGAAGAAGCCTTCGGCAAAATACATCCCGTCCCGCAGTTGATTCAGTGTCTCCGGGGTTGGCCACCCCGCCACATGACAACGATAGCGGCGCACAACTTCGAAGCGTGGGTGCGCAAGTCGCTGGGCAAGGTCGCCGTCGTTGGTCAGCAGCAGCAGGCCCTGCGTGTTTTCGTCCAGCCGTCCGACGGTAAAGAGTCGTTGATCCGCGACCGGAATCATGTCCACAGCCCGCGGACGTCCTTCCGGGTCCCGGTTGGTGCAGAGCACACCTTTGGGTTTGTTCAGCAGGAAGTAACGGAATCTGGGAAGTCGCAGCCGTTCGGAATCGAGACGGATATCGTGAGTTTCCGGGGACACGGCACGAGCCGGATCGTTGACGACGACTCCGTCCACCGTGACACGGCCATCACGAATGTATTCTTCGCAGTTGCGCCGCGAATCCACTCCGGACATGGCGAGAAATTTCTGCAGGCGCATGGTGTCGGAGGCTTCACCCGTTTCGCTGGTGACCTCGGGCGCGTCGGGAATCATGGCCCCTCGCGCTTCCGGCACTCGCAGTGACACCGACCGACGACTGGGGACACCCGGTCTGCCTGGACGCGATCGCGGATTTGCCCGAGGTGGGCGGGCCGGGCCGCGGTCCGTTTTGCCGGAGCCTTTTACCGGACGACTGCCTCGTGATGCGGGTCGGTCTTTTCCTGCCATACTGTTACTCGTGTTTCTACTACCCAAAATCGCGGGATCAATCGGGGCGTTATCGTTGCGGGCATTTAGACCAGACGGGTGATTGACCCGAGGATTTCGCCCGAGCATTTTCCGGGCACACCGCAAGAGTGCTGACTTCGGTTGCGTCGCAGCACCACACTCAGCCCCACTGCAGCCCCCTGGCCCGGCCGGGAAAGCCTGGCATTGTACCGTGCAATTCTGGATTTGCGGTCAAAATCACGGAAAACCACCGCGATTTCCAGTGGGTGCGTGTTTTTCGGGTCGTCACAGAGAAAACACGGGGACTCCAGGGCCTGTTCCGGGCGAGTTAGCCTTTTTGAGAAAAGGAAGGATGCCGTCGGATTCTGCTTTCTTCCGGCCATCAGCTTTGATCCGTCGTCGCAGACGTCCGACTGTGCCTGAACCCTGGTTCGGGAACGGTCCTGTTGAAGTCGCGCAGGCCGTTACCCCGTTTTCAGCGCCTTTTCCAACACTATTCTTTAGGTGTTTTTACAGCGTAAAAGACGAGGTTGGCGATCTTCCACTGTCCGTCCTGTTTCAGCAGTGTGAAGTGGTCGTAGCCGTACTGCAGTCTGGGCCCCGCCGTCAATTTCCAGTAGACAACCACACGCGCAAGGTCCGCTTCAAAGGTAATCGCAGTCCTCACCGGAACTTCAACCGCTTTGAAGACAGCCATTTTATGGTAGGTCGCCTGAGTGGCCACAAACGGGCCCTTCATCTGCGTCGAAATGTCGCCGGATCCGACTTCCTGAATGACAGCTCCATCAGCAAAGCAGTTTCCGTAATCCCGCATGCGTTGTTCGGACCAGGACTTGAAGTATTCCTCGATCAACTTCTCCACCGCAGCACGCTCAGGGGTTGCCGCCTGCCCGCCGGTGCTGCCGGACGCGGCTTTTTTTTCCGTGTCCAACTGTTCCGCCTGCAGACTGGTTTGTTTCCACGCCCCAAGGAATTCAAGAACAAAGTTGCGGACATAGTTTGCGTCAACAGTGGTGTTGCCAATCATGGTTCCCAGCGGTGGCACATGGCAGAAGGCCACCACGGGCTCCGGCTGAAACTTACGCCGCAGTGTTTCCAGTGAGTACAACGTTTCTTCGCAAAGGTACTGACCAGCCTGATCCGAAATTCGCAGGGGCAGTCCCTTCTTCTGCAGCACGGCCGCAACCTCTGCATAGGAAAACGAAGACAGGAACTCCGTTGGACCGTCGCCGACAATCAACGGCAGCGAGGGCTTCTGGCCGGAGTTATCCGCGATGTCGCCGCGCTGGTTCAACGCGCGAGTTTCTATGGCAAAGGCGCCCGGATACCCCTGCCCGAAGGAAAAGACCGCCACCGGCTTCAGCTGCTGTATGCGCGGCTCCAGTTCCTGCAATGGAGCCCCCCACACCACAGGAAGCTGCACAGCAACAAGCCGATACCCCTGCCATTCGGTGTCATGCAGTGGTGCAATGGCTTCCCACGACGGATTCGGTGGCCGCTGCGCACCAAAGGGTTCAAATCCCGTCAGCAGAATGACCGGTTTATCAGCCGCTGCGCCCAGATGAAAGCTGAAAACAATGGCCAGCAGGAACGCACCGGCCCGGCCCAGCCCGCAAATCCCGCGGCTGTGATTCCCTCCGGAAACTCGAAGTGTGCGGCACGCCATAACGGAATCCCTGATTGTGTAATGACTGATACTGATGGAAGCTGATGGATGCTGATTGACTGAAGCTGACCGAATCATACGGCCTGATCGACACTGACGAAATAATCCAGCCTCGGCCCCCGTGGCCGCAACTGACAACCGCCAACCGCCAACCGACAACTGCCAACTGACAACTGACAACCACTTCACTCCACAGAATTTATCGAATTGACGGCCTGATGGAAGTTACCCGGTACGATCCCCGCGGAAGTTCACGGCCTGGTCGGTCGTCCTGCATGTGCCTGAGCCACCGCGGCAATACCACTTCGTCACGTCAGACTCACGTGCTGCCCCAAGCCGATGGGGCTCACCCGCGGCAACAGAGTCTCCTGTGTTCGTGAACTCGGAACCGGATTCTTGCCGCCCAGCACGTGCCTTTCCCCCGGAGAATACCTACACTTCATGGGCTGGTATGTTCTACACCCTGCTTCGTGCTGCGGCGCTGCCTGCGTCCGGTCCCCCAATGATTGCCATAAGTCAACTGAAATTCTCGTATCCGGAGGGACAGTTTTCGCTGCAGATCCCCAGTCTCGTCATTCCGGATCAGCAGGCCGTCGTGATCGCCGGGCCCAGTGGTTCCGGCAAAACGACTCTGCTGAACCTGATCGCGGGCATTCTGACAGCCGAGGCTGGTACGCTGCACATTGATGCAACCAACGTCATGGCACTGACTGATGCCGAACGTCGCCTGT
>CAIYBH010000122.1 GCA_903924405.1 uncultured Planctomycetaceae bacterium | reverse complement strand
AGGACAGGGGGTCAGAGGGCAGAGCTTCAGAGTGACAGAGGTCGAAACCCATGAGGATGACTGGGAAAGCTAAGGACGCTCCAACAAGACTCGACAACCAATGAAGTTGCTACGGCGGTCAGGGGTGAAGTAGCCACGGAACGAGGAACGCAGGCCGAGAGGTCCGTTGTACCACGAGCCGCCACGCAAAACGCGCGAAGACCCGGAGGAGGGGCCTTGAGGATCCCGGGAGTTCGACTCCATCGGGTCGTCGGATCCATACCAGTCCACGCACCATTCCCAGACGTTGCCGTGTACGTCATACAGGCCGAACGGATTCGCACGCTTCTGACCCACGCGATGCGCGTACTTTTCGTTCTTATCCCACGCATTGCCGTTATACCACGCATACTGTCCCAACTGGGATTCATCGTCCCCAAAACTATACGCCGTCGTGGTCCCCGCTCGGCACGACCATTCCCATTCGGCTTCCGTCGGCAAGCGGTAACGTTTCCCCTCTTTCTTACTCAGCCGCTCACAAAACGCCACCACGTCCTCCCACGACACGTACGTCGCTGCCACATCAGAGCCCTCGATCACATTACTCTGCCCCTTCCACGGCGTTGTCCCCATCACCTGCTGCCATTGACCCTGTGTCACCTGGTACACACCCAGCCAGAACGGCTGCGTCAGCGTCATCTGCTTGTAGGTTCCGGCCGGTATCGGGCGAAACTTCATGCCCACGCTGTTCGTCCATTCTGCCGGATGGTTCCGGAATTTCGCCAGCGACACCTGAGCCGCTTTCGCGGTGTTCGCATCGAACGGAGCGGTCAGCGACTTTGGGGGCTGGGGCTTCGCCGGAGCTGCCGCGGCGGCCGGCAGACTCTTCAGGAGACGACCCAGGTCCTCGCGCCAAGGCTGAAGCTGCTGCAGAGCAACGATCTTTTCCTGCACACCGTCAAATCGCAGCGCTTTCACAGCCGTGGAGATCTCCCGGTCCAGACTCTGAACCTGATCTCGCTGACGCACACATGCCTCGTACAGACCGGCATCCAGCAGATGACGCTGCTCGTCAGGGATCTCTTCCAACGCCGCGACCGCTTCCGCGTAATGCTGCTCAGCCTGCAGCTCACGCGCCAAAACATGTTGCTGAGCCACTTTGGCAAGCAGCTGCTGAACCAGACCCGCAAGGTCGTCTCCGTCTGAACGTCCCCCCACAGCCGGCCGTCGCGCAGGCTTGTCCACAGTTTGGGGGGACGCGGTCGCGGGAGTTGCAGCCAGCAGTGAATTCAGATCGCGAAGCACAGCGGCAACGTCGTCAGGACGCAGGTCACGCTTCTTTTTCAGGAGTGACGTCAGCAGGGGCTGAACTGCGACGGGGGCTTCGTCCACATCGAAATGCCGGTCTATTGGGGCAACCCCTGTCGCCAGGTGCAGCAGTGTGGCGCCAAGGCTGAACAGGTCTGAACGGCAATCCAGAACATCTCCGGCCATTTGTTCGGGAGACGCATACGCGAACGTGAACATGGGAACCCCACTGCTCTTCACGAAGGCGTCACGACCACCTTCCGCAGCCCGGGCCAGACCAAAATCCGCCAGCAGCACGTTGTCCGTTTCGTCCAGAAGCATGTTGGCCGGTTTCAGATCACGATGCAGAATTCCCTGCTCATGCGCCGCCTGCAGTCCCAGACAGATCTGCCGGGCACAGCGCAACAGCTGCGGCAGCGGCAAAGCCCCCTGGCGATCCACTTGCTGCTTCAGCGTGCCGCCCCCCACCAGTTCCATCACCACATACACTCCGTCGCCGTCACGTCCCCAGTCTTCAATTCGCACGATGTGCCGATGCCGCAGAGAAGCAGCCAGCGTCACCTCCCGGACAAATCGCCGCTGTTCAGCAAGATCCGGCGGTTTGCCGTCGATCGTGATCAGCCGCTTCACGGCGACCCACTGGGGAAGCCGCAGCTTCTTCGCGCGGTAGACCAGGCCAAACCCGCCTCGCCCAAGCGGCTCACCCTCGATTTCATAACGCTGCGAAAGTGCCGCTACAGGGATTTCAGGAAGCCAAACCCCCACTGAACGCTCTGTATGAAAATCCTGATCCGATTCAGACATCGATGCAAATCCCAACGGACACAAAAACCGCCAGCGGCCGTCGGGGTTGTCCTGCCGCAACACACGGCGTTACAGACGTCCTCCACAGCTCGCTTCAGGGTAGCAAAAACCACCGCTGGACGAAACCAATGCT
>CAIYBH010000121.1 GCA_903924405.1 uncultured Planctomycetaceae bacterium | reverse complement strand
CCGGTGCCAGCTCATTCAGCTTGTGCCAGAGTTCTTCGGTGATGAAGGGAGCAAAGGGGTGCAGCAGTCGCAACAGCGTGTCGACCACGACCACCAGCACGCGCTGAGCGACGGCTTTGGATTCCGGGTTGCGGAATCGAGGCTTGAGGAGTTCGAGGTACCAGTCACAGAACTCATTCCATGTGAATTCCCGAACCGCTCGCGTGGCCTGATCAAACTGGTAGCGGTCCAGCATCAGGGTGACTTCCCGCAGCGTTGAGCTGAGTCGACTTAGGATCCAGCGATCTTCCACCTGCAGGTCTGCTTCGGCCACCGGTGCCGCGGTGTAGCCTTCCAGATTCATGAAGGCAAACCGACAGGCATTCCAGAGCTTGTTGCAGAAGTTACGCCCGTAGTCGAACCGCTCACTGACGATGCGTGCCACCGGGGCTCCGCCGTCCGGCGTAAACCACGGGCTGGGGAACTGAAACGACTGTTTGCATTTTGCACACTTGATGGAGGGATTGGGCCCCCCCATCGGCTTCAGATCCTGATGCTCTTTTGTCTGCGGCGTAACCGCCTGACAGTGCGGACATTCATAGCCGACGGGCAGTCGTACGTCCTGCGTTTCTCCACAAAGCGAGGCGATCGTGAATCGCACGGCATCTGTGCCGTACTTCTCGATCAGTTCCAGGGGATCAACCCCATTTCCCCGCGATTTGGACATGGTTTGTCCAAGGCCATCGAGGATTTTGGGATGAATGTAGACGTGTCGAAATGGCACGTCGCCCATGTTATACAATCCGGTCAGCACCATGCGGGCCACCCACAGGGTGATGATATCGCGTGAGGTCACCAGCACGGAACCCGGGTAGAAGTAGTTCAGAACTTCATTAGTCCCTGTGACCGCGGGGGCGGATTCTCCCTGCATGGGTGGATTTCGCTGCTGGTCAGGCCAGCCCAGCGTGGCGTGAGGCCAGAGGGCAGAACTGAACCAGGTGTCCAGCACGTCTTCGTCCTGAACAAAGCCAAGTGCCCCCAGCTGCTGCTCCAGCTGATCATGACCGGCATCCACGCAGCACAGAATCAGTTCTTCGCCGGGGTGCAGACCGGGGGCCAGCGTAGCGGCAAGCTGCTCACGCCAGCATTCCGGGAACTGAATGCGACCATCCGGCAGCAGTTCCGCACCGAATGCGCTCAGGCTGGCAATCCGCTGATCGCCCTGCCCCGCTGGCTGCGACCAGACCGGAATTCTGTGGCCCCACCAGAGCTGACGACTGATACACCAGTCGCGTTTTTCGGCCAGCCAGTCCACATAGGTGCGCGCGTAACGTTGCGGGAAGAATCGCACGCGGCCGTCTTCCACAGCGTCAATCGCGTTCTGTGCCAGTTCGTCCATCCGCACAAACCACTGATCGCTGAGAAACGGCTCGATGGCGGTTTTGCTGCGATCACTGTGCATAATCGGAATGATGCGGTCTTCCACCTTTTCGAGGTGTCCGAGGGCTTCCATGCGGGCGACAACCTGCCGCCGCGCTTCGAAGCGATCCAGCCCCTG
>CAIYBH010000120.1 GCA_903924405.1 uncultured Planctomycetaceae bacterium | reverse complement strand
CAGTGCGGTCCAGGGACGCACCAGCAAAGCCTCGTTTCTGCACGGCAGCTTCGGCAGCGGGAAAAGCCATTTTATGGCCGTGCTGCACCTGATTCTGCAGGGAAACGCAGCCGCTCGCGGAATTCCCGAACTGGCCGCCGTCATCCAGAAACACAATGACTGGCTGGCCGGAAAAAAGTTCCTGCTGGTGCCCTATCACATGATCAATTCGCACGACATGGAATCCGGGATTCTCGGAAACTACGTCGAATTCATGCGACGAACGCACCCGGACGCCCCCATTCCGCCGGTCTACATGTCCGCCACCATCATCGCCCAGGCCGCCGCCGAACGGGCCAGCTATGGTGACGAGCCGTTCTTCAAACGCCTGAATGCCGGCAGCGGTGGCGGCTGGGGACAGCTCAGCGAAGCGTGGACCGCCAGCTCATTTGATGCGGCAGCCGCAGCAGCTCCGGACAGCGAATCCCACAAAAAGCTGGTGAGTGCGCTGCTTAAAACCGTCGCGACTTCCCATGCCGATGTCATCAGTCACCGAGGTGGCAACTTCGTCCGATTCGATGCCGGACTGTCGATCATCAGCCAGCACGCGGCCGGTCTGGGTTACGATGGACTGATCCTGTTTCTGGATGAACTGATCCTGTGGCTGGCGATGAACTCTGCCGATCTCGGTTTCGTCAAGCGGGAAGCCGCCAAGCTGACGAACCTCGTCGAAGCGCAGTCCGCAGGACGCCCAATTCCATTGATCAGCTTCGTGGCTCGACAGCGCGACCTGCGAGAACTGGTGGGCGACCACGTTCCCGGCGCTGAACGTCTCAGCTTCAGCGATTCTCTGGACTGGCAGCAGGGCCGATTTGATACCATCACCCTGGAAGATCGCAATTTGCCCGCGATTGCGGAAAAACGAGTGCTGCGGTGTCGCAGTGAAGCGGCCCGGGCGGAGCTGGACGCAGCCTTTGACCGGGTCGCACGGATGAAGGACAGCGTCATGACCATCCTGCTGACGCAGGAAGGTGACCGTCGCATGTTCCGTCGTGTTTACCCCTTCAGCCCGGCTCTGGTACAGACTCTGATCGCCGTCTCCAGCGTGCTGCAGCGTGAGCGTACAGCCCTGAAGGTGATGATGCAGCTGCTGGTGGACCATCGCGAACATCTGCGAGTGGATGACGTGATTCCGGTAGGCGATTTGTTTGACGTGGTCGCCCACGGTGACGAGGCCTTCAGTCCTGACATGGCCATCCACTTTGACAACGCCAAACGACTGTACCACCAGAAATTGCTGCCAGTGCTGGAACGCGAAAACGGGGTCCGCCTCGAAGAACTGGGTCAGCTGGACTGGCACGACGCGCGGCGAGTGAAGTTTCGCAATGATGATCGGCTGGTCAAAACCCTGCTGCTGTCGGCGCTGGTTCCGGAAGTGGAATCGCTCCGCGGGTTGAATGCCGAAAAGCTGGCCGCGCTGAATCACGGCACCATCCGGACTCCCGTGCCAGGTCGCGAAGCGGCCGAGGTGGTGCGGCGAGTCCGCAACTGGGTGGGCGCGGGGGTCGGCGAAATTCAGATTGGCAGTCAGAGTAATCCGACGATTACGGTGCAACTGTCCGGGGTGGATACGGATCGTATCATTGAACAGGCCAGACGTGAGGACAATCAGGGAAACCGTGTCCGCCGAGTGCGGCAGATGCTGTTTGAGCAGATGGGGATTATCGGTGAAAACGAATTCGAGCAGCTCGTGGACTTCACCTGGCGAAACACTCGCAGGGAATGCATGGTGCTGTTCAAAAATATCCGGGAACTGCCGGATTCGTCTCTGCAGAACTCGTCCGAGTCCTGGAAGCTGGTGAT
>CAIYBH010000119.1 GCA_903924405.1 uncultured Planctomycetaceae bacterium | reverse complement strand
TGACACTCAAACAACGTTGCTCCATCAAGTCGAAAACGCCCCTGAACTCCCATATGGCCATCGTTTCGCCATGCCACAGCGCGGCTCCTGCCAGGCCGCAAACCAGACCGGCTCGGATCGAACCCCACTACCCATTCAATCCGTGGTTATCCGTGGTTATCCGTGGTGTCAAACTCACCCCCGTCCCTCGATCCACACAAATAGCCGTCCTCTTCCGTGTCTTCCGTGGTTCAATAGCATCCCCGTTCCCTCTGTGTTCAGAGGTGTCCATCCGTGGTTTCAAATACAACCACCAAACCACACTCGCACCGGCTCAGGTGGAACTTCGCCCTCCCCCAAAAAACACCCCCGTCCCTCGATCCGCACAAATAGCCGTCTTCTTCCCTGTGTTCCGTGTCCTCCGTCATTCAAAAAACACCAAACTGCACGCGATTCAGCTCAGATGGAAACTTGCCGACCCATTCCATTCGCTCTACCGTGGCTCGCAGCGCGGGAGGGTCCTCCCGGGGAGGGCAACTCAAGAATGCGGCAGAAATCCACAGATTTCCCGACCGCGGGCGGAGGCGGCGGCTGATTTGAGCCTGACGACTGATCCCTCTAGAATTCCGGCAGGATTCTTCGGGACCAGGACACACTGCCCATCAGAAAATGCATTATCCTGTTGCCGTAGCAGCAGAGGGTGTCGTCCTGATCTTCCGAAAGACGTCTTCGCAAGTCAGGCAGCGTTCGATCACTGGTCGCGCCGTTACTTCCCGTGGCCATGTATCGACGTCCCTGCTCAGACTGGCGTTTCCAAACGATTCCGCAGCGTTGTCATCGGGCAGGCGATGGCGACCCGGGCACGCAGTGTTAGCTGCCAGAGCCTGGCGCTGTGCGGAATCGGTGGTCGATATTTTCAAAAAAGGCAGACGCAACGAACATGACAAGTCGTATCTGGAATTTTTCTGCTGGCCCGGCTGTACTGCCGGAGAGTGTGCTTGAAGAAGCGAAAGACAACCTGCTGTCACTGGGCAGCACGGGCATTGGCATCTGCGAACACTCGCACCGCGGTAAGCCCTTCATGGCGGTCGCCGCCGAGGCTGAAGCGCTGTGTCGGGAACTGGCCGGCATTCCGGACGACTATGCCGTGCTCTTCCTGCAGGGCGGCGCGTCACTTCAGTTTTCCATGGTCCCCATGAACTTCCTGACCCCGGATCGCACAGCCGACTACCTTGTCACCGGCATGTGGTCCGAAAAGGCTGTTAAGGAAGCCAAACCCTGGGGCAAAGTGCACTCAGCCTGTTCCAGCAAGGACCAGAATTTTTCGTACATTCCGGACGTGGCCACCTACAGTGACTCACCCGTGTACGTCCACTTCACCTCCAACAATACCATCTTCGGCACGCAGTTTCGGTCTGAGCCTCAGGCGCTGCCGAAAGACGCCTTTCTGGTGTGTGACGCCAGCAGCGACATCTTCAGCCGGCCGATCGACATTCGCAAATACGGGCTGATCTATGCAGGTGCTCAGAAAAATCTGGGCCCCAGCGGTGTCACCCTGGTCATCGTGCGCAAGGACCTCGTGGAAGCCGGCAACAAATCGCTCGCCACCATGCTGCAGTACCGCACGCATGCTGAAAATGAATCCATGTACAACACTCCGCCCACCTTCGGGATCTACCTGATGATGCTGGTGTTTCGCTGGATTCGTCAGCAGGGCGGATTGGCGGCCATGGAGCAGCGGAACGAGGCCAAGGCGAAGGTGCTCTACGACTACCTGGATCAAAGCGCCGTGTTTCGCCCCACGGCACGACCTGACAGCCGCTCCCGGATGAACGTGACCTTCGTCACGGGCAACGAAGAACGAGACAACGCCTTCGTGAAAAAAGCCGAAGCCGCCGGCTTCAGCGGGCTCAAGGGACATCGCAGTGTCGGTGGGATGCGGGCCAGCATTTACAACGCCTTCCCGGTGGAAGGCGTGCATGCACTCGTTCAATTCCTGAAGGATTTTGAAGCATCCCTCTGATTCGGGCGGGACAGGACCATGGCCACGGGTGTCAGCACCATCAGGATTCCTCAAACCTGTCGTGACACCCTTGTGCCAGAACTCGGATGCCATCACAGTCTCGGGAAGCACGTTCTCAGGCCCCACCGCCTCAGGAGACGCACAGCGCTATGAACTCATCAGACAAACCAGCGGATCGATCGTCGGCGGACGTCGCAATTCTCTGCGTTCACAAAGGCGAGATTCGTTCGTTTTTGAAGCGGCTGGATCGGCAGCGCAGTTACACCGAACGTGGACTCACTGTCCGCGGCGGATTTCTCGGAGAAACCACGCGAATTGTCGTGGCGGAAGCCGGTTTGGGATTTGCCAGTCATCGCCAGGCCGCGCACTGGCTGGTGGAGACTCATCGCCCCAAATGGATTCTCGCGGTTGGCTTCAGTTCCTCACTGTCCGAACAAGTCCATGCCGGGGACCTCGTCCTGGCGGATGAGATCCGGGATACTCATGGCAACATCATGCCCGTTCGCTGCACACTGAAACCCGATGGGCGCATTCACGTCGGGCGCACGATTGTTGCCGATCAGCATCCCACGACAGCCTCAGCCAAAAAAAATCTGTGTGAATCTGTCGAGGCACTGGCGGTCGATACCACCAGCCTCGCAGTGGCTCAGATCTGTTATGAACGCAATATACGATTCCTGTCGATTCGCGGGATCGTTGATGAGCTCAATGAAGACATTCCGGAGACGGCAGCAGGAGTCATCCTGCGTTCCGACAGCCGCTCGTTCGGGTCGGCACTGGGAAATCTGTTTCGCGGGTTTTCTGCGGTCAGTGAACTGAAAACCTGGCGAGATCGCTCGGTCGCCGCCAGCAACCACCTCGATCGGTTTCTCATTGGTGTGATTGAACAGATCATGGACCTGCTGGAACGACAAAGACTGGACTCCTCAGATTGATTCAGCGGGGTCAGAAAAAGGGCAGAAAAAGGGGTCAGGAACCAATAGCCTAAAGGCCCGCAGGGTGCTCCGCAGCATCGGAAAAGGGGTCAGGATCCAATGGCCAAATGGCCCGAAGGGTGCTCCGC
>CAIYBH010000118.1 GCA_903924405.1 uncultured Planctomycetaceae bacterium | reverse complement strand
CTGTATCCGCGGCACCGGGTTCGACCGCGGACATCTGGCCACCCGCAGCTTTCACACCGGCGGCTCACAACTGGTTCTCGGCGATGGCTCAGTTCGCTTCGTCAGTGAAAACATCGATATCCGCGTCTGGCGATCGGTCGGCAGTATCAACGGCGGCGAAACAGTGGGCGAATGGTGATCGTGGACGCGGTCCAATCCGCACTCCACAGGCCTGATTCCACACCAATATCTCCTCCTGCAAGTTGAGGCTTCCGTGAAATCGCTCCACATGCTGATTCTCTGTGTCTGCGTTATGCTGGGCTGCAGCGGTGACTACTCACCACAGGCCGAGGTCTTTGCGACCGTCAAGGCCGAAGGAGTTCTGTTGTTCAAAGGGAAGCCGCTGCCCGGCTTTCTTGTCTCCCTGCACCCCGCGGACGGCAAACGGACTGCTTCGGGACTGACCGATGCCGAAGGCCGCTTCTCGCTCGGCACAAACGCTGTGGGGGACGGAGCCATCGCGGGAACTCACAATGTGAGTGTGGTCTGGCAACCGCCCGAAGATGATGGTCTGGGTTCCACCATCGATGACCCGCGAAAACTGCCCAAAGCTCCCGTTCAGTTGCCCCCCAAATTCTCCAGTCCGGACACGTCCGAACTGACCGTCAGCGTGCCCGAAAGCGGCAGCTCCGATCTGAAAATTGAGATTCCCTGAACCTCAGGAAAACTCCCCCATCGCGCCCCGAAGTCCGACCGGATCCAGGGGCGCCATTCTCACGCTCGCATGCCCGCACACCAGAGATTTTCCGGGGTTCGGCCTGTTCAATCCTCGGCAAATTGTTCATCTTCCGCATGCTGTGGTTTTCGCACTGGCTCAGAAACCACGCTTTCCTCGCAACTGCGGAAGAGGTTCCTCGTGACGCCCCGTGTCCCCATCGATGACCTGAATCAGTTCACCCTCCACTGTCTGCTGTCCACAGGCCTCTGCCACGATGATGCAGCCGTCGCCAGCAAAGCCCTCGTTTCCACCGACACGCTCGGCGTCTTTACCCACGGTACCAAACTCCTGGCAGGTTACCTGAAGAAACTTCAGGGAGGCGGTTACCGCCCAACCGCAGTGCCCTTTATCGAACGCGAGGGGCCCGCATGGGCGGCTATTGATGGTGACTCCGGACTCGGACAGGTCGGCTGCAGCACGGCTGTCAATGTTGCCATCGAAAAGGCCAAAACCTGCGGCATCGCGTTCGTCACCGTCCGGAACACCGGGCATATCGGAGCGGCCGGGCAATACGCTCTCCAGGCAGCCGCACACGGTTGCGCCGCGATGATCACCGGAAATGACATTCCCAGCGTCGCAGCACCCGGATCGCGCGGCGCTGTGCTTGGCAGCAATCCCCTGGCCTACGCGATTCCCACCGCACAGGATCCGATTCTGCTTGACATCGCCACTGCAGCCGTTGCCGGTGGTAAAGTCTATGCCGCATGGCAACGCGGAGAAACCATCCCGCCGACATGGCTCATTGGGCCCGATGGGCATCCCACAACCGACGGTTCCCTTTATCCTCACGCCGCCGCCCTCGCGCCCATGGCCGGCCACAAAGGCTACGGCCTTGGACTCTGGTGCGAAGTCATGTCCGCGGTCATCCCCGGTGGACACATGACATGGCAGGTTGGCAGCTGGATCTTCGACCCGCCATCACGGCCCTCATGGCACAATGCATCGCTGATGCTGGTCGACATCGATGCGATGACCGACCGCAATTCTTTCAATCAGCGAATTCAGTCCCTGATCGACGAAATACACAATGCTCCGCCTGCCACAGGAGCCACCTCGGTACTGCTGCCCGGTGAACGGGAATTCCAGACCGCTCGCGATGCTCAGGCCCACGGCATCAACCTGCCACAGGACGTCCGTCTGAAACTGCACGAAGCGGCCGAACTCGCCCGCATCACACTCCCGGACTCCCTCGCCCACTGATCGCCACACGCTCCCGCGTTCTGCCCCTCGTATGGCATCAAACTTCCACGCTGGCCCCGTTTTCAGAGTACTTCCCATGCGGTGCATCGGTATTGATATCGGCTCGACCTCAATCAAGGGCGCTGTCCTGAATGCCAGGTCCGGAAAAGTCGAACACATTGCCCGGGAACCATTCCCCAATCCCGTCGCCGGCCTGCCTTCGGGGTTCCACGAGGTCGATCCCGTCGCCGTCACCCAGCGGACTCAGGCGGTGATTCATGAACTGCTGAAACATTCCCCGGACGCTGATAGCGTACGCTTCTGCAGCCAGATGGGCGGCGTGCTGCTGGTCGATCACACGGGACAACCGCTGACCAACTATCTGTCGTGGCGCGACCAGCGAACACTCCTTCCCGTTTCCCCCGAAAGCTCCGTGTCTCTGCTGGAGGATATCCACTCCCGTTTTTCACAGCAGGTCTTCACCGAACTCGGGCAGGAACTGAAACCCGGCTCGGCTACGGCGCTGCTGCACTGGCTCGCCCGGCACCACGCGCTGCCCCACGCAGCAATCCCGGTCACCATCGGTGACTTCGTCATCTCCCGGCTCTGTCAGTCTACTCCCGTCATGCATCCCACTCATGGCATCGGCATGATCAACCTGCTGACTCACGACTGGCACCACGAAGCCTTCCAGGTGCTGGATCTGCATCACCTGCACTGGCCAGCCTTCGCGTCGGACACACACCCTGTCGGCACACTGCACCATCAGGGCAGGGCACTGCCATGCTTCGCCGCAATCGGAGATCAGCAGGCGGCACTGCTGGGAATCAACCTTCAGGAAAATGAATTGTCCATCAATGCCTCCACCGGGTCTCAGGTGAGTCAGATCACGGACAGCTTCCAGCCGGCAGACTGCCAGACACGTTGCTGGTTCGGCGGCAGGTTCCTCAATACCATCACCCACATCCCGGCCGGACGTTCCCTGAATGTCCTTGAATCCCTGCTCACCGAGCTTTCCCGCATGGCCGGCCAGCCCCTGCCAAACTCCTGGCAACTCATTTCGCAGGCCACCGAAACCGCTCAAACCGATGGACTCACCTGCGATCTCAGTTTCTTCGCCAGCGCCCTCGGTTGCTCCGGAAACATTTCCGGAATCACCACCGAAAACCTGACCGTCGGCAGTCTCTTCCTCGCAGCCTTTGACTACATGGCCGACAGCTATCTGACCTGCTCACAACGGCTCAGCCCCCAGCCACGCTGGAACCGCATCGCCGTATCCGGAGGCCTTGTGCAGGCATTCGCCCCACTGCGTCAGAGATTGCAGGCGCGATTTCCATGGCCCCTGCGCGACGTCTCAGAACAGGAAGAAACCCTGACGGGCCTGCTGCGTATGGCGAGTTCCGGCTGAGCTCATGCTGCGCCACTCAGCTTCCCCGCTGACCTGCCGCTTGCTCACATCACCAACCGCGAGCAGCGCCTCTTCCGCGCCTCTTCCGCGCCGCGCCGGAATTAAGCCCGTACCAGAAACGCACATGACAAAGCGTGCGTATTCGCGCGCTTCACATTCTGCACCAGCGTTACGCATCAGCAAAAAACGCCCATCGCTCTTACAAAAAAACGACAACCCTGAGCCTTTCCCTCAACTTGCGTTGTGATTCGTCAACATAACTCGATATCTGACAATCACTTGCATTTTCATCACATTCGGCCCAACTATTGCTTGGTACGGCTACCGGGCTCGCCGTACGTCGCCACCGTCGTATCCATGGCGGACGACAAATTCAGACCAAACACCCGTCCACGGTCGCCACTGTCTGGCCAACACTTTTTTAAAGCAGTCGCCCATGATGATCTCAATGTTTTTTTATCTGGTCGCTTTCGCGATGTGCCTGGCCGTCCCCGTCGTGGTGTTCCTGACCTACAGCCGACTGGGGCAGATTGAGTCCGCACAACAGCAAATCAGCGAACGACACACAGCCCAGATCCGGGCCGTCTACGATGCGATCCACGCACAACAGCGGAAGCTGGATCGGATCCTCGCACAAACCGCCCACCCGACAGCCTCGCCACATCCCCCGTTCATTCCCCCTGAACCACTCCCGGTCACAGCGCCCACTGCCGCCACTGCCGCCACTCCCTCAACGCCCGTGGAGACCTCGCCGAAAACGGCGGCCCCCACCGTCAGCATCTCAAGTACTCCCGAGTCGTCAGACGCCACGTCATCCGCCATTCCGCCAGTGGCCAGTACTGCTGCCGAATCACAGCCAGCACACCCCGGGAAAAGCGCGCCGGTGCTTACTGCTCCTGCTGCTACATCCAACTCCCGAGAGATCGCGCGGAACGGTGACAATCACCCAGTTGCCCTTGATCGGGCGGCAGATCACATCGCGACAGACACCCCGGTTGAAGCCCTGAAAACTCGACGTCGGGAGTCTGCTGCTGTCAGGGCATCCACTTCAGCTTCAGCTCTTCAGGAACGACCACCAGTCGCCGACTCGTCACAGTCAACTGTGGACTCACAACCCACCGCGCCCACAGACTTCGAGCAGGCCGCAGGCGAAGTGCTCCGAAAGATCTGGAGCTGGATCACCGTGGGCGAAGAAAGCCTGCCAAAGGGTGTCTCCGTGGAATTTGCCGTTGCCAGCCAGTGGCTGCTGCGTGTCGGGATCCTGCTGGTCGTCATCGGGATCAGCTTCTTTCTGAAATACTCGATCGACAACGGGCTGCTCTCAGAAACAGCTCGCACGGTCCTGTCCGCTGCCGCTGGGCTTAGCATGCTGATCGGCGGCGCACAACTTGTCAGCAGTCGCTTTCAGCTGATCGGGCAGGGTCTGTTTGGTGGCGGAGTCGCAACGCTCTATTTCAGTGTCTTCGCAGCCCATAATCTGTATCACCTTGTGTCCCTTCCCGTGGCCTTCTTCCTGATGACCTCAGTCACAGTGCTTTCCGGGTTCCTCGCCATCCGCTTTGATTCCCGGCTCTCAGCCGTCATGGGCGTGCTCGGCGGATATCTGACCCCGGTGCTCCTCGCTGCAGGACCGGTGAACTACCTCGGGCTCTACAGTTACCTGTTCATCGTCGGCTGTGGCGTGCTGGGGATTTCTGCATTCAAACGCTGGCCGTTGCTGAGCTATCTCGGCTTTCTGTGCCACCATATCCTCGTCCTGAGCTCACTGCGGGCGTTCAACAGTCAGGTGCACTTCTGGGAGGTCATGCCCTTCCTGACCGCCTTCTTTGTGATGTTCTCCACGATGGTGTTTATCTACAACCTTCGCGTCCTTGTGCGATCCAACCTGCTTGATGTAGTCGTCCTGTTCCTGAATGCCACCGCGTTCTTCTGCATCAGCTACCGATTGATCGATATGACTTTCAATTACCATTGGGTAGCGGCCGTCACACTGGGACTGTCCCTGTACTACGTTCTGCACGTTCGCTACTGCCTCGCTTATCGCATCCTCGATCGCGAACTGATGCTCAGCTTTATTGCCCTGTCCGCGTTTTTTCTGTCAATTTCGGTTCCGCTCATTCTGACCCGGGAATGGATTACAGTCAGCTGGTCCCTGCAGGCTCTGGTCATGCTCTGGATCGCCGGAAAACTCCACAGCCGCTTCCTGAAACTGATCTCACTGGCGCTCTATCTGATTGTCCTTGGCCGTTTTGCCTTCCTCGACCTGCATTCACAGTTCGGGTCATCTGCTGAGGCCATGAACACGGTGTCCGCGGCGCTCATCGCCACTCTGCACCGTATCGTCATCTTCGGCATTCCGATTGGCTCCCTGTTTCTCGGTCATCTGCTGCTGCAGCAACAGGCTGAGCGGCAGGCAAATGAGGAAGAAGCTCAGAATGATATCTCTCTCGAAGTCAATCATTCCGCCTTCAGCATCGCGGCACTTCTCGCCTGCCTCGGCGCGATCTTCTTCTATCTGACACTGGAGGTGCATCGCACGCTCGGCATCCTCTACGACGCCTCACGCCTGCCGATGCTGACGCTGCTCTGGCTGGGGATGGCCGTTCTTCTGTTAAAAGAAGCAATCCGCAGCGCCAGCCAGATAACCCTGGCCGTGTTTGGGATCGTGCTGATCGCCGTGCTGGTTAAGGTTCTGAGCGCTGACCTGCCCTCATGGCAATTTCGCTCGGACTTCCAGTATGCCACATGGACTGCCGAGGCCGCATTTTTCCGCCTCGTCAACTTCGGCGCTATCGTGATGCTGCTGGCGTGGGCCTTCCGCAGCCTGTCCGAAGTCACGGCGGTCCGACTTCCGGATGCCCGTGTATTCAGCAGAATCCTGGGTCTCCTGTCCATCGGCATGCTCTTCCTCTACACCACGCTGGAAACCAATACCTGGCTGTCGCAGTTTGTGCCCGGACTGAGGGCCGGGGGAGTTTCCATTCTCTGGACCGTGTTCGCCCTGTCCCTCCTCGTCTCCGGCATCTCAGGACGCGAGGCCACACTGCGATACATCGGACTTGGACTGTTTGCACTCGTCTCATGGAAAGTGCTGATCCATGACCTCGCCAGCCTCGATCAGTTCTATCGCATTATCGCCTTCATCGTGCTCGGAATTATGGTCACGAGTGGTTCGTTCCTTTACCTGCGGTCCCGCAGCACATTTTTAACGCAGGATCCGGGCAATGACGCTGATCCAAAGGACTCTCAATCATGAACAGCCATTTACCAACCCTGCTTTCCGGTCTGCTCCTTTCAGGTTGCCTCACTACCGCCTGCCGAGCCGATGAAGACGCGCCATCCATCCCCGTCCCGGAGGTCAGCGAGTTTCGCTCTGAACGTCCAGTTCAGCTGCCGTCCGTGACGCAACCCACACTGTTTCGGATCCCGTTCGACAGCGAACTGCATCGCGACACACGCGAAGGCTGGCCCGACGTGCAGATTCGGGATCAGAATTCTCAGTCCGTCCCGTTCATCATTCAGGAAGCCCGCGAATCCGATACCGCAAAGACCTCTTTGCGTGAGTGGGCGGCCGATCAATTCTCACTGCGTCCCCTCGACGGCGATGCACTTGAGATCAGGATCACACTGCGCCCGGAGGACCCCCAACCCGATGGTCTCAGACTTATCACGCCACTCATCGATTTCGAACATCGTATTCAGGTGTTTGACGCAGGCGTGGATCCCCCTGTGCCCCTCTGCGACGATGCCATGATCTTCGATTATTCACAGTTCATGGATGTCCGCAGGACCGATGTGGACCTCCGTAAAGGCACATCACGCCAGTTGACCATTCGTGTGGACCAACTGACGCAGGATCAGCAGTCCGCACTGACGGAATTGACGCGTACCTTTTCGCACGCTACAGAAACCGGCCGTACCGAACGATCACTGCAACTGCGTCGTGCCTTTCGCATCGACCGTATTCTGCTCCGGGCACACGTCCCGAATACCAATTCCCTGGTGACGCAACTCAGATTCGAAGACATCGTCAACCCACAGGTCACCGTCGATACAGAACATCAGCAAACCCTGATTCGCTTCGACACCCAGCGACAACCAGTCTCCCGAATCACACTGAAAACCTCCGACAATAACTTCAGCCGACTCGTCTCCGCTCAGATCCGCACCCGGGAATCACCTGAACAGTGGCAGGAAATCGGCACGTCCACCATTCGCAGGTTTTCCGTCGGGAAACTGAGCGAAGAACACTTGTCCCTCGATTTTCCGCCAATTCGTCATACAGAGTGGCGGCTGGTCATCCACAATCGTGACAGTCCGCCCGTGACACTGCAGGGACTGACCATCGCAACGCCCATCCAGGAAGCTGTCTTCCTGGCCACTCCCGGCCAATCCTGCTCACTTCTGTATGGTGATGACAAGGTGGCTGCCCCCAGTCACGATATCGAGGCCATCACGCGTGCTCTTCAGGCCGGCGAAGTCCCGACGCTCGCCAGCCTCGGCCCCGTCAAGCCGCGCCGTGTCGTGACCACGCCCCCGAAAAAACCTCCCGGCCAGTTCCTGAACCACCCCGTTTTTCTCGGCCTTGTGGTGGCCATCCTCGTCGTGGCACTCGGCACCAGCCTGTACAAGGCCGCCGGAAAAGTACAGTCCTTCACGGACGAATCGCAGTAGCCCGCAAACTCAGACTCCATGGCCCGGGACCGGCCGGCAGGGCCCGCAGAATTCCTCAGGAGCAGGCCCGCCCTTTTGTCCCGCCTTCAGCCGAGGCCGACAAAGTCACGGAGATTCAGGGTCCGCGATCTGTTCCAG
>CAIYBH010000117.1 GCA_903924405.1 uncultured Planctomycetaceae bacterium | reverse complement strand
ATCCGGACTCTCTGATCAATCAATACCCGCAGCATGCAGAGGGACTGCGGGCGTTCTTCATCGGCAACGCGCAGCTTGAGCAGATGCGACAGACCGGCGGAATCGGACCCTCGTCCAATTCCGATCATCGGACTGGTGAGTACGCGGCTGGCGACGAAATTCAGGGGCGTTACCGATTACTGCAACTGATTGGCGAAGGCGGTATGGGGGCGGTCTGGCTGGCCCAACAGACCACACCGGTCAAGCGTCGTGTGGCGATCAAGCTGATTCGCGCTGGTATGGATTCGAAACTGGTGCTGGCGCGTTTTGATGCCGAGCGACAGGCGCTGGCGATGATGGATCACCCCAATATTGCGCGCGTCTATGATGGTGGCATGACGGAGCGGGGCAGGCCTTTTTTCGTGATGGAGTACCTCCGTGGAACGCCCCTGACCGATTACTGTGATCGGGCTCGTTTGTCTGTTCGGGATCGCATGGAGCTGTTTCTGCAGGTGTGCCGTGCCGTACAGCATGCCCATACAAAAGGGATTGTGCACAGGGACCTGAAGCCATCCAATATCCTGGTCTGTCAGTATGATGGCCGACCGGTCACAAAGGTGATCGACTTCGGACTGGCGAAGGCACTGAATCAGGATCTGACGGACCTGACTCTGCACACAGCGCATGGCGTGATGGTCGGTACTCCGATCTACATGTCTCCGGAGCAGGCGGAACTGAACAATCTCGATCTGGACACACGGACGGACGTGTATTCGCTGGGCGTAGTGCTCTATGAGCTGCTCACGGGCACCACACCACTGGATCGGGATCGGTTGCAGCGTGCTGCGATGCAGGAGGTGCTGCGGTTGATTCGGGAAGAAGATCCGATCCCTCCCAGCACACGACTCAGCAGCAATGATCGCCTGCCGCTGATTGCTGCCCAGCGTAATGTGGATCCCTCAGCGTTGCGGAATTCCGTGATCGGGGATCTGGACTGGATTGTGATGAAAGCGATTGAGAAAGAGCGGAATCGCAGGTACGAAACCGTGGTGGGGCTGGCTGAGGACATTCAGCGATTTCTGACGGATGATGTCGTCAAGGCTCGACCGCCCGGTCTGCTTTACAGACTCAGCCGACTGACGCGGCGGCATCGTGTGCGAATGCTGGCGGTGGGTGCTGTGCTGACGGGGGTACTGGCAGCGGCTGTGGGCCTTGGCTGGGGCTGGAAGAAATCGACGCAGGCTAGTACTCAGTTGCAGCAATCCATCAGTCAGATGCAGACGGAACGTGGCGAAAAGCAGCGGGCTCAGGATGCGGAGCAGCAGCAGCGGGAGTTGGCCGATCGAGTTCTGGCCGAAGGGATTCTTCGCAGTATCGGGCTGAGTGGCTATGAGGATTCCATAGGTATCAGCGGTGAGTTTTCTCAGGCGGAAATCGCCGCGCTGCGGGCATGGGCAAGTCTGCCGAACGACAGTCAGCGAATTCGAGTGCTGGAGATCGGCCTGAGTGACGCCACCAGCGCTCGGCAACTGGCCGCTCGACCGATCAGTGTGCTGCGAGCCTGTGTGGGGTTGAGTGCCGTTCGCAGAGAAAGCGTACTGAAGCTACTGGCGGAAAAACAACGTTGTGTTGAATGCGTACCGGAAGTGCGTGGCGTCAGTTGCCTGTTGACTGCAGGCCTGGGGGGCACCAACCTGCAGGCGCTCGCGGACGTCGGATCTCTGAAAGTGCCTCTGCAGGAATTTCAGAAGAATATCTGGCGGATTCTGCCTGAACTCCCGGCGGAGGATCGGAATCGCCTGCTGGAATTCCTGCTGACCCCTGACTCCTCAATTCAATCTGCCGCCGTTCAGATGCAATACAACGCAGATGAATTCATCCTCGACGATGCTGTGAAAGATTCTGCCGAACTAGTTTGGAAACGCATTTTCAGCGATATGCAGACAAAACTGGCGACGTTAAAGACAGACGTCGGGTACGACCTGCTCCAGGTACCGAACGAGGAACTACTGCCATCTGTCATTAAATCCCTGCCCGAAGCGATGATTCCCGGGGCCGTCAGCCAGATCCTCGACCTCATCGAAGCCCGTCCGCGGGGCGTGCCGCATGACATCCTGTCGCTGATCCTGCAACAGGAACCGTATCTGCAGTTGCTCCAGCGGTTAACAGTGACCGATGCGGCATTGACGGCACAGCGGATCGTGGGCAAACTGACCATCGATGACAACGAGAATCGCATCTCGATGGCCACGGCATATCTTGAAATTCTGCTGCCCAAACTCTCGGCTGCCGACATCGGTGCCGTTCGAAGACAACTGTTTACGATCCTGCCCGATACGCAGACCTGGCACACTTCGTCTCGCTGGAAGCTGGCGAAGCTGCTGGAACAATGCATCAGTCAACTCCCACCGGGGGAACTGGAACCGATGATTGGCGAAGTCCTGCAACTGACAGATCAGGGCCAGCTGCCCACAATCCAGGAGGTGCTTTCACCTGTGATTGTGAAACTGACGCCCCTGATGACTCAGGCCCAGGTGCAGAAGTTGTGGAATGACCTGCTGACGACCATGCGGAATGCAGAACCCAGCGAACAGTCAGAATGGTGGATGGTGGTGATGGCTTATCCACTTGCCAACCTGGCCAACAGACTGGACGCCGCAATGGCAGTGACGGCGGCCTCGGATTTGCTGGCACTGCCACATCTGACAGAGCGTCCGCTGGTGACCATGCCGGCCGTCATGACCACACTGAACGTGCTGCTGGAACATCTGAATGCTGCCCAGCTGGCCACATTGAAACTTGAACTGATGACACCACTGCATTCGGCGGAACTTGATCTGATGACACCACAGAATTCGGCAGCAGCCGCCCCGGATCCGATCGTGCAGCAGACAGCGTTCCGTTACAGCGTGTCGGTGTCATCCCTGCTTGAACACACCTTTCGACTGGCGGACCCTCTCGATGACGGTGAATTCCTGCAGTGGCTGCAGACCATGAATTACCGGGACGAGAATTTCCACTCAATTGCCGCGATCGCAGTACCCACGCTGGAACTCGTCCTTTCCAGAACCGACCGGACACTGATGCCGGCAATCTTTGAATCCCTGCTCACGTCGCTCCGAGAGATCGACACGAATGGTGTGCAGTCGTACAACGCCGCGATTGCGGCGTCCGGATTGCTGCGCGCCTCCGTGCGGAATCTGGATTCCCCATACAGATCCGGGGCGTGGTCAGCGCTGATGGATTTCCTCAAACCTGTGGGTGATCCCATCGAATTCAATCAGCTCCGCGAACAGAGCTACGCAATACTGGTTGCACCCGCTTTGCGATTGCTCGCGCTGCAGGTTTCTGAAGACCAGTGCGAAAGTCATCTGCGGCGACTGATTGAGGTGTTGCAACATGAATCGCCAAATGTCGTTCTCGTCACACCACAGCACTTCAGTGTGTCGCTGTTTGCGGGTGTAT
>CAIYBH010000116.1 GCA_903924405.1 uncultured Planctomycetaceae bacterium | reverse complement strand
TGCGTCGGCGAGTGGATGGAGCATGACGGATCTGGCGATTGCCTGGACCCTTCGTCGCCCGGAATTGACCTCAGCGATTGTGGGTGCGCGAAGTCCTCAGCAGATTCGGGACACGTCGACGGCCGGCGATCGGATCCTGTCGAGTGCGGCGGAGTCAGCGATTGAGGTGGCCTTGGCGCGTCGACTGGAGCGGCTGGAGGCCATCGGCGGAGCTGCGCGACCGCGTGTGTGAATGTCGGCAGCTTCCGGAGTGTGCGGGTGACCGCATATCAGCCTGATGCGTGCCCGCTGAACACGTGCAGGGGATTGGTTCCTCCAGATTCTCAGGGGTTACGATCACTGAGTTTCGAGTGAAGAACGCAGAGAAGTCGGTGCGAAATCGGCGGGACTGGCGATTGCTATGATGTAAATTGACACCAGGGGTTTGCTAACCAGAAGCAAACCGTCGAATCAGTGATTCATAGCTTTCGAGAGACCGAGTGGGCATATCGCGAACCTTGCCTTTGTCGTCGTAGATCCGGACGATCAGGCAGGCATGAAAGTGAGGATTGGCTTCGAAGCGCGCGGCTTCGTCGGCCGACATGGGTCCGCCCTGCAGATTCAGGCTGCGTTGAGAAGAAGCGGAAAGCCCACGTGCATAGTCTGGATCCTTCAGGCAGAGGTAGCGTTTGGCGGCCACGTGCTGTCGAATGGGTTCGAGGATGGTTTGCGGAAAGTGTGGGGCGAGCAGCGTAGCGCCCAGTTCCTCATGTCGGGCATCGATTCCGAACTCCGCAATCTGCTCCCCGAGATCATGCAGGAGGTGACCATAATCGTGCAGCAGGCATGCCAGCACAATTTCGTCGGATTCACCGGCTTGTTGAGCGAACTCTGCCGTTTGCAGAGCGTGCTGAAGTTCAGTGACATTTTCTCCATAGTGGCGATCACCACGTTCACGAAAGGCAAAAAAGATTCGCTGCGTGATATCGTCGGTGGATGAAAGAATGGTATTCAGGAATGACGGGGTCACTGAGGTATTCCGATACAGTAGAGAGCCTGGACGGTACGCACAAAGATTTGTCCATTGGATACAGCGGGGGTGGTGTAGACTTCTTCGTGGAGATCATTGCGGGCGATGACATGAAAGCCCGGGCGATTCTCAAAGACAGTACAGCGGCCTGTATCTTCAAACATGTAGATGCGTCCGGCTGCTGCAATTGGGGAGCTGTAGGTGGAGCCGAGTGCGCGGGCGGTGTGGAGAACTTTTCCGGTGACTGGTTCGAGACAGGAGTAGACGCCGAGATCATTAACGATATGCAGATAATCACCGACGAGGAGTGGCGACGGGACGTAAGGCATACTGCGTTCATTTCGCCACGCGACATGAGTTTCCGAAACATCGCCATGACCACCGAGTCGGACTGCGTGGGCTTTTTTGGAAGGAGAACCAGCGAAGCTGAAGACCAGACCATGACCGACGGAAGGGGTACAGACAAATTTTTCGCTGGGACCATCGGCGTACCAGATGACCGTACCATTGTCGGGATTCAGTCCGACGGTCTGCTGTGATCCGGTCAGAATCAGCTGGTGGTGTCCCTGATGGTGGATCAGCACTGGAGTTGAGAAGGACCTTTGACTGACCGAGGGTGTATAGCGCCAGAGCTCTGTGCCTGTGAGTTTGTCCAGCATGCAGACAAACGCAGTCCCGTCCTGCTGACCATTGATAATGATTCCTGGTCCGGCGAGGATTGGTGACGCCGCGAATCCATGATTGGAATAGAACGTTCCGGGGTTTGATTTCCAGAGAATCGTACCCTGCAAATCGAGGGCGGCGACGGTCATACCCTGGTCATCGACAAAAACGGTGAAGACGCGGGTTCCATCTGTAACGGGCGTGGACGAGGCCATGGTATTGTCCTGGTGCATTTTTCCGCCGGGACCTGTGTGGACGACCGTATTCCAGAGAAGTTTGCCACTGGTGCGATCGAGGCAGAGCACTCGACGGGTGAGATCTTCCGTCACGCCTGTTGTCGCGAAAACATGCTGGCCGGAGACGATGGGCGAGGAACGCCCGACACCGGGTAATTCAGTCCGCCAGGCAATATTCTGGTCTGACGACCATGTTTGCGGAACGTCGATTTCGAGGCTGATCCCATCACCGCGAGGTCCTCGCCAGGCGGGCCAGTCTTCAGCGTAAGCAGAACTGGTGGTCAGTGACATCAATCCTGGCAGCAGGGTCAGTGCATGGCGGCGAATATGAATCAGCAGAGAGTACAGGTCCATCCTGAAAACTCCGAAAAAACATGACAGAGGGGAGTGAGTACCGGAACGGCGGAGCGGGGACTGACGTCAGGGCGCACGGGGTCCGCAATCAGAAAGCGTGCGTGGTGGGCAGGGGCAGGTCAAGTGTGGTGACTTGTGCGCCTGTCTCCATGGAATGAATGACGAGGTTGCCGGTGGCATCGCTGGCGATGACGTGGGAGGCATCCTGAGTGATCTGCAGATGACTGACTTCATCCTGCAGCGATGCTGTGGCCAGTGGCGATCCGTTGGGTGCGAGAATGATCAGTTTGCTGGAGGCAGAGCCACAGACGAGTCTGCCGACGGGGTCTCTTTCGAAGGTCAGGATTTTGCCGATGTCTGGTTGAATTTGCTGAGTTTCATTGCCGGAGTGCAGGTTTCGGGCGCGGATGGATCCATCGTGACTTGCGGAGAACAGAGTTGCGGAGTCCTCCGTCCATGCGAGGCCGGAGACTGCTGCTGTGTGGCCTCGGAGAGTCATGAAATGCTGTCCGGTTTGACCTTCGCTGACGCAGACGGTTCCGAAGCGATCGGCGGAAGCGAGGAGCAGGCCATCATGACTGAAGGCGATCTGGAGAATCCAGTCGGTATGCCGTCGATACTCACTGATGAGTCGTCCGTCGGTGGTGTCGTAAAGGCGGACGACGCGCGAGGGGCCACCGAGTGCGAGGAAGCGTCCATCGGGGGACAGGTCGGCGGCGAGGACAACATCCGATTCGTCACCTGTTTCGAAGACGCGTTCCCCCGTGGTGGTATCGAAGGCCACGACTCGACCGGATTCGCTGCCTTTTCCACCCCCGACGAGGAGCAGGCTACCGTTGCGTGAGAATCGCAGGGAGAAGACATCACCTTCAGGAAATTCGAGACGATTTCGCAGGCTTTGATCGGACCAGTCATACAGCAGAACGTGTTCATGGCCGGAGACGGCCAGTAGTGAGGAGACGGGGCTTGTGGCGATCGCAGTGATCATCTGCTTTTGGTGTCGAATGGGTTTTGCGAAGACGGGAGTTGGTCGGGTACGAAGCGGGTCCATGGAGTCGGAGTTGTCGCTGGTGGGGGTGAGGGTGTTGGTAAGTGCGGGCTGTGTTGCGGGATTGGCAGGTTTGACGAGGAGTGGTGTCAGGGGACGTGTCAGGGGACGTGTCGCAGCCGATTGGCGCGTGGGCATGGCGGTACTGGCGGGTGTCAGTACTTTTTCGGAAAGACCACCGAGAATCCATTGTTGAATCAGGTCAAGTTCGCGTTGAGGCAGTCGGTTTCCGTTGGGTGGCATCTTCGGATTTTCGAGGTGTGCGGGCAGAGTGTAGATGAGACTTTCCTCGGGTTTTCCGGGTACGACCGAGGCACCAGAGGTGGCACCTGCCTGAATAGCGGCGACGGAGGACAGATCCAGTCCTCCGCGTGCCTGTTCACCCCGATGACAGGCGAAACAGCGTTTTTGAAAGACGGCGCGTACCTGATCCCACGTGACCTCAGGTGATTCGGGTGTTGCCGTCTGTGGTTCCTGTGCGTTGGCGAGTGGAGTCGCGAGGACCAGAGTCAACAGGAAACGGAGAAGACGAGGATTGATTTTCATAACAAGAGTCCGGAGCGACGGTTTTTGAGGTTTTGTTGAGAAATGGATACCCGGTTGCTGAGGCGGGCGGATTAACTGAGCGGTCGTGCGGCGCGTGATTGGGAATTCAGTGGTTGAACAGAAACTCATTGGAATTGAGCAGCGCCCAGAAGAGGTCGCGCAGGGCTTCCCTGGCGTCCTGATTTTCCGTCAGTCGTGCTTTGATGTGCTGCAGTTCCTGCTCTGTGGGTTGTCGGCACAGGCAGCGTTCGAATAACCGGGTGGCAACATCGAGTGGGTTGGCGGAGTCCAGCATCAGTCGATCGATGACTGCGCCACTGTCAATTTTTCCGGTGGTGGATTCGCCATTGATCAGATGGAGCGCCTGCGACAGAGTGGGGGAGGTACGGACTTCGCAGGAGCAGGCTGTGGCCCGGGAGGCGCGGCCGAAGGTTGTGAGGAAGTAGTTGGGAGTCTGTCCATCGGCGATCTGAACGGCGCGGCTACCGCGTGGGAGTCCGCGAAACTCTTCCTGGGATTCTGTGACCTGATTCAGACAATCGAGGAGGACTTCGGCTCGCATTCTGCGGACCTTACTGTGTGAGAAATGTCGTTCATCGAGGCGATTGGAATCATTTCGAGTGGAGGAGAGTTGCCATGTGCGAGAGAGGCAGATCTCCCGAATGAGGGGCCGGATATCGTAACGATCCTGCACAAGTTTTTTTCCGAGGTAGTTCAGGAGTTGGGGATTGGATGGAGGATTGCTGACGCGTACGTCATCCACAGGCTCGACGATTCCGAGGCCAAAAAAGTGTGCCCAGACAATATTTCCCAGGTTTTGTGAGAAGGCGGGATTGACATCGGAAGCGAGCCAGTCCGCGAGGATAGCGCGATAGTCAATGCCGGGGGTTAGTACTGCCGGACCGGCACCCAAAAATGCAGGGACGACACTGCGATCTGCAATGGGATGTTTGAGGCTGCCGGTGCCGGCGTTGAAGACGAGGATTTCTCTGGGGTCCTGAGCCTGTTTGTAGCCGACCTGGCTGAAGAAGGAGGCAAATCCATAATAGTCATCCATGGTCCAGCGATCGAAGGGATGATTGTGGCACTGGGCGCATTGAATGCGTGTTCCCATGAAGGACTGAGCGATGTTCTCTGCGAGCAGCTGTGGGGTGGTTTCCGTTTGGTAATAGCTGGTCGCGGGATTTTCAAAAGTGCCGCCCGTTGCCGGGATAAGTTCGCGAATGATCTGATCAATAGTCTGTCCGGCATGGACTCGTTCCCGCAGCCAGCGATCGTACATCAGCAGTCCCTTGGGGCTGAGACCATTTACGGTGCGAATCTGGAGCAATTCGGCCCATTTCATGACCCAGAGGTCGAGGAATTCCGGTCGTTGCAGCAGTGCATCGATATGTTTTGCGCGTTTGTTCGGATCCGGATCGGCGAGAAAGGAATCGCGTTCTGCGGGTGACGGCAGCAGACCGATCAGATCCAGTTGAGCGCGACGCAGGAATTCTTCATCGGAGCACACATCAGAGGGGAGCAGGTGCAGATTTTTCCAGCGTTCAAAGACGAGGGAATCGATCTGATTATTGGGCGTCATCTCGGGAAAGCGGAACGGTGTGCCTGGTCGAACGATGACGTCTGTGCCTTCGGTAAACTGGTCGAAGCGGGCGAGAATGAAAGATGTTCCCGGACCTTCAGGTGCGATGGTTCCATTGTTGTTGACGGTGGAGACAGCGTCATTGTTGCTGAGAAAGACGCACAGATCAGTGACATCGCGGTCGGTGCCGTCGCTGAAGGAGGCGATCACCAGCAAAGGCTGTGGCCCTGCTTCATGACTGGCAAACACGGCTTCATCCGGGTAGACGCGAATACCGGTTGGAATGGCCGCTTCGGGAGGATCTGCGGGAGCCCCGGTGGCGATCCACGATTGCAGGGTTTGAAAATGTTCGGAGTCTTCTTCGAGGCATTGTCCTCCGGTGTGGTTGACATTTCCCAGAGCCTTCTGGAGCAGCAGACTGGAGTCCGGGGCGTTCACATTCACACGTCTGCCGGGGAATTCCCGTGTCAGGCGATGATGATCTCCGGGTGGGTCATATCCGAACAGGCTGAGTCGAAAGCCGTCTTTTCCGGACGCGGCGCCGTGGCATTTTCCGGAATTGCAACCGGACCTGGTGAGTACGGCGAGGACTTCCGTGCGGAACTGCAGATCCGGGACAGTCGCGGCGTTGGTGACTTCCACCATTGCCGTGGTTTCACTGTCTTCATAGCGGACGGTGATCTGACATCGCCCATCGCTCAGGGGGCGAACCTGTCCGAGTTCGAGCTGACAGATGGCAGGATCGCTGAGGGAAAACGTGGCGCTGGCGGTGACATCAGACGTGCTGCCGTCCGGCAGTGTTCTGAGCACCAGAAGGCGTTGCCAGTCGCGCGCGTCCGTGAGTGAGATCACCGGGGGGACGATGGTGATTGATGGCCGCTGCGGTTCGTCTGCCCTGGTTCTATCGGACAGCACAGACAAGAGAGCGGAGACAGCGATCATGAACGCCTGGGCATGCTTGAGGAACATTAAAGTCACCACTGGCTGAGTGAAGGTTCCGGGAGAACGAAGAAACGCAGAGCAAACAGTGCCGCGTAATCGGGAGATTTGCAGGGAGGAGACCGGGACGTATCGGGAGAACATGGAGCGATTTCGGGTTGAGTTGGATGAAACGGCCGGAGTACTGAACGGTTGTGTCATTGACCTGCAGTGTTGTCGGTACATGCGGCGAACAGCAGAACGCAATCACGACGTTGCAGGGAGGCCGCCTGCGTTCGAGGCCTGAGCCGCGGCATAGGTTATTCGGGGGAACTCGTGGGAGTTGAAGAACGGCGTCGCAGCACTTCAAGGCGGCTCAGCGGTCGTCCCGTTTCATCGGTAAACAGTCCCCCTGGTGGTTCGATCGTCAGGTTACTGTCGGCACCGACGATCCAGGAGACAGAGCGTCCTTCCACGTGCCCGGTTAATCGCACAAAGAGACCGGAGAACAGACCTGTTGGTGCTGTGGGAGCGACCTCGAGATCGAATTGGAGTTGTGTTTCAGTGGACAGAATCTGAACGGGCGCGGCCTGGACGCGATTGGGTAAACCTTCGAGGGTTGCAGTCAGCGTGCCGGGAAGGGAATCTGCGAGGGTGATTTCGTAGTGAACGGCCGTGGTTTTTCCCTGTTCGGTCACAATAGTGCCTGCGGGACCGGATGCGGGAGAAGGCGCAATGGTCAATTGGGCGAGATTGGAGGCAACGGCGATGCGATTGACGGCGAGTGAACTGCGTTTCGTTCGGTCGGCCTGGGTATTTGAATCGGAGGGGCTGGAGCCAGCAAGTGGCAGTGCGGGAGTTGCTTCTGCGCAGAGTGACCATGTTCGCGCTTCAGCGGCCGGCCATGCGCGGATGGTGTACAGTCCCGAGTTGGCGTTTTCGGGAATTCGCAGGCGATCTGGTCCGTCGACCCACGGTGGGAGGAAGGGAAACGTGATGTCCAGCGGACCGGAAAACCCTGCAGACCGCTCGACATTGACCAGGATGTCGAGCGTACCGTTGGGTGCCAGTGGACTGACAGGTGGCTCAAGGGTGACGCGATAGGGCACGGCTTCGGTGACGGCCGCGGCCAGTCGATCTGTGCGGACCTGATGGAAGAGTTGATCGGCGGAGGAGGCGACGAGATCCACGACTTGCTGGAAGGGGCCAGTGACGGTTCCTGAATCGAGGGCTGAAAATGCTTCGAGTGGTACGAGACCTCCCTGCAGCGGAGCATTTTCTGTGGCTTCCATCAGAACGGGCACCCAGAAGCGATCGGCGGGGACGGACATGGGGGTCATGGTCATTCCCGAAGGCAGTGTCCCGGGTGTCAGGTACACATCACCCTCAAACCCGCGGCGTTGCACGCTGAGGAATGTGAGGACACGATTTCCGCGGGGTACGGCAATCGCCTGTCGTTCCTGGGATTTTCGATCGGGTCGAGCGATGAAGGCGAGCACGGCAGGCTGTTGTTCGGTCAATTCCACCCGATAGAAATGGGAGGGACCTGAATTACCGCGTTTATCGGAGATGCGCAGTTCGAGGACATCATCCTTGGCCGCGACGAGGTCAATGCGACTGTCGGGGGATTCTGCATCATCCGACGCGGCGAGGAGGCGACCAGAGGAATCGCGAATTTCGATCAATGAATCGATCGGGCTGCCGAGTTGCCTGGCGAAAACTTCGGCCCGAAGTTTTTGTCCTGCGGCGACAAGGAAGTAACAGGAGTCTGTTTCGCGGCTGCTGGAGAGGATCCCATTGAATGCGACGGGCAGATGTGCCGGTGCCGGGCGTGATTCCGGGGCTGCGTGGACTGGTTCGATGACGTTGGGGAACGGGCAGACGCGAAATGGAACTCCGACCGGCGTGGTGCAATCCTGGCAGGAGGGATACAGGAGTGTGGTTCCGGAGTCGCCGGATGGCAGTGTCAGCGTTTCACTGGCGAGTGTTTCGCCGGCGTTGATCCATGCAATGTCCTGAGTGGTACCGGCCATGCCTCCTGGCGGCCATGCCAGATCCGGTCTGAGGAACGAGCCGAGATGCAGTGCGTAGCGACTGTCTTCATCGCCTTCGTAGCTGGTTTCGTGAATCTGTACGAGATAGTCGCCGGCAGTCGGTGCCGTGAAGGAGAAGAACGGATCCTGGCGTGTGAGTGCAGAGTCATCGGCGGAAATGATCCAGTCGCCATCGGGCCCATAGAGGTTCAGGACGGCATCAAACATGCTGCCGCCGGCACGCATCGCTTCGGCTTCTGCGGTCAGTCGTTGTCCCTGCTGCAGGGTGACACGAAAGTAGTCGGAGTCAGTTGCTTCGATGATACCTGTGACGGTGGAATTCAGTGCGATGCTCTGAGCGGACTCAAGCGTATTGTTGTCCTCGTGTTCCGGCACAACGGGAAGTGTTGTGAGGAGGAAGGTCAGCAATTGGGAGATTCCTTCCGGGGAGCGGAGGCGGAAGGCGCATTCACCTGGCAGGCAGTCCGGGGCTGCCGTGATGGTCAATTTCAGTTCGTTATCGGAGACAGCGTCGATGCGGGTGCACTGCAGCGCGGGGCGATAGAGAAGGACTTCTTCGGTGCGAGTGAGTCCTGCGCCGATGATGGTCAGCTGGAAGGTTGTGCCACGCTGACCGACGGTGGGGGTGACACGTTCGATGGATGGCGGGGCTGCGAGGCAGATTGCGGAGGCGTGCAGCAGGAAGATCAGAACATATCGCAGGACGTACATAGTGTAACCACTCCGGGGGACTTCCGAAGAACAGAATCGGTGAAAACATCGTGGCAGCGGATGTACGGGCGAAGTGCTGCCAGCGAGGGGTCTGGTGTCAAGGTGACTTGCAGAGCGCAGCAGGCGGATCAAGCCAGCAGATCGCGGGCCACTTCGCCGTCCGTCACGATACGTTGTGGCCTGTCACCGGGTGACATCAGGCTGCGACTGGCATCAATTCCAAGCAGGTGATAGATGGTTGTGGCGTAGTTTTCGATTGAAAGAGGTTGGTCAGCAACTTCGGCAGCCAGTCCGTCTGAGGCACCGAAAACGTGTCCACGGCGTATTCCACCTCCGGCCATGACAATACTGAAAACGCGAGGCCAGTGATCGCGGCCACCGCCGGCGTTGATGCGGGGCGTTCTGCCGAATTCGCTGGTTACGAGGACCAGTGTGGATTCCAGCAGCCCGCGCTGGTCGAGATCCTGAATCAGTCCGGCGAAGGCGCGGTCCAGATCGGGCAGTTGCGTTTCGATTCCGCGGTAATGATAGGAATGCGTATCCCACGCGCCGTACGTCACTGTGACGAATCGGACTCCAGCCTCGACCAGGCGTCGAGCCACGAGAAACCTCGCACCTGCGGAGGGACGGAGGATGGGGCCCCATGGCTTCATGCCATACAGGTCACGTGTCTGGTCTGATTCTCCATCAAGGCGAAAAGCGGCTTTGGATTCAGGCGAATCCAGCAAGGCCCAGGCTTTCTGGTAGAAGGAGTCCATCGTGGCGATGGCATCATCCTGGGCCTGAGTGCGAAAGCGTTCGTCGACCATGTTCTTCCAGTCCTTACGACGTTCAAGTCGCGCTGCATCCACTCCTGCTGGATGATTCAGATCCCGAACGACGTATCCAGTTCGTGCCGGATCCGCACCGAGAGCGAAAGGCCCGAAGGCGTTACTCAGATAGCCGCTTCCGAGGAACTGACTGCCGGCTGTGGGAACCACCACATACGGGGGCATGGCACCCTTAGCGCCCAGTTCGTGAGCGACAACACTGCCGAAGCCTGGATAGACCAATGCCGGGCTGGGGCGGTACCCGGTGAACATGCTGTGTTCTCCGCGCTGGTGGTCGACTTCAGAGTGCGTCATGCTGCGCACGACGGTCAGTTTGTCGGCCACCGTGGCAGTTCGCTGCATGTGTGAACTGAACGAGACTCCCGGAACTGAGGTGGAAATGGGATCAAGGATGCCGCGATACTCGACGGGTGCGTCAGGTTTTGGGTCAAAACTGTCCATGTGGGCGAAGCCGCCCTGCAGATAAATGTGAATGACAGATCTGGCTTTTGCCGGGGCTGCTGGTTCTGCCTGCTCATCCCGGGGGGCTGCCTGCAGTTGCAGTAGTTGCCCAAGGTTAAGGCCAATGCCCCCGAGCCAGCCTGCGTGGAGCCAGCCGCGGCGGGTCGGTGCGAAAGTGCTGAGAGGTCCGGAACATTCAGCAGTCGGAGTTGTCGTCATGGGAGCGGTTCCTTGAGTGTTGGTTTGGTGAAAACAGACAGATGCAAAAAGGCGGGGTGGAGAGTTAGCGAGGGTTGACCGGGTTCACATCGGTGGTCTGTGAAGGCAGGCTGTATTCCACAACCAGTCGAGGACGCTGTGACACATTCTCGAATTCCGACGCGTAGAAGTCCCAGCCATTTCCCCCGGTGTTGAGAAACACCCAGCCATGATTGGTCTCACCACTGACCCAGGTTCTTACTGAGTCGGTGACATCGAAAATAATTTCGGAGGAGTTTGCGGCGATCTTTCCGAAGGTGAACGAGTCCTTATGACGGACCGCTTCCAGACCGTCAGCGGAGATACCTGAGATCATGGACGACCATGTGATTGATCGATCAAAGGGGACCAGCATGCGGTGCAGATTCACGGTACTGCCCTGATCGAAGGCTGAGACGAGCAGTCGGGCACTGTGAATCGTGGCGTGTGGTGGAATCTGTCCTCTGTCTGGTCCAACAATCGCGTCGAAGCGGAGGACACACTGACTTTCGCCGCCGTCGTTATCGGCGTCTGTGGAGGAGTTGGGATTGCTTTCGAGAATGGTATGCGGTGCCAGTGCCCAGATTTCGGAATCCACCGTACCAGCGTAGCCATTCACTCCCTGCTGAAATGAAACGGTGATTAGCGGGACAGTACGATTGGAGACAGCCGGTTCGGGTTCCTCTGCCGGACAGACCGCTGGAATGATAACCAGTGTGATCGCGAGCCATTTGAAGCAGTGAGGAGTTGAGACCATTGGGGAGAACCTCTTTTCAGTCAGAATAATCCGGCCTTGAATGAGCCCTGCAGCTGGACTGGAATCCGGAGGCCATGGGGATTTCCCGGAGTGTGGTCTGTTGACGGATCGAGACCAGCAAACCGGGAGATCGTTGTGGCACGAGACAGCGGACCGCGGCAGCAGCGAGCTCAGCAGGTCGCTGCTGCCGGGTAATTGACGTTATTTCAGAACCTCCGAGGCTTTCTTCGCCGGGGCACTCTGGACCGGTGGTCGGAGTCGTTCGGGGGTATCGGGAATCTGTTCGACGAGGGTATTGGTCCCATCACTCTGACGGTTCAAAGTAAAGGCGTCGTAGAGTTCTCCAGTTGCCGTGCAGGCCTCAAAGCTGAGACGATCCCCATCGACGTGGATGATCTGATACAGCTGTGTGTTCTCGGCTTGCCGCGGCATGAACGGGTGCCGCTGGAGCGTGTACATTTTCGGGCCGCTGACGGAGACCACGTAAACAGTACCGGAGAAGGTATCCTTCACGTTCACACCGGATGCGACATTGGTTGATCCAACGGGCGTTTCCAGTCCTGTGCGACCATAAGTGTGATCGTGTCCCTGGAGCACGAGGTCGACACGATGGCGATCGAGGACGGGTTTCCAGATTGCGCGAAGTTGAGCGTTATCGCGATCCTTTCCGGTGGAAAAGAGTGGGTGGTGGAACGTGCAGATCACCCATTTTTCCTTGTTTTCCGACAGGACACCGTCCAGCCACTCGGCCTGCTCCTGATGTTTTTCATTGCTGTTCAGGGCGATGATGCGTACGCCCTGATAGACAAGTGTAAAGCAGGACTCTTCCAGCCCTGCTGGCCCGTTTTCGGGCAGTGTGAAGGAGGGCCGCCAGTGGTGTGAAAGTCGACGAGTCGTTTCGTCGACTTTGGCCTGTTCGTGATTTCCGGGAACCGGAATGCTGGGTACCATGGCATTCATCCACGCCCCAGCTCCAAACCATTCGCCCCATTGCTGATCTGCTTCAGCATTGTTGATCAGATCACCTGCGTGGATCATGAAGGCGGCTTTGGGAGCGTCGGTCCATGCGGCGCGCAGTACTCGGGACCACTTTGAACGGATATCATTCTGAGCGTCACCGAAGTACATAAAGGAGAACGCTTCTGGCTGCTGGGATGCGGTTCGAAACTGAAACCACTCGCTCCAGTTTGCGCCATCTCCTACCCGGTATGCATAAAGGGTATCAGGAGACAGTCCGTCAAACGTAGCTGAGTGGAAGTGTGCTTCGCTGAGATCTGTGGTGAGGCGTTCTGTGAGTGCCGTGATTCTTCGTGCCGAGGATTCAAAGTCCGGACCGGCATCGGCCGTGACGATCTCTGCGACACCCGGGCCTGAGTTGGTTGCTGTCCGCCATGTGACTGACTGGGTCGTGGCGGGATTGCCATTCCATGTCAGGATAATTCGGTCCGGGACGGGAGATGGTTGATACTGCGTGGCAGGGGCCACTTTGGCCGTCGTTGTTGTTTCCTGAGCGTACGTGGCGTGCGTCTGGACAAAGAACAGTCCGGCAAAAAGTGGCACAGTTTTCAGGTGCCTTGAGCGTGTGACGTTGCGAATTGGCAGCATGTGTTGATTTCTTTCATCAGGGGAAAACAGAAAAGCACGTGGAATCTGATTGACACACGGAAACACAGTGATCTCAGGGCCGTTGATTCAGAGTTGAACCGCTGGAGTTTCGGGAATTGAAATGCGTTGCAGCTGCAGGAGGTCCGTCGACGATGCGACTCGGGATTCCGTGGTGAGAATCCAGGAGTCGTGCGCGAGGTTGTGACTGTCTGCGAGGTTTGCTGCGGGGTCGATGAGTAGTCGTGGTGGTCTACCATTCAGTGAAGCAGTCGCGAGAACATGGACGTCCGGAGTGATTCCTGTACGTTCCGCATGCAGGTGACTGAGATGCTGCGCGAGTTGACGGATCATTTCCGGGTCGAGGGAATAGCGAAGGGTTTGCTCTGGATTCAATAATCTGCTGACGTCGGCCTTCCAGATGCTGCCATCGCCCGGATTCCGCATGATGAATTCGGCTGAGGCAGTTTTTGCTCTCAGCATCATTCTCCAGGAGAAGAAGTGGCCTCGTTCGGTCCAGTTGGCATTTCCTTCATACAAGTGGGATCGCAGCGGCCAAAGGATCTGGAACAAACACCACGCGGCAATCAACGGCGCAGGCAGAATCCTCCGCGTTTCTGCCCGTTGCTGGTTGACTGTTTCTATGGGCGATGAGAGAGACTGAGCATCCGCGTGGCTTTCGCTGAGAGGAAGAACGTTGTTCGAGTGGCAAGGTGATACGGCCGATGCCTGCGGCTGAGGACTGGAGAAGGCCTGCCTGCGCTGGATCCATTTCTGAACCTGACTGGGCCAGTCTGGTGCAAAAAATATGGTGGAGGCAGCGAGCATCAGCCACGGGAAGATGTGGATGGGAAACAAAGCCGCATTTGTCAGATGGAAGACCAGCATCATCAGCGTTGCCGTGAGACGAGTTTTTCTGCAGAGCAATCCAGGGACTATACAAAGGTCAAACAGCAGTCCGCCCCAGGCAAGAATGCCACTGGCGTAGCCGACCAGGAACGACGACTCAGGTAATCCTGTTCGTTGCATCAGCATCAGTCGCATCGGGGTGCCCATCAGCCAGTCGGATTCAAGCTTGGCGAGTCCTCCAAAGACATACGGCAGGGCGACATGAAACTGCAGGATTGTCAGAACCAGACGCGAGATGGTGCCTGTGTTGTGTTGAGCCTTTTCGTGGAATTCGTTATCAATGGACCAGCAGCGATTTGTGGGGAGTAAGGTCAACCACCAGAGCATCAACAGCATGAAGTAGTAGTGATTCTGATAGTTGGTTCGATCAATAAGAAAGAAGTGTGTGAACTCTGTCGCGGCGACGATTGCTGACAGTCGAGTTGCCATGCCGATTGCGAGTGTCGCGCCGGAAAGAGCAAGGATCCAGAACTGAATCACGGTACCACTTCCAGGCCACGGGCGGACCCAGTGAAATCCTGGGTAGGTAAAGTGAAACTGCATCGGGTTGCACAGTAATTCAGCCCGGCCGCTGATCAGATAGTGCACAGCCCAGATGCAGAGGTGTAGTCCGAGAAAAAAACGCAGAACGGCGGTGCTCTGGCTCGGTACCTGAGCCGAGGTGCTGGTGGCACTGCACGGAAAATCGAGTATCCGTTGTGCCAGGTTTACTGCCGGAGTTGGCATAACATCAGCCATGGGAATCACACGCAGATTTCATCGATGAATCAGAGCAGTGCGAAGGTCAAATCCGTCATCACTCCGGATCTGAAAATGGATCGACGACAGGTTTCAGATTTTTTGGCTTCACGGGAATAACAACTTCGAATGTATTGGCTTCACCGGCTTTGACCTCGACCTCCATCAGTGACGTGATGTCATCAGAGTGACAGTTGCAGGGATGGCCTGAATCCGGTACCGCTGTGACGGTGTGTTGACCGACAACGGCTCCGTCGTCAGTACCGTAGGTGGACAGAGTGAACGTGCCATCTTCCCGGGCAAAAGCAAAGCCGGGCTTGCCGATAATCGCCGTCTTTGATCCATCCACTGACTTTGGATTGAACTGCACTTTGGCAAACGGAACGGGCTTGCCTTCACAGAGAACTACGCCTCCGGCGTCAGCGACAGGGAATTCCTTCAATCCGCCGGAACATCCGACAACTGACAGTGCCACGAGTGGAACGATGTATTTCATGGTGGATCACCTGAGAAGAGAAAACTGACGATCCCCGCCATATTCCGTCGGGAATATGACGGGGATGTGCCATGGAATCAGAATTCGCCAAGAACCTGACCATCGCGTTTGTCATGCAGATAGTCGTAGGTCCGCACGTCGATGTTTTCGGTAATGAAGCGCACGGAACCGTCACCAAGGCAGAACTGAGCCCCACCGACGTGATAGCTGAAGGCGTTGTCGTCATTGACCGCGAGTGCCATTTTCTGATAGCCGACGCGAGCGTTGATGGGGCTGCCCCAGCGGCCGTTTGTGCGAACTGTTTCATCCTGGCCATTGCCATGTGATCCCATCCAGATTGGCCAGTCCATCAGGAAGTGTGTGCCGGCGACGAGTGGCGTCACGGCCCGCTGGCTCGCAGAAACGGTGGTTGAGACGTAGACCGATTCCACAACCATCAGTGTGTTGCTGAGTCCATCAGTCACGTCGCGAAACTTCACGCCGCCGCCTTCCCAGTTTTTATGCATCATGCCGTAGTCACCGGAGTTGGAACCCCCGGCGGATTTGTAGCTGCTGGTGGCATAGCCAGCACGTTCCGGATTGCGATGTGTCAGTGGCTGACTACCGCTGGGTGCGCCAGGGACGGCGAATGTCACTGGTGCAACTGAAGGCATGGCCGACGATGGGCACAAATACGCGGGCACAACGGTTTCTCCACCTGGAATCACGGTGACCCCTGGGTAATACAGATCGCGGATTGCCTGCACGCCCATGACACCAGGTTGCCCCTGGGGATTGATTCGCTGATACAGATTGGTTTGTTCAATATACGGCAGAATCGACACCATCCAGCCGAAACCGTCGTCCTGGAGAGCACTGACACCACCGGGACCCGCGCCCCACAAGGCATGAGGCAGAATACCATAGGTGCCTTCGTAGTTGTGTAACGCAAGTCCAAGTTGCTTCAGGTTGTTCTTGCACTGTGTGCGTCTCGCTGCCTCACGTGCCTGTTGCACCGCCGGAAGCAGCAGTGAAACCAGAATTGCAATGATGGCAATCACCACCAGCAGTTCGATAAGAGTGAAACCGAGCCTGCGACGAGGAATTCGCATAATCAACGTCTCCATTACACTGAGAGAGAGGGACAGAGGTGTCCGGAAAATGCTGTCTGATGAACGTTATGAAGGGCTGATGAAGGGCCATGTTTCAGTGCTGCGTGATTGTTCCGCAATGCACTCTGGCACCGCACGCCTGTGGGGTTCTTCATGCCACACAGTTTCGGGATCGACATTGAAGAATTTGTTAGGACATCGTGAGGAATTGATGAGCACAGAAGATTCCACAACAGGTGTTTGTCCGAGGCTGGAACGACATGGAAGCTTCGATGTGGGTATGACCAGTGTGATCGTGCCGGCGATGTTCATGTCATCGAGTGGCTGTTGTGATGAAGAGTCGACAGTGCTCAGTGTTCGTTGCCGTCGTACTGTGATTCCTATCCCATCACCTCGCTGTTCTGTGAGGCGGTCCGGGGTGGCATCGTTGGAGTATTCCAGTCGGTTACATCGGGGTCTCCAATCACTCAGTGAGTCAATTGCAGCGGCTGCAGGCCATTCATCCTGTGTTGTCGCTTCAGCCACCGTACAGCATGATTGCGCGTGAGGTGGAAGCGGAGTTGCTTCCGTGGTGTGGTGCTCAGC